>NZ_CP026112.1:1801373-2101602 GCF_002902925.1 Paraburkholderia terrae | reverse complement strand
GATGGCGACGCCCACGCCGACGGAAACCTGGGTCAGCACGGCCAGCAACGTGCCGGGCGCGCTGACGATGCGCGGGCTGAACCGGCCGCGCCGCGCGATTTCCCGCGTGCCCAGTTCCTGTTCGGGGACGACGAAGCTCTCGCCCGCCAGCGCGCGCGCCTTGATCGGCCCTGTGGCAGCCGCCAGCGGATGCTCGGCAGGCAGCGCCGCGCAGAACGCGTCGCGCGCCAGCACGTGCGCGCGCAGCGACGGCGGCAGATCCACCGGCAAGCGCACGAACGCGACATCGACGCGGCCTTCCTCCAGCAGCGCGGGTAGCTCGCCCATCGGGTGCTCGGTGGCCTGCACGAGCACGTGCGGCCGCGCTCTACGGAACGCGCGCAACTGTTTCTGCAAGATGCCGGAAAAAGCCGCCGAGCCGACATACCCGATATGAATACGCCCCAGCTCGCCGCGCCCGGCCCGCTGGCCGACGTGCAGCGCCCGCTCGAACTGCGCGACAGTCTCGCGCGCTTCGGCGAGAAACGCTTCGCCGGCGGGCGTCAGCGCAACCGAGCGCCGCGTGCGGCGAAACAGCTGTGCCTGCAATGCGCGCTCCATCTCCTGGATTTGCACAGTAAGCGTAGGCGGCGCAATGCCGAGCGCTTCTGCAGCCTGCGCGAAATGCAGTCGCTCGGCGACGGCGATGAAGTAACGCAGATGCCTCAGCTCCATGACGCGACGCTTCCGTATATTAGGTAGAAACTAATTATATTGAACACGACGGGCAATGAACGAAATAGAGAAAACTGGTGGAATACAGGCTTCCTTTCCGCAGGTTTCCCGCCGGGTCCGTCTGATGAGCTCGATTACCGCTTCCCGCTCCGTCTCTCGCGGCACGCCGCTGCTGCTCATCGCGTCGATGGGTTGCGCGATGACGGTGCTCGACACCAACGTGGTCGGCATCGTCCTGCCCACCATCGCGCGCGATCTCAACGCTTCTTTCGCCGATATCGAATGGGTGATCAGCGCGTATGTGTTGTGCTTCGCCGCACTGCTGTTGCCCGCTGGGTCGCTTGCCGACCGCTATGGGCGCAAGCGCGTGTTTCTGACGGGCATCGCGCTGTTCGCGGCCTCGTCGCTCGCATGCGGCGTTGCGCCGTCGGCCGAGTTGCTCTACGTCGCCCGGGCTGTGCAAGGCGTCGGTGCCGCCTTCCTGCTCGCGCCGGCGCTCGCCATCATCGGCCACGCGTTTCATGACGAGCGCGAACGCGCGCGAGCCTGGGCGGTGTGGGGCGGCATCATGGGGCTGACGATGGTCCTTTCGCCGCTGATTGGCGGCGTCATCAATGCGTGGCTCGGATGGCGCTGGGCATTCGCGATCAACGTGCCGATCTGCGCGCTGCTGGCGACGGGCGTCGTGCGGATCGTCGACGAATCGCGTGATCCGACGCCGCGATCGCTCGATCTGCCCGGTATTGCACTTTTTGCCTCTGCGATGTTCTCGCTGACGTGGGCGCTGATTCTCGGACCTGACCGCGGATGGCTGAGCACAGAGGCGCTGTCCCGTGCATGCGCCGGCGTGATCCTTTTCTCGTTGTTCGTATGGGTGGAAAGCCGGCGTGCGCATCCGATGCTCGATCTCGCGCTGTTCCGCTCGCTGCCGTTCGTCGGCGCGATCGTGGCGATGTTTGCTTATGCGTCGTCGGCGCAGGTCATGGCTTCGCTATTGCCGCTATTTCTGCAGAACGCGCGTGGCGAAAGCGCGCTTGTCGCGGGCGCAGGCATGCTGCCTTTCGCGCTTGCGATGCTGATCTTGCCGCAGCTAGGTCGCAAGCTCGCGGCGTACATGGACTCGCGCCAGATTCTCACGCTCGGTCTCGCGGTGGTCGCATGCGGCAATCTCGCGATGATGGTCGCCGCGCGCAGCGCCAGTCACGCATGGCTGATCGTCGCCATGGCGCTGCTCGGCAGCGGCGGCGGCCTGCTGAACGGCGAGACGCAGAAGGCGATCATGGGCACGGTGCCACGCGACCGCGCGGGCATGGCGTCGGGCATCAGCACGACCTCGCGATTCACGGGCATTCTGCTCGGCTTCTCGGGGTTGGGCGCCGTGCTGGCAGAAGGCGTGCGTTCCGCGCTGACGGCACAGATGACACAGACTCATCTGCCCGTCGTGCAAGGCTTTACCGAGCGTGTGATGGCGGGAGACTTCTCGCGTGCGTTTGCGCTCTATTCACCGGCATCGATGGATGCACTCGTTCATGTCGCACGGTCGAGTTACGGCGAAGGCTTTGCGCGCGCGTTTGCGGGCGCGTCGATCGTGGCGGCCGTGTCCGCGTCGATCGTATTCCTGTCGATGCGGCACCAGAAGCGTTGATGTCAGTTGATTGCGCAGGCGTGTACCGATTAGTATAAAAAGCTCTGTGTCATGAGCGTCCCGCCACGCGCAATTTTCAATGAACCGATATGAAGCACTCGCCAATACGATGGCGGCCGAAATACGCTCGGGCAGTCTTGCTGTCGGCGCGCGCATGCCTTCGCTGCGGCAGGTCATTGCGCAGCATGGCGTGAGTCAATCGACGGCGTTTCGTGCGTACTATCTGCTGGAAGAGTGGGGCCTCATTCGCGCGCAGGAGCGCTCCGGCTATTACGTCGCGCCTGGCGCAGCCGTTCGCGACACGCGGGAAGCGACCGCGAAGCGCGCGCTCACCGAGTCCGCGAAGGTCGATATTAGCGAGCTCGTTTTCAGTGTGCTCGAAGCGGCGAAGCATACGAATGTCGTGCCGTTAGGCTCGGCGTTTCCTTCGCCGATGCTGTTTCCGCTACAACGTCTTTCCAAATCGCTTGCACAAACATCGCGGACGATGAACCCGTGGAGTACGGTCGTTGATTTGCCGCCGGGCAACGAGGCTTTGCGCCAGCAGATCGCGCTGCGCTATCTCGGCATGGGCCTGTCGCAACCGTTCGATGAGATCGTCGTCACGAATGGCGCGCTCGAAGCACTGAATCTTTGCCTGATGGCCGTCACGCGTCCCGGCGACGTCGTGGCCGTCGAATCGCCCGGCTTCTATGCGGCGCTGCAGGCTATTGAACGACTCGATCTACGCGCAGTCGAAATACCCGTCGATCCGCAAACTGGCCTCGACCTGGACGCGCTTGCGCAAGCGCTGGAAAAGCAGCCCATTCGCGCGTGCTGGTTCATGACGAATTACCAGAACCCGACAGGCGCGACGATGCCGGTGGAAAAGAAAAAGGCGCTCGTCGAACTACTGGCACGGTATGACGTGCCGCTGATCGAAGACGACGTCTATGGCGAGCTGCATTTTCAGGCGGATTATCCATTGCCCGCCATCGCGTTCGACCGTAAAGGACTCGTCATGCATTGCAGTTCTTTCTCGAAGACGCTCGCGCCGGGATATCGGATTGGCTGGGCTGCTGCTGGGAAGTTTGCGGAGAAAGTACAGCGCGCCAAACTGATGACGACGCTATCGGCGAGCATTCCCGTGCAAGCGGGTATCGCCGACTATCTTCAGCATGGCGGATACGACAGGCATCTGCGAAAACTGCGTGCCGCGTTGCGCGCGCAACTCGATGCAATGAATCTCGCGCTACGCCGCGCGATGCCGAAAGGCGTGAGGTGGACTTGTCCCTCAGGCGGCTATTTCGTGTGGCTCGAATTGCCCGAGCACGTCGATGCATTGACGCTGCACGGGCAGGCGATCGAACAGGGCGTCAGCGTGGCGCCCGGGCCGATCTTTTCCGCGTCGCGCAACTTTCGGAATTGCGTGAGGCTGAACTTCGGGCATCCGTGGAATGCCGATATCGAACGCGCCGTGCAGGTGCTTGGCGGGTTGATCGCGCAGGCCACTTGAGCGCACAGCGCGAGCGTTAATGCGCGATCGTGACGGCGATTCTGGCGAATGCAAACAGAAGCCCGCCGAAGCACAGCGCGAGCACGACGGCCATCACGGGCAGCAGCGGCAGCTTGACGGTCGCGAGATCGGCTTCGTGCGCAGCGCCACGCCGCACGCCGAAGAAACTCCACAACACCATGCGCATCATGTTCAGTAAGCCCATTTCAGTTCTCCCGCTGGTTGCGTGAAGCCACGCGTTTTCATGGGTCAATCGTAGGCGGGCGCGGGCATGGGCGTAAGAAGCAGTTGACGGCGTTTCCTGCGTAGCAGTGGTGCGGCAGGCTGTCGCACTGGATATCGCTTTCGGGAAATATGACTTGCACCTGGTCCGACCAGGTAAAGTTTTCAATTCGATTTCAGCCTCGGCTCGCCTTCGCCCAATCCAGGAACGCCCATTGCGCGCCTTCATGCGCTCACTCTCATAGGAGGCAAACATGGGCTCAATCAATCCGCAAACGCGCAGAACGGGTGGTGCCGATATTGTCGGCGGCGGCGTCGGTGAAGGTCCGGGGCCGGAGGTGATGGCAGCCGCGACGCTAGACGGAACGAAGGTGTATTCGTCCGATGCAGAACATGTCGGCAAGATTTCCGACATCATGCTCGACGTGCGCAGCGGGCGTATTGCGTATGCCGTGCTGTCCGAGGGTGGCTTTCTCGGCATGGGTGCAACGCTGCACGCCATTCCGTGGAGTGCGCTCACGCTCGACACCGACCAGAAGTGCTTTCACGTCGATATCAGCGCGCAGATGCTGAAAGACGAACCGGGCTTCGACAAGGACCACTGGCCCAGCATGGCCGATTCCAGATGGGGCGAATCGCTGCATACGTACTACAACCGCGATCCGTACTGGGTTTCGCGTCGCGACTACATCGACCCCGACGTGCCGCCGACCGCGCATTGACGTGAGGCGCTAAAGCACGTTAACGCTAAGCCGCGCATGCCCGGATGCGCGGCTTAGCCGCAAATACCACTCAGACCTTGACGGCGGAAGCGTCGTAAATCTCGTCGATGGCTTCAGCCAGCTTCGCGTTGAATTCGCTATCGCTCAGCTGCTTTTTCAGGTCATTGATGAGCGCCCGCGAAAAGCTCGCGATCATGCCGTGATTCTTTTCAAGCAGTTTGCACGCTTCAGTCCGCGTATAACCGCCCGATAGCGCCACGACGCGCAACACCCGCGGATGATCGATCAGCGGCTTGTAGAAATCGGCGACGTCGGGAATAGTCAGCTTGAGCATGACCTGCTTGTCGGCGGGCAGTGCGTCGAGGCCCTTGATGATCTCGTCGCGCAGCGTCTTCTCGGCGCCTGCCTTGTCGGGTGTCTTGATCGACACTTCGGGTTCGAGAATCGGCATGAGGCCGCCCGCGTCGATTTGCGCGCCGTACTCGAACTGCTGCTTGACCACGGCAGCAATGCCCGCAGGCGAATTCTGCTCGATCACGGAACGCATCTTGGTGCCGAAGATGCCGAGCTTGCCCGCGCGCGCGAGCAATGCGTCGAGTCCGGGGATCGGCTTCATCAGCCGCACGCCGTCGCTTTCCGCTTCGAGTCCCTTGTCGACCTTGAGGAAGGGCACGACGCCGCGGTCTTCCCAGAGAAACGAAGGCACGGGCTTGCCTTGTGCCTGTCCGTCCATCGTGGCTTCGAAGAGAATCGCCGCGATGACCTTGTCGCCCGAGAATGCGGGGGCGGTGATGATGCGCACGCGCATTTCGTGGATCAGCTTGAACATTTCGGCATCGCCGTTGTAAGCGTTCTCTTCGATGCCGTACTGTCGCAATGCGCCAGGCGTGGAGCCGCCGCTCTGGTCGAGCGCGGCGATGAAGCCCGCCTTATCAGAAATCTGCGCCAACATTTTTTCATTTGCCACGGACGTTTCCCTCCTTGAACAACTGATTAGTGACCATGTGTTTCCGACCCGACAAGTGTAAGGCATTGCGGCGCACGCTCCTACACTGCGGGGACGGTGACCCATCGAACAGACAAGCGAAGAACGTTCCAGGGGCCCTGGTGGGCTCGCGTTTCGCGCGCGCCGCTACTTTTCGCTACCCGCCGCGTGGCCGGTCACGGATGAACAGCTCCATGAAACCCGTCTGCGGATCGGCTTCGCGCGAGAACGCATGATCGGGCAGCAAGGCGAGCAAAATTTCAACGGTCGTTCGCACGATGCACCCGCGCGCCACATGCCCGCCGAACACGCGGCCATTGGCGTCGGAGACCGACATGTGCAGATGCGCGCCGTCTGGCGCAACCGAACCGGCGAGCGTCAGGATTTCCAGGTCCGCGCGCAGTTCGCCCGGCTGGTCGATACCGGCGAATCGCAACTGCGCGACGCTCAGGCTGCCGATGCCCTGAACCACGAACGCGGCCGTCGCGCCGAGCTGGCGCACCCTGTCTTCCAGCGCGTCGCGGAGATCCTGGCCGGGTTGAAGGCGAAGAGGATGGGCTTGCATGGGTGGTATTCCATTCGACGTTGCGACATCTCGAAGGCGCGCGTCGATCCTCATTGGCGCGGCCACGCCGCTAACATACAGTACCAGTAAGAACGGTGGCCAGGCCGCAATCCCGTGCGCGGGTGCGAAGGAAAGAACCTCATCATTCGGAAGCGCGCCCGCAAGGCGCGAACAGCGATGAAAGCGCTACTGCGAGCAATCGTCATGGTGGCCTGCGTGGCGGCCGCGATCGGCGTGCTGTTCATTCCGCTGCCGCGTGCATTCGATCTGTCGACACGCATCGTCACCGTCATGCCGATCGCGCGGGAAAGCACTGCTGTTTTCGACTACGTGACGACGCCCGCGCATTGGCCCGCGTGGCATCCATCGTCGTTGTCCGTGACGGGTGCGACCGATCATTCGCTGGGTATCGGCGAGCGGACCACGGAGGAATTTCGCGTCGCTGGGCGGCGCGGCGAGGTCGTGTGGACGGTTGTCGAGCGCAAACGCCCCGAGAAATGGACGATCGACGGCACGATTGAAGGACGCCCAGCCGGCACGGTCAGTTACGCGCTGGCGCCCGGCACGAACGGCAATGGCGGCACGGAGTTCGAGCGCACCTTCACGTACCGTTCGCCGACGCTCTGGTTCGCGTTGCTGAACGCGGTACTTCTGCGAGCGAAGATTCAGGCCGAGTCGGACGAAGCCGTCGATCGGCTCAAGGACATTCTCGAAAAGCCCTAGCGTCAGTCATCACTCGGGCTCTGTCGGAGGCGCTTTGCGCCGCAGCGCCAGCGCGACGCCGCTCAACGTGAGCGCCATCGCGACGGCTTCTTTCCACCCTAGCGGCTCGCCCAGCGCGAGTGCCGCCGCAACGATGCCCATGATCGGCACCAGCAGCATGCCGATCGACGCGATCTGCGGCGGCAGGTGACGCAAGGTCGCGAACCACGCGAGATAGCACACGCCCATCGGCACGAGCGTCATATAGATCAGCACGGCCCAGCCGTCCGCGTGCAGCGACGCGAGTTGCGGGTGTTCGATCAGCAGCCCCGCGGCGATCATCGGCGCGCAGCCGAGTCCGACCTGCCACGCGACGAGGCTGATGGGCGGGACGGGAATCGGCGTGCGCACGATCACGGTGCCGAGCGCGAACAGCACGGCCGCTAGCAGCGCGAAGGCGATGCCCGCGATCTTGCCCGCGTCGAACGCCACGCCGCGCCCGCCCAGCAGCACGACGACGCCCGCGAGGCCGAGCAGCAGCGCGAGAAACTCGACGGTGGACGGCCTGCGCGACAGGACCGGCCACGCGAGCAGCATCGCCCAGATCGGCATGGTGTAGACGAGCAGCGCGCCTTCGCTGACGCTCAGCCATTTCATCGACAGCGTGGAAAAGCCCATCCATGCGAAGACATTCGTGCATGCCGCGAGCAGCAGGCGCGGCACGTACTCGCGCGGCACGCGTGGCCGCTCGCCCACGCACACGGCGACTACGCCGAGCAGGACGGACGCCGTCACGCCCGCGACGCCGCGTGAAAACAGCGGCGGCCATTCGCGCAGCAGTACTTTCATGGCGGGCCAGTTGAGCGCCCATCCCGTTGCCGTAACCAGCAGATAGATGAGTCCCGTCCAGCGAGGATGCTTCATCGACTATTCGTATGAGTTCTTTTGAGAGCCTCGATCATACGAGGTTCTGTGATCACATGGATTTCTCCATTAGATGCAACGTGACATATGGCGCAAACGATTGCGATGTATGCTTGACGAAGCGGGCACGCGCTACGCCGTTTCGTTCGTGCGCAAAGTTTTTGTCAGACGGAAACGCTGCGATTCGCGTCGTGCGAATGCGTACGAAACTGCGTGCGAAAGCAGCTGTCTGACGGCAAAGGTCAACTGCACGATGGCCTTCAAAATGCGAACATCTCGGACGTTTTTTCATGGTTGGGTGTTGTGCGGACCACGCGTACCGGCCGTACAAACGTTTGCATTGGGATGCGTCGAGGGTTCGCCCGAACTGATCGATGCCGAACGGAATGAGATAGTTTGAGTGCGGGAATATGGGTGCTTGGTTCATGAAAGCAACACGAAACACTGGTAGATCGCAGCTCACGAGAGGCTGAACATGGAACAGTCCTTAAGCAACTTTGCGCTTTCGACTAACGGCCAAGCCGTGACTTTCGATATCGTCGTGCAAAAGCGCGCGATAGGCTGCGCAATTACGCGCGATGCGCTCGAGCAGCATTTCTGGCTGGAACGCGGCGCGGACGAGTCGCACCTCACGAAGGCGTTCGGCAACGGCCTGCGCCGTATCGCCGCCGTCGCCGAGCGCAAGGCGCTCGCGAAGGGCGCGACGCACGTGTTGATTACCGCAGACGATTTCGACTACCGCTAGAGAAGCGGCTGCCATCACCACACGCCACTGCGCGTGAGTCGCTGACCCTGTAAAATCGCGTGCGCTGCGCGAGAGCCGCGCACATCAGGGTCCGGCTCGGGCTTGCCGCCACGAGCCTGTTATCTTTCCATCCCGTCCACCTTTGTGCCCAGCCGCACGCCAACCGGCATGCGGATCGGTCGATGATGTGGCGTCCATGCACGCCATGTCCGTCATGCACAACCCGGGTGCATTTCAATCCGTTCACCTGTGCTTGCGCGAGTGAGTGTTCCTCGACGGCACGCCCGATTCGTTCATACAACAAGATGCAAGACCGCAGTTTTATCGCCTCCCGCTTTTCCTCGCTTCGCGGCGACGTGCTCGCCGGCCTGACTTCATCGTTTGCGCTGGTGCCCGAATGCATTGCGTTCGCGCTCGTCGCGCACCTCAATCCGCTGATGGGCCTGTATGGTGCGTTCTTCATCTGCACGATCACCGCGCTGTTCGGCGGCCGGCCGGGCATGATCTCGGGTGCGGCAGGGTCGATGGCCGTGGTGATCGTCGCGCTCGTCGTGCAGCATGGGCCGCAGTATCTGTTCGCGACCGTCGTGCTGGGCGGCCTGCTGATGATGTTGTTCGGCGCGCTGCGGCTCGGCAAGCTGATCCGGATGGTGCCGCATCCCGTGATGCTCGGCTTCGTCAACGGACTCGCGATCATCATCGCGATGGCGCAGTTCGAGCACTTCAAGCAAACGTCGCCGCAAGGCAGTGTATGGCTGCACGGTCACGCGCTGTGGCTGATGGGCGGACTCGTCGCGTTGACGATGGCGATCGTGTACGGCTTGCCGCGCCTGACGAAAGCGGTGCCGCCCGCGCTTGCGGCGATTGTCGGCGTGGGCGTGCTGAGCCAGTTGCTGCATCTGCCAACGCGCACGCTCGGCGACATGGCGCACATTGCAGGCGGCCTGCCCGAGTTCAGCATGCCAGGCGTGCCGCTCGATCTCGACACGCTGCGCATCATCTTTCCGTACGCCGCGTTGATGTCGATGGTCGGCTTGCTCGAAACGCTGCTCACGCTCAACCTCACCGACGAACTCACGGAATCTCGCGGACAGCCGAACCGCGAGTGCATTGCGCTCGGCGCCGCGAATATCGTGTCGGGCCTGTTCGGCGCGATGGGCGGCTGCGCGATGATCGGCCAGACCGTCATCAACCTCGGCTCCGGCGGGCGCTCGCGGGTGTCGGGCGTGACCAGCGGCGTGATGATCCTGCTCTTCATCCTGTTCCTGTCGCCGCTGATCGAGCGCATTCCGCTCGCGGCGCTGGTGGGCGTGATGTTCGTCGTCGCGCAGCAGACGTTTTCGTGGGGCTCGTTGCGCGCGCTGAAGAAGGTGCCGCGCAGCGACGCGCTGGTGATCGTCGCGGTCACGATCATCACCGTGTTCACCGATCTCGCGACGGCCGTGCTGTGCGGCATCGTCGTTTCGGCGCTGAACTTCGCGTGGCAGCACGCGGGTGAGATTCGCAGCGAAACACTCGACGACGCATCGGGCGAAACGACCCATGCGCCGCGCGGCACGCTGTTCTTCGCATCGACCGCGCATTTTCATGCGCTGTTCGAGCCGCATAACGACCCGGCCAACGTGACGCTCGATTGCCGCCATCTGCATTGTGCGGATCATTCGGCGATTGCGGCACTGGAAGCGCTGCACGCGCGCTACGCAAAGCTCGGCAAGCGCTTGCGCCTGACCAATCTCTCGGTACGCAGCCGGCGTCTGTTGCAGCGGGCCAATGCTGGCGTGGTGATGCTGCAGGAAGGCAACTGACGCCTGCCAGCCGATGCGCGGCTACAATGCGAGCCTGGCCTGCATTCGAAGTCGCGGCAGGCCATCGACACAGGAGACAGAACAATGACAACGCAAGACCAGGCGGGCATCCCGCAGCCTGGGACCACGCAGACGAGTACGACGGCATCGTCGCATTCCGCCGTCGACGCCGGCACCATCAGCGCGCGGCTCGACCGCTTGCCCGCGACGCGCTCGGTATGGAAGCTCGTCGTGATGCTGAGCCTCGGCTTCTTCTTCGAGCTTTACGATCTGCTCTATACGGGCTACGTCGCGCCCGGCATCGTCAAGAGCGGCATTCTCACGTCGACCACGCAGGGGCTATTCGGCACGACGGGCATCGCGAGCTTCATCGCGACGCTGTTTCTCGGGCTGTTCATCGGCACGATCGCCTGTGGCTTTCTCGCGGACCGCTTCGGCCGCCGCGCGATCTTCACCTATTCGCTGCTGTGGTACACGGTCGCCAACGTCATCATGGCGTTTCAGGAGACGGCCACAGGGCTCAACTTCTGGCGCTTCATGGCAGGCCTTGGAATCGGCGTCGAGCTGGTGACGATCGGCACATACATCTCGGAGCTGGTCCCGAAGCATATTCGCGGCCGTGCGTTCGCGTGCGAGCAGGCGGTGGGCTTCATGGCCGTGCCTGTCGTCGCGTTTCTTGCGTGGCTGCTGGTGCCGCGCGCGCCGCTTGGGCTCGATGGTTGGCGCTGGGTCGTGCTGATCGGCGCGCACGGCGCGCTGTTCGTCTGGTGGATCCGGCGCAATCTGCCCGAAAGCCCGCGCTGGCTCGCGCAGCAAGGGCGCGTCGATGAAGCGGACCGCGTGATGCGCGCGCTCGAAGCGAAGGTCGAGGCCGAGTACGGCAAGCCGTTGCCGCCGGCTGCGCCGCCCGTTCCCGTGCTGCCGAGCGGACGTTTCAGCGACATGTGGGTGCCGCCTTATCGTAGCCGCACGCTGATGCTGAGCATCTTCAATATCTTCCAGACAGTCGGCTTCTATGGCTTTGCGAACTGGGTGCCGACGCTGTTGATCAAGCAGGGCATTACCGTGACGACGAGCCTTGCCTATTCGAGCGTGATCGCGCTCGCGGCGCCTGTCGGACCGATCATTGGGCTTTTCATCGCGGACAAGTACGAGCGCAAGAGCGTGATCGTTGCGATGGCGGCGCTCATCATCGTCTGCGGGCTGTGGTTCAGTCAGACGACGGCGGCCGCGCTGCTGATCTGTCTCGGTGTTGGGCTGACGCTGGGCAGCAATATCATGTCGTACAGCTATCACGCCTATCAGGCAGAGCTGTTTCCGACCAGCGTCCGCGCGCGTGCAGTGGGATTCGTCTATTCATGGAGCCGTTTCTCGGCGATTTTCACGGCGTTCTTTATTGCGTCGGTACTCAATTACTTCGGGTCGACGGGCGTGTTCGTGTTCATCGCGGGTGCGATGGCGATCGTGATGCTGGTGATCGGCGTGATGGGGCCGCGCACGCGCGGCGTTGCGCTCGAAGAGATTTCGCACTGATCGGCAACGCGTGTCTTTTGCTGCTTGAAAAACAGAATGGCCAGTGTCTTCGCAGACACTGGCCATTTTCAATTGCGCGGCGAACTGGTTGCGATCGCTACTTTCTCTATGCTTCGAGCGCGAGCGTAGCGAACGTAGCGAGCCAGTGCTCGCCCATATAGTCGCCCGCTACGTGTTGCAACGCGGTTTCCAGATGAACGTCGGCGGCTTCGAACAGCACGGCGCGGCGCGGATCGTCATTCGACAGCGCGCGCGCCAGCGACCGCTGGCACCACGCGCGGCTCAGGTTCAGCCCGTCGAGATGCGCGATCTTGCCGTCGCTGCGATCCGTGACGGTGGCGGGGACGAACAGCGTCGCGGGTTGACGCTGCGCGAGATCGGGCAGGAAGCGCTCGAACCATCCGGCGAATTCGGCAGGCGGCAGCACGCGGCGCATCAACTCCGCTTCCATTAGCGAGGGCGACAGGAACTCGTCGCCCGACGGCTCCCACGCCTGGCATCCGGCGTCGTTCAGATACCAGCGCTTCGCCGTGTCGACGACCAGACGCGCGAGCGAATCGCGCTGCGTGCGATGCGCGAAGTCGAGCGTCAGCGCCAGCGCGAACGCGGTGTTGAAATGCGTACCGACGCGCAGCGGATACGTCGCCTTCGGCAGAAACTCTTCGAAGCGCTCGACGAAAGCCGCCGTCAGCGGCTCGATGGTCTGCGCCCAGCGGTCGGCTTGCGGTAGCTTCAACGATGCGACCTGACCCGACAGCGCGAGCAGCCACGCCCAACCATACGGGCGCTCGAAGCCGCGGTTGTGCGGCAGATCGAGATACGCGCGTTCACCTGCGACGTTCTGCGCGGTGAAGTGCTCGTCGACGACGGCAGCGATGCGCGGCGCTTCCGGCAACTCCGGAAAGCGTTCGATCAGATGCAACAGCAACCAGTAGCCATGCACGCTCGAGTGCCAGTCATAGCTGCCATAGAAGATGGGGTGCAACTCGCGCGGGCCTTGCACGTCCTGCGGCCCGGCGAGCGAATGCGTGAGCTTGTTCGGATACTCGCGCGTGAGGTGAGCCAGCGCGAGGCCCGCGAATTTCGATGCGATTTCAGAAGTGAGTACGGCAGTCATCGACGCCTCGTCGTAACGGGTTGTGGGTTACGGTAAGCCTTCAATGCGGGTGTGGCGCATCGAGGGTGAGGTGGACATTCTGCCTTTACTTAACCCGGTCTGTCATGTGCAAGCCGTGTTGCAATGCGATTCAGAACAGCTCGCGAATCCGGTGATAGAGCATCCCCAGTTCCAGCGCCGGCCCGCGCAGCGCCGGGCCGCCCGGAAAGCGCGCGTGCCTGATGCGCGAAAACAGATCGAGCGCGGCCGTGTCGCCTGAGATCGCCTTTGCAATGACGCGTCCCGCAATGCCCGTCAGCGCCACGCCATGACCCGAAAAGCCTTGCACATAGAAGTAGTTCGGATCGATCGCGCCGAAATCGGGCGCGCGATTGCGGGTGATATCGACGAAGCCGCCCCACGCAAATTCGATCTTCGTATCTGCGAGTTGCGGAAAGACGGCGAGCATGCGTTTGCGGATATCGCCGGTAAGTTGTGCAGGGGATGCGCCCGTCGAACTCGCGCGTCCGCCGAACAGCACGCGGTGATCCGCCGACACGCGAAAGTAGTCGAGGAAAAAGTTGTTGTCGCAGATCGCGGTCCGGTTCCTGATCAGTGCATCGGCTCGCTCCTTGCCGAGCGATTCCGTCGCGACAATGTACGACGCGATGGGCGCGATGCGCGCTGCAACGGCGGCGGGCAACACATGGCCGAGCGTCGCGTTGCCGCACGCGGCGACGAAGCGGCAGCGCACTTCGCCCGTCGCGGTACGCACCACGGCCCGTGCGCCGCGCACGACTTCGAGCACGGGCGAATGCGCGAAGAGCTGCGCGCCTTCGCGGCGCGCCGCATCGGCGAGACCGAGGCAATACTTGAGCGGATGCAGATGGCCGGACAACGCATCGTAGACGCCTGCCAGATAGCGTTCCGACGCGATGCGTTTGCGCATGTCGCCAGCATCGACCCAGGAAAGATGTGGGTAACCCCAGCGGTTCGTCGCCGCATCCATCCATGCACGCAGATCGGGGACGCGTTTCGCTTTGGTCGCGACTGTCATGAAGCCCGGCGTGAAATCGCATTCGATTCCATAGCGCTCGATCCTCTCGTGTACCAGCTTGACGGCATCGACAGACAAGGCCCACGCAGCGCGCGCGCCTTCGAGGCCCAGTTGCTTTTCGATGACTTCGTCTTTCGCAAAACCGGCGAGCATCTGTCCGCCGTTGCGTCCCGATGCACCCCAGCCGGGGCGATGCGCATCGAGAACGACGACGGAAAGCCCGCGCGCGCGGCATTCGAGCGCCACCGACAATCCGGAGAAGCCCGCGCCGATGACACAGACGTCGGCGTCGAGCGGGCCTTCCAGCATTGGATCGTCCGCAAGCGGGCGCGACACGGTAGCTTCGTAGTACGAGTTGCGGATCAGCGCATCCGCGCGGCGGTCGAGGGTTTCCGTCATCAGAGCCAGTCCTTCATTCGATACCAGGTCATTGCAAGCACGAGCGCGGGCGTGCGGAGCAGCGCGCCGCCGGGAAAGTCGCGATGGCGGATTTTACCGAACAGATCGAATCGCGACGCCTGGCCGTGAATGGCTTCCGCGATCAGCTTGCCCGCGAGCCCGGTCGTATTGACGCCGTGTCCCGAGAAGCCTTGCGCGAAGTAGACGGTTGGCGCAAGGCGGCCGAAATGCGGTGCGCGGTTCATCGTGATGTCGACGAAGCCACCCCATGCGTAGTCGACTTTGACATCGGCGAGTTGCGGGAAGGTTTTTAGCATGTCGCGGCGCATGGCTTCGGCCAGATTGCGTGGCGCGAAAGTCGAATAGCTGACCTTGCCGCCCCACAGCAGACGGTTGTCGGGAGCAGGGCGGAAATAGTCGAGCACGAAGCGGCTATCGCAGACGGCGGCGCGCGCGGGCATCAGTGCGGCGGCGCGGGCCGGGTCGAGCGGTTCTGTGGCGATGACGTAGGTGCCGACGGGCATGATCTTTCGGGATACCTGTGGCGCTAGCGCTCCGAGCCATGTGTTGCAGGCTAGTACTACGTATTTGGCGCGCACCGTTCCTTTAGCTGTTTCGATCAGATGGGTGCTGTTTTCTTTACGGAGTGTTGTGACGCAACTGTTTTCGTAGATGCGAACGCCGCTTTCGACGGCTGCTCGGGCTAGGCCTAACGTGTAGTTGAGGGGATGCAGGTGGCCGCTGTCCGGGTCGAAAAGGCCACCGAGATAGCGGGATGATTGCACGTACTGGTCCATGTGCGCGCGTTCGATATACCGGTATCGGTCGTGGTTGAAGCGTTTTTTTGCGTCATCGCGCCAGGTGCGTAGTGCGTCTACATGTTTTGGCTTGTTGGCGGCTGTGAGGTAGCCCATCGTTAGATCGCAGTCTATGCTGTGCTTCGCTACGCGGTCTTTCACTATGTCTAGCGTTTCTAAGCCCATTTTCCACATGCGCTGGACGTCGCTCTCGGGCATGTACTTCGCGAACGTGTCTATTTCGCAGGCGAAACCGCCTATCAGTTGGCCGCCATTGCGGCCGCTCGCCGCCCAGCCGACTTTTGATGCTTCTAGCACCGCTACTGTGTGGCCGCGTTCCGCGAGGTTCAATGCGGTTGAGATGCCGGTCAGGCCGGCGCCTATTACACAGACGTCAACGGTTATGGTTTCTTCCAGCGGTGGATGGTGTGTGTGGTCGTTGGTGGTTGCCGCGTACCACGATGCTGTGTGAGGCTGGGAGTTGAGGTTTTCTGGCATGGGCGAGATGTTGTTGGTTGGGGTTCTGGTCTTTGCGCTGCCATCTGCGTTTTGCCTTTTGCCTTCGTGGCGCGGGCGGTTTGGTTTTTTGGGGTTTTCGCTGGCATCCGCGATTTGTTAGCGTGCTTCAAGCGTCGCCCCTGTGCGGGGCGGCACCTACTTTTCTTTGCCGCCGCAAAGAAAAGTAGGCAAAAGAAAGCGGCTAACACCGCCAACATTTCTTCCTGCCTGAGGGCCCCCAAAGGGTCTTACGCTTCATACGGCAACCACGTGACCCACGTTCGTTGCCAACGCTCTTGCGCTGCGCCTCACCCACTTCACCCACCCGCGCTGCACCACGCCGTGCCAGATATTCCACGGCCGCCCAGGTGGCAAACTGTGTGTAGGCCGTAGTGTCTCGCGCGCCTCACTTCGGACCGATAGCACGCGCATACCTCCATTTAAGAGCGCCAGGCTATACGACGCGACAACCTACACACAGTTTGCCACCTGGGCGGCACATACCATTCGCTGCCGCTGGCCCGAGTACACGTATTCGAAGCGGGTGAGGCGATCGTTCGAAGCGTTGGCAACGAGCACCAGCCAAGGGCACTGCCGAGTGAAGCATGGGGACGTTGAGGGCCCGTGGATAAGAACACGGGCGGGCGGTGTTAGCCGCTTTCTTTTGCCTACTTTTCTTTGCGGCGGCAAAGAAAAGTAGGTGCCGCCCCGCACAGGGGCGACGCGTGAAGCACGCTAACGCATCGCGGATGCCAGCGAAAAGACCAGAACACCCAACGTCAAAGCTTGCGCAGCAAACACCGCAATGCAGATGCCAACGACGCCCCAGGCAAACCAACTCAAGAAGCGTCGCAGACATAAAACCACGCTCAGAACGAGTAAATAAACTGCGTAGCTAGCAAATCATTCGACTTGCTATAAGACCCATCATTCCGCAAGAACACGTTCTGATTCGCCCAGTCGTGGCGATATTCCACCTTGACGGTAATCTGCTGCGTCGGGAAGAACAACAGATCCAGCGCGACATCCTGACGGTTAGCCCCCTTACACTCAAACCCAAGGCCACCATTGGCCTTCGAGTTTGCTAGACAATCAGCACCGATACCGAACCCGTTATTCACATCCATACCATTGGAATTCAAAGCAATCCCACCGCCGCCGCCACCGTTCTTGCTATTAACAAGAAGGTCATACCGCAGAGTCGCACTCATGCGACCCACCACAGGCATATTGAACTTCCGATGCGCGAGCAGTGACAGACCATACCACTGCGCCTGGCCGCCGTTGAACGCCGCATTCTGCTGCTGACCATAATCGAGTTCGGCGTTGTACTGCACATCCGCCAACGTATAAGTCGCGTCGACTTCGCCAAAGAAGAACGTCCCGCCCGAGCTAGGCGCCTGACCACCCACGCCATAACTGACATTGCCCGTCACCGGATCGACGGCACTCGGCAGCGTCTGACGTCCAATATTGAACGATCCGCCGATATCCAGCGCGCTGGACCACGTATAGTCAGCACGCGCAGTAAACGTCGGAATCTTGTTGCTCGTCGTGATCGGATCGCCCAACGCATTCGTGCCCGTCTGCGTGACGGCACCATACGTGCGGTACTGTTCATTGCCAACAAAGAACTTCCACGCCCAGTTGCCCGCCGTATAGTTCGCACCGACGCCGACATAGCTGCCCGGATCGGAGAAGTCATACAGCAGGTTGTGCGTGAGCGTAAGCATCTGGTTCGACTGCTGTACTTCATAACCGCCAAAGCTCGGAATCAAACCGGCGACGAACGTCGTCGACCCCGTCAGCGGCACGTTGACAACGGCCGTGTTCAGGATGTTGTTGCCAATGTCGCCATGCGAGTTCTGCAGCAGCGTGATGCCGTTGCCGCGGTTCGGCATCAACGTGATTTCCGCCGACGGCGCCATCGGCCCGACACCGAATGTCTTCTTGATGTCGAGATACAGGTCGCCGAACGTGCTGTTGTAGTAGTTGTACGCGCTCTCGTGATTGGCGAACAGGAACGACGACGAACTCTGCGCGCGGTTATAGATATACGTCGGGTCGATATAGCCCGTCACCGAAAGACCTGCGATCGGCCCCGTCTGCGCCGCATCTTCTAGCGAATCGACCTTCAACTGCTGATTCGCGATCTGCTGCTTGATCGTGGTCAGGTCGTCGTTGCTGATATTCGCGGGCGCCCGGCCGTAATCGGGTGAAGTGATATCGACCGGGGCGGCGGCCAATGCGGGCGTAGTGGCTGTGCCCACAGCAGGCTTCGCTGCAGGCGCGGTGGCCACTTGCGCACGCAATTCCTTCACTTCTTTTTGCAGCGCGTTCAGTTGTTGCTGAAGCGCCTTGATCTGTGCGCTGGTCGAGTCCGCAAAAGCGGCACCCGGCAGAGCCCCCGCTACCAGCAGACAGATAAGTTTCTTTCTCATGCAATTTTCTCCTTGTTTGTCGTATTGCGAAGAACTTCTTATGCGTTGGCCGTATCGAGCGTGTTGGTCGCCACGGCAGGGCGTGTGGTTGTCGAAGGGGCATCGGCCGCGTCGGCTATCGCGAACGCCATCTGCATGTCGCGCGTGCGCTTGCGGTCGCGCATCAGCATCCATTGATTGACGACGATCACGCCGATCGTCACGGCCGTGATGAAGAGCGTGGCGAGTGCATTCATTTCCGGGTTCAGGCCAAGGCGTACGCGCGAGAACACGACGAGCGGCAATGTGGTCGAGCCCGGGCCGGACAGGAATGCGGAGAGCACGAGATCGTCGACGGAAAGCGTGAACGACAGCAGCCAGCCGGACAGCAAGGCCTGCGAGATCAGCGGCAGCGTGATGACGAAGAACACCTTGAACGGCGTCGCGCCGAGATCGAGTGCCGCTTCTTCGAGGGACCGGTTCAGTTCCTTGATGCGCGACTGCACGATGATCGCGACATACGAAACACACAGCATCACGTGGCCGATCCACATCGTCAGCACGCCGCGTCCCTTGGGCCAGCCGATCATCTGCTCCAGCGCGACGAAGAGCAGCAGCAGCGATATGCCCTGAATCACTTCGGGAATCACCAGCGGCGCGTTGATCATGCCCGCGAAGAACGTGAAGCCGCGAAAGCGCCCAAAGCGCGCGAGCACGAAACCCGCCCACGTGCCGATCACGACGGACGCGCACGCCGTCATCAAGCCGATCTTCAGCGACAGCCATGCGGCCGTGAGCAGTTCGTCATCGTGCAGCAATGCGCCATACCATTTCAGCGAGAAGCCGGACCAGACGGTGACGAGCTTCGACTCGTTGAAGGAGAACACGACGAGGCTGATGATCGGGATATAAAGAAAGAGAAATCCGAGCGTCAGCACCGTGGCGGACAAAGGCTTGTTCGGCTTGGTCATTTCGCACCCTCCAGTTCCTTGACCTGGTAGTACTGGAATACGGCCATCGGCACGAGCAATAGCAGCACCATCGCCACCGTCACGGCGGATGCCATCGGCCAGTCCATGTCGTTGAAGAACTCATCCCACATCACGCGGCCGATCATCAGCGTGTCCGCGCCACCGAGCAGTTCCGGTATCACGTACTCACCGACGGCGGGAATGAACACCAGCAGCGACCCCGCGATAATCCCGTTCTTCGACAGCGGCAACGTGATGCGCGTAAACGCCGTCCACGGTTTCGCGCCGAGATCGTAGGCGGCTTCGAGCAGCGTCAAGTCCATCTTCACGAGATGTGCGTAGAGCGGCATCACCATGAACGGCAGGTACGAATAGACCATGCCGATATAGACGCCAATATCCGTGTGATAGAGGCGAAAGGGCGAGTGAATCACGCCGAGCGCGATCAGCGTGTGATTGAGCAGGCCGTCGTCTTTCAGAATGCCGATCCACGCGTACACGCGAATCAGAAACGACGTCCAGAACGGCAGCATCACGCCCATCATCAGCAGGTTGCGCGTAGCGGGTGCCGAGCGCGCGATGTAATACGCGATCGGATAGCCGATCAACAGGCAGCAGATAGTCGAGACGGCGGCCATCTTCAGCGAGCTGAGATACGTTGCGACGTACAGGCTGTCCTGCAACAGGAACGCGTAGTGGCTCAGTTGCAGCGCGAAATGCACCATGCCATCTTTGACGCTGACGAGTTCCGTATAAGGCGGAATGCCAAGGCGCAAATCGGCAAAGCTGATCTTCAGCACCAGCACGAACGGCAGCGCGAAGAACACCGCGAGCCAGATGAACGGAATGCCGATCACGGTACTGCGGCCCGAAGGCAGCAGCTTCGCGAGGCTCTGTTTGAACGATGCGAGCGCGGGGCTTGCATTCGAGGCGGCGCCCAGTCGCGCCGCAGAAGTTTGGGCGGGATTTCTCATTGCGTCAGCACCACGCCGCTCGAAGGCGACCAGGAGACGAACACGTCGTCGTTATAGACGGGCGCACCTTCGCTCATCAGGTGCGAGCTGGAGAGATTCGACATGACGGTCTTGCCGCTCGGCAGACGCACGTGGTACAGCGAATAGCTGCCCATGTATGCGACATCCGTCACGACGCCGCGCGCCCAGTTGTGCGCCGCGCCGGGTTTCTCGCGCGTCACGCGCACGCGCTCGGGGCGCACCGAAATGCCGACGGGCATGCCAAGCGGCCCCGTTACGCCGTGGCTCACATACATCCGCGACTCAAGGTCTTCGCTTTCGACAAAGATGTGATCGGGTTCGTCTTCGACGACGACGCCTTCGAACAGATTGGTGGAGCCGATGAACTCGGCGGAGAAGCGGCTATTCGGAAACTCGTAGACCTGCGTCGGCGAACCGATCTGCACGATGCGGCCTTCGCTCATCACGGCGAGGCGGCTCGCCATCGTCATCGCTTCTTCCTGATCGTGCGTGACCATCACACAGGTGACATCGACTTTCTCGATAATGTTCACGAGTTCGAGTTGGGTCTTCTGGCGGATCTTCTTGTCGAGCGCGGACATCGGCTCGTCGAGCAGCAACAGCTTGGGGCGCTTGACGAGCGAACGCGCCAGCGCGACGCGCTGCTGCTGGCCGCCCGATAGCTGATGTGGCTTGCGCTTCGCGTACTTCGTCATCTGCACGAGATTCAACGCATCGGCGACACGCTCTTTGATCTCGTTCTTCGGTGTGCCTTCCTGTTTCAGGCCGAACGCGACATTCGATTCGACCGTCATATGCGGAAAGAGCGCATACGACTGGAACATCATGTTCACGGGGCGGCGATAGGGCGGCAAGGCCGCAAGATCTTCGCCGTCGACATAGATCTTGCCGGACGTGGCCGTCTCCAGGCCCGCCAGCATGCGCAACAGCGTGGACTTGCCGCAGCCCGAACTGCCGAGCAGCGCGAACAGTTCGTTCTTCGCGATGCTCAGGTTGACGTTGTCGACAGCCGTGCTGTCGCCGAACTTCTTCACGACGTTTTCGATGCGAACGAACTCGTCCGATTTCGCTTTCGTCGTCGCGGGCTGCGTGGCCGCTTTCGCTGCTTGCGTGGTGTGCATCGTATTCATATGTGACCGTTCTTTGCGGATCGCAGGCACGAACGGGCCCTGGCGAGGCGCGCGAAGCGCTCGCAGGTGTCGTGCTGCAATCGGGGAAACATGGGGCTGCGCGCAAGACGCAGACTGACTGCGCTACTGCTCTACGAAGAGGGATCGAGCGATCCCTCTTCGTTTCATTCAGTTCCCTTTCATGTCCCTGAAAACCGGCGTTGACTCACACGTTCAATGACCGGTTTTCAGTTGCGCCCACAGGCGGTTTTCGAGCCGCAGAATTTCCGTCGGCATCGGTCTCATCAGCGTCATCTTGGCGATCACGTCGTCGGCCGGATAGACCGTCTGATCCTGTGCGACAGCCGGGGTGACGAACTGGCGCGCGGCGCGATTGGCGGTGGGGTAGAACACTTCGTTGGTAATGGCTGCATTGTTCTTCGCGTCCGAAATGAAGTTGATCCACTTCATCGCGGCTTCGGGATGCGGTGCGTCCTTCGGCACGACCATCACGTCGAACCACAGCAGGCCGCCTTCCTTCACGTTCGAGAACTTGACTTCATACGAGCGCTTCGCTTCCTGCGTGCGGCGCCGCGCGATGCCGACGTCGCCCGACCAGCCTACGACCACGCAAACATCGTTATTCGCGAGATCGTTGATGTAGCCCGACGAATTGAACTGCGTGATGTACGGGCGGACTTTCTTCAGCACTTCGTACGCCGCCTGATAGTCGCCGGGGCTCGTGCTGTTCGGGTCCTTGTGCATGTATTGCAGCGTCGCGGCGAAGACGTCGACGGCCTGATCGAGGAACGACACGCCGCAGCTCTTGAGCTTCGACATGTTGGCGGGATCGAACACGAGCGCCCAGCTGTCGACAGGTGCATTCGCGCCGAGTACTTTCTGCACGGCCTGCACGTTGTAGCCAATGCCGTCCGTGCCGTATGCCCACGGCACGCCGTACTGGTTGCCCGGATCGGCGTCGGAGATCAACTTCATCAGCGTCGGGTCGAGATTCTTCAGATTCGGCATCTGCGATTTGTCGAGCTTCTGGTAGACGCCGGCCTGAATCTGCTTGGCCATATAGTTCGACGTCGGCACGACGATGTCGTAGCCCGAGCTGCCTGCGAGCAGCTTGGCCTGCAACGTGTCGTCGCTGTCGTAGTTGTCGTACTTGACCTTGATGCCCGTCTGTTTCTCGAAGTTCGGAATCGTGTCCTTCGCGATGTAGTCGGACCAGTTATAGACGTTCAGTTCGGTATCGGCCGCCTGCGCTGCCGTGCCCGACAGTGCGGCAATGCCCGTCACGACTACCAGCGCGGCCCCCGCGACCGCATGACGAAGATGACAAACGCTCATGTTGATTTCCCTTGGAGGTAAAAGTCCGGCATGAGCGTGTGTCGCGTTGTCGATGCGTCACGGCGCCCGCGCCGGTGGTCTGACTGCCGTTACGAAAGCCCTAGCTGTTGTGCAGTTGCGTCGATGGCCTTTTTCGCCTTCGCGACGATCTCGTCGATCTCGCTCTTCGTGACGACGAGAGGCGGCGAGAGCAGCATGCGGTCGCCCGTGGCACGCATGATCAGGTTGCCGTTGAAGCAGAAGTCGCGGCAGATCGTGCCGACGTCGCCGCCATTCTCGAAGCGCTTTCGGGTCTTCGGGTTCTGCGCCAATTGGATGCCCGCAACGAGTCCCGCGCCCGCCACTTCACCGACGATGGGATGATTCGCGAAGGTCTCGCGCAGCGACTGCTGGAAATACGGGCCCGTTTCGTTCTTCACGCGTTCGACGATCTTCTCGTCGCGCAACAGCCTCAGGTTCGCGACCGCGACAGCGGCGGCGACGGGATGCCCGGAATAGGTGAGCCCGTGATTGAACTCGCCGTTCTCGATGATCGCTTTGGCGATGCGGTCGTGCAGGCCGACGGCGCCCATCGGGATATAGCCGCTCGTCAGGCCCTTCGCCATCGTGATGAGGTCCGGTTCGAAGCCGAAATGCTGATGCGCGAACCATTCGCCCGTGCGGCCAAAGCCGCCGATCACTTCATCGGCGACGAGCAGCACGTCGTATTTGCGGCAGATGCGCTGGATTTCCGGCCAGTAGGTAGAAGGCGGAAAGATCACGCCGCCCGCTCCCTGGAAAGGCTCACCGATAAACGCAGCGACGTTCTCGGCACCAAGCTCGAGAATTTCCGTTTCGAGTTGGCGCGCACGTTCGAGGCCGAATTCTTCCGGCGTCATGTCGCCGCCTTCGCCGAACCAGTACGGCTGGTCGATATGCACGATGTGCTCGACCTGCGAAGGCATCTGCTCGTGCATATAACCCATGCCGCCGAGCGTGCCGCCCGCGATCGTCGAGCCGTGATAGCCGTTCTTACGCGAAATGACGAACTTTTTCAGCTTCTGTCCTTGCGTCGCCCAATACTGATGGACGATGCGCAGCACCGTATCGTTGCCTTCCGAGCCGCTATTGCAATAGAAGAAGTGGTTGAACGGCGCGGGCGTCAACTCGGCGAGCAAGGCCGACAGTTCGATCACGGGCGGGTGCGTGGTCTTGAAGAACGTGTTGTAGAAGGGCAGTTCCTGCAACTGCCTGTACGCTGCGTCCGCGAGTTCCTTGCGGCCATAGCCGACGTTTACGCACCACAGTCCCGCCATGCCATCGATGATCTTGTTGCCATCGGAGTCCCACAGATAGACGCCTTCCGCCTTGACGATCACGCGGCTGCCGGCGCGATTGAGCGCGCCCATATCAGAGAACGGATGAATGTGATGCGCGGCATCGAGCGCGCGGTATTCAGCCGTGCTGCGCAGCTGTTGCGAAGTACTCGCCTTCGCGGCCGGTTGCGCGGATTGCACGTAAGCGATTTCTTCTGTCCTGTAACTCATGTTGCCTCCAGTTGTTTTGCGGATGACGCCGGACTCAGACGTGCAGCAGCAAATGCTTGCGTTCCCACGAACTGATCACGCGGAAAAACGCTTGGTATTCGGTTTCCTTCAGCGCGAGATACGCCTTGATGAACGGTTCGCCCATGATTTCGGAAAGCGGCTCGCACGCGCCCATCAACGTGAGTCCTTCTTCGAGATTGCGCGGCAACTGGTATGGCAATTCATAGCCGTCGCTGGTGAGCGGCTCGGTCGGCGTGAGTCGCTGCGTCATGCCGAGATAGCCGGCCGCGAGCGTGCCCGCAATCGCCAGATACGGATTGCAGTCCACACCCGGAATGCGGTTCTCGATGCGGCGCGCCTGCGGGCCCGAATGCGGAATGCGGAAACCGACCGTGCGGTTGTCGTAACCCCATTGCACGTTGATCGGCGCCGCCATGAAGCGCGACAGCCGGCGATACGAATTGATGTATGGCGCGAAGATCGGCATCAACGCGGGCGTGTACTTCTGCAGGCCGGCGATGTACTGATTGAAGAGATCCGTCGGCTTGCCGTCGCTCCCCGTGAACAGGTTCTGGCCCGTCTCTTCATCGACGAGGCTTTGATGTACGTGCATCGCGGAACCGGGTTCGTTCTCCATCGGCTTCGCCATGAACGTCGCGTACATGTGATGACGAAGCGCCGCTTCGCGCACCGTGCGCTTGAAAAGAAAGACCTGGTCGGCGAGCTTGAGCGGGTCGCCGTGCAGGAAGTTGATTTCCATCTGCGCCGCGCCGACTTCGTGAATCAGCGTGTCGACTTCGAGTTCCTGAATGTCGCAGTACTCGTAGATATCTTCGAAGAGCGGATCGAATTCGTTCACGGCTTCGATCGAATACGCCTGGCGTCCTGTTTCGGGACGACCCGTGCGCCCGACGGGCGGTTGCAAGGGCAGGTCGGGGTCCTTGTTCATGTCGACCAGATAGAACTCCAGCTCCGGCGCGATGACGGGCTTCCAGCCCTTGGCCTTGTAGAGATCGAGTACGTGGCGCAGCACGCGACGCGGCGAGATCGCGACGGGCGTGCCGTCGAAATGCACGCAGTCGTGAATCACCTGCGCGGTGGGATCGACGGCCCACGGAATGATGCGGATCGTCGACGGATCGGGCACGCACACCATGTCGGGGTCGGTGACGCCCGTGAGCGAGCCATCTTCGGGATATTCGCCCGTCACCGTCTGGATCATCACGGCTTGCGGCAGGCGCATGGATTCGCCGGATTCGAACTTGCTGCGCGGAATGATCTTGCCGCGCGCGATCCCTGCCATGTCGGGAATGATCGCTTCGATTTCGGTGATGTGATGCTTCTTCAGAAACTCGTCAATGTCTTGCATGATCGTTCTCTCTGTTTTTTTGCGCAGAACGGGGATCAGATATGTGCGCTTGCAGCCGCTGCTGAACCCGTCCTCATGCGCATTCGATCGCGGCACGCCGCGCCAAACGCACGGAAGATCGCTGTCGATAACGCGTCGCTCGCGTGCTTCCATTCCGGGTGCCATTGCACACCCAGCGTGAAGGCGCGCGCATGCGTCACGCTGATCGCTTCGATCAAACCGTCCGGCGCGTGGGCTTCGGCCGTGAGGCCGTCGCCGAGCCGCTCGACGCCCTGGCCGTGCAGTGAATTCACGCGCACTTCGCTTGCGCCGCCGGCGAGCTTCTGCAACAGCCCGCCTTGCAGTAGATGCAGCGCATGTGAAGGCCCGTACTGCACGTCGAGGTCGTCTTCCTTGTTCTCGCGGTGGTCGTCATAGCCGTCCACCGTTTGAACGCTTTGATGCAGCGTCCCGCCGAATACGACATTCATTTCCTGAAAGCCACGGCAAATAGCGAGCACCGGGATGCCAGCGTCGATGGCGGCGCGCATCAGCGGCAGCGTCGTCGCGTCGCGTGCGGCGTCGTGCAGCGTGCCGGGCGCGCTCGCGTGGCCGCCATAACGATGCGGCTCGACATTCGAATAGCTGCCCGTAAACAGCAAACCGTCGATATGCGCGAACAGATCTTCCGGCACCTGTCTGTCGCCTAACGCGGGCAGCAGCATCGCAAGCGCTTGCGCGCCATCTATCACGGCCGCGATGTACTTCTCGCCGGCCACATGCGAAGGATGCAGACCCATCATCGTTCTGTCGGCCGTGATGCCGACTAAAGGTTTCGTTTGCATGACTAACTGGTATTCGTCGTTGACTGCGGGAACGCGGCAAATCATGGTGTGCGTACGCGCGGCACGATTCCGCAGCCATGCGCAGAGCGCAAAGCTACTGGAAGGGTGCTTGCGTGGCAGCGTCGTCAGCGGATCGCGCCGCGCGTAGCAAACAGATACGCTGTCCGGTTCGCTCCGCTGCGTGCAACCGCGGGCGTGCAACGGCGCGTGTCCGGCTTGGGGACGAGCGCAACCGAACACGCAGCGCGATAACGCGTGCGAAGCATTGACCCGCAAGCGGGCCTGACAGCGACAGATGGAAAGGCGCTAGGGCAAGAGCGATGCGACTTCGTCGGTATGAACCGCGATGAACGCACGCGCTGAAATGGAGTTGTGACGACGGACGGAACGGCGCGACAGGATCGTGAAGACGGACAGAAAGCGGCGAAACGCAAGCCTGCCGTTGCTGCCGTCGGCGATGGCGTTGTCAGCGCGAAGACACCTCGCGAACTGACTACGATCCCACCTAACCAAAGGGCCTCGGACTCTCACGATTACACTCGACTGGCACGTTGAAAGTATTGAACGCCCCGTTCGGAAAACGCGTCGAACGTTTAAAGAAACGGGACGACAGGTTGTTACCCGTAACGCATTCTTTACCCACTGCTTCTGCGATGAATCGGGCTGTCGCAGCGAGTAATCGAATCAGGAAACATCGACCTGTAGTTCAGGATATACGAGTCAAAAAGGCCGTCAAAGTCTTTTTACGAAACTTTGATGAGGGCTTACCCTGAGCTATCTATGCGCAATAAAGTCCACTTTGAAGCCTGTAGATGCGTAAAAATTTCGTTTCGCTTTCAGGGTTTTCCCCAGAGGCGGTGAATTTAAAGTGATTAGAATATTCAACACACGCGCGTGCTATTCGAATACCGCTGTTTTCGTGAAGTACTACCCGTTTCCATGAGTGCATCGATGTCAATTGAAGTGGCAACCCGCCTGCAGTACATCCGTAAAAAGCACGGTCTTTCGCAGCGGGAGCTGGCGAAACGGGCGGGCGTGACGAACGGCACGATTTCGCTGATCGAGCAGAACCGCGTGAGTCCTTCCGTTGGCTCGCTGAAAAAGCTGCTCGAATGCATACCGATGAGTCTCGCCGAATTCTTCACATTTGAAATTGAGGCCGACCGCACCGTGGTGTCGCGCCGCGCGGAGATGCCGAATCTCGGCAACGAGCAGATCGAGTTCTATCTGGCGGGCGCGAGTGTCAAGGATCGCAATATGGGCATCATGCGCGAGGTGTATCAGCCGCTCGCGGATACGGGCCCGGAAATGTTGCAACACGCAGGGCACGAGGGCGGCGTCGTGGTCAGCGGTCAGCTTGAATTGACCGTCGACAGTACGACGTGGCTGCTCGACCCCGGCGACAGCTATTACTTCGAAAGCCGCTTACCGCATCGTTTTCGCAATCCCAGCGCGCAGCAGGTGTGCGAAGTCGTGTCGGCCAATTCGCCGCCCACTTTCTGATTTTTCGCACGCCGCTTCGCGTCAACGCGTTTCGCGCAGCATCGCATCGCGCATGCCATATGCAATGCGCTGAACGCATAACATTGAGGCATCCTGATGGACAAGACGACATTGGCTTACTGGCAGGAACAGGCAGCGACGCTCGCAATCGAAGGGCGCGCGTTTATCGACGGCGAGTATCGGCCGGCCGAAAGCGGGCGCACGTTCGACTGCGTGAGTCCCATCGACGGCAAGGTACTTGCGAAAGTAGCCGATTGCGGCGAGGCCGACGTGAACGCTGCCGTGCGCGCCGCGCGGCATGCATTCAATAAAGGCGTATGGTCGGGCCTCAATCCGCGTCAGCGTAAAGCGAAGCTGCTCAAATGGGCTGCGCTGATGCGCGAGCATCTCGACGAACTCGCGTTGCTCGAAACGCTCGATGCGGGCAAGCCGATCGGCGACACGACCAGCGTCGACGTGCCGGGCGCGGTGTATTGCGTCGAATGGTTTGCGGAAGCGATCGACAAGGTCGGCGGCGAGGTCGTGCCCGCGGATCATCATCTCGTCGGTCTCGTGACGCGCGAGCCGCTCGGCGTCGTCGCCGCCGTAGTGCCGTGGAATTTCCCGATCCTGATGGCATCGTGGAAATTCGGGCCCGCGCTCGCGGCGGGTAATTGCGTCGTGCTCAAGCCTTCGGAGAAATCGCCGCTGACGGCGATTCGTGTTGCGCAACTCGCGCATGAAGCGGGCATTCCCGCAGGCGTATTCAACGTGGTGCCGGGTGGCGGCGAGCCTGGCAAGCTGCTCGCGCTGCATCACGACGTGGATTGCCTCGCGTTCACGGGTTCGACGAATGTCGGCAAGCTGATCATGCAATACGCTGGGCAGTCGAACCTGAAACGCGTGTGGCTGGAGCTGGGTGGCAAGTCGCCGAACATCGTGCTGCCCGATTGTCCTGATCTCGATCGCGCTGCCAAAACCGCAGCCGGTGCGATCTTCTACAACATGGGCGAGATGTGTACGGCAGGTTCGCGTCTGCTCGTGCATCGCGACATCAAGGACGTGTTCCTCGACAAGCTGGTCGCGGCGGCCCGCAGCTATGCGCCGGGCAATCCGCTGGACCCGAAGACGTCGATGGGCGCAATCGTCGATCAGGTGCAGCTCGATCGCGTGCTGGGTTATATCGAAGCAGGGCGGGCCGAAGCGAAGCTATTGCATGGCGGCGCGCGCGTGCAGCAGGAAAGCGGCGGCTTCTATGTCGAGCCGACTGTTTTCGATGTGCCGAAGCCTGATGCGAAGATCGCGCGTGAAGAGATCTTCGGGCCGGTGCTGTCGGTGATTACGTTCGATACGATCGACGAAGCCGTGCAGATCGCCAATGACAGCGACTATGGTCTCGCCGCCGCCGTGTGGACAGCAAACCTGACGACGGCGCATGAAGTGTCGCGGCGTCTGCGCGCGGGCACCGTGTGGGTCAATTGCTATGACGAAGGCGGCGACATGAACTTCCCGTTCGGCGGCTACAAGCAGTCGGGCAATGGCCGCGACAAGTCTTTGCATGCGCTCGAAAAGTACACGGAGCTGAAGTCGACGCTAGTGCGTTTGCGCTGAGCGAAACGCGGCGCGCGCGCCTCGGTTATCAGGAAGAGGCCGAAGGCGC
Organism: Paraburkholderia terrae; assembly: GCF_002902925.1. GTDB lineage: Bacteria > Pseudomonadota > Gammaproteobacteria > Burkholderiales > Burkholderiaceae > Paraburkholderia > Paraburkholderia terrae. Next base: position 2,071,986 of record NZ_CP026112.1, on the reverse strand, counting down.
GCGCTGCCGCGCCTGCCGGTGCCCTTCACGCATGCCGAGCGTATAGATCATGAGCGCGCCGCTCATGATCGCGAGTTGCCACATCAACAGATCGTTTCCGAGCGCCTTCATCGCCGACCCGGCAAACAGGGGCCCGGCGATCGAGCATGCAGTGAAGGCGAGCGACAGCACGCGCATGTTGCGGGTTATTGCCTGTTTGTCGCTGCAAGCGGCGGCATACATGCCGAGTGTGATGTACGCGCTGTTCATGCCGCCGAGCAGCAGCGCGGCTACGAAATACGCAAGCGATGCCGACGGCGCGAAAGAAAACGCCACGATAGCCGCCGTGCTGGTCAATGCGCAGACGATCACCGTTGCCGCGAGACCGGCGCGATCCGCGAGCCACCCAACTGGGAATTGCAGCACCATGCCGCCGATACCGAAGCACGCGAGCATCGTCGCGGTTTGCGTGGCCGTGAGTCCGCGGCTGTCGGCGAAGAGCGGGAAGAGCCCGTAGAGCGCGCCGTCTCCGATGCCGCCGACTGCAATCGTAACGAGGCCGAGGCAAACGATCGGCCCCAGTTCGAGGCGCTTGCCGCGAGCCACCTGTGGCTCCAATACAGCTTGAGGCGCGGACGAACGGGTGAGCCACAACGGAACAGCGGCAGCGAGCGTCAGCAGCGAACCCGACACGAACACCAGTGTGCCGCTCACGCCACCGTAGACCGCGAGCGCCGGCGCAAGCACGCCCGCTGATGCGATCAAGGTTTCGTGAACGCCGACCACTTTGCCGCTCTTGTCGGCGGGCACGAGACTATAGAGCCAGGTTTCGTTCGCGATCCAGCGCAAGCCGATGCCGAGCCCCGTCAGCATGCCGGGCAACATCCACGCAGGCCACGACAAGGCACCAAACGATGCATACGCGATCAGCGAAGCGGCGAGCCCGAGCGACACCGTCAGCTTCGATCCGATCCGTTCGATCAGACGCGGCGCAAACAGCAGTCCGACGAACATGCCCGCCCATTGCGCCGCAGCGAAAAGTCCGGCGCGCGGCGCGTCGAGCCCCTGATGTGCGAGCCACACGGGCAGGACCATGAAGCCGATGCCGAACTGGCCGATCTGCGAGAGCGTCGAGACGGCCGTCAGCGCGGCCACTGCACGCCAGCGCACAGGCGGAGCGTTCAAGCGGATCGCGTCTATATTGGCGGCGCTCATGATGCGCTCCGCTCGGGCATCGGCAGCCCCTGTTCGCGGCACTCGACGGGGCAGCCCGCCTTCAGGCATGGCTTGTCGTCGCAGAAGCGGCAAAGCTGCATCGCGTGCGGCGAATCGCGCGTTTCGTTCCAGAGAATCTTGATGAGCAGATTTTCGAGCACGTCGCGCTCGCTTTCATCGAGCCTCGCAGCGATGCGTTCGAGCATGCGCCCGCGCGCGGCGCGCAAGCGGTTCGCTTCGCGGCGCCCGGTAGCCGTGAGAGCCAGCGCAACCGAGCGCTTGTCGCTGCCCGCCTTCTTTTCGACGAGACCTGCGTCGACGAGTCCCGCCACTGCGCGCACGGCGGCGGGATGCGAGAGATCCACGGCATCGCGCAGCAGTTCGATCGACGAGTCAGGGTACTGGCCGATCGCATTGAGCATTGCGCGTGCGGTCGAACCGGCCAGCGCGGGAATGCTGGGTTGTGCGTTCAGTTCGTCCGTCACCAGAAGGGCGAGCACGCCGAGCAGATTTTCCATGCGCCGGGTCATCGCGTCACCTCAATGTGTGCATTGTGCATATGTGCATGATGCACATATCGGGCTGCGATTTCAAGGTGAATTCCGCTGACCCTTTTTTACTTTTTGCGCGTTGCGCCAGGTCAAAGTGCAGAAATATCCAGTAACGCATTCGTAACTCAAGTCTAAGTCTGTTGGACTATTGTTCTTCTATTGGACATTGGCATTTTTCATTGGCAGGTCGACGAACATGAACAAGACTCAGGTCACAAGAAAGGTCGCAATGCCGACGATCCTCGTCGGGGTGTTGCTCGCAATGGGCGGTTGTGCCGTCATCCCGCCCAGCGGGCCGAGCGTGGTGGCGCTGCCGCGCAAGGGCGAGCCGCTCGAACAGTTCCAGCAGGACGACTACGCGTGCCGTGACTATGCGTACCGCAGCACGGACGCCAATGGTGCATCGCAGGCGGCCACCAACAACGCGGTGGGCAGCGCGGCTGTCGGCACGCTGGGCGGCGCGGCCGTCGGCGCGCTGATCGGCGCGGCAGCGGGCAATCCGGGTGCCGGCGCGGCAATCGGCGCGGGCAGCGGCTTGCTGGTCGGCGGCGCGACGGGCGCGAACGGCGCGTCTTACTCGGCATATGGCCTGCAGGCGCGCTACGACGCGGCTTACGCGCAGTGCATGACGTCGAAGGGCAACACCATCTCGCAACCGCAGGCGCCCGTCTATGCGACGCCGCCTGCGTATTATGCGCCGGGGCCTGTCTATTACGCGCCGCGTCCTTATTACTATGCCCCGCCGGGCGCCGTTTACGCACCGTATCCTTATTACTGATCTGCACGTCTGGAAAGCGTGAGCGCGTCATCCGCGCTCACGCTTTTTTGTATCAATCCGTGCGTTGCGCCGATGTCGCCGCGCGCGCCTCTTGCAGCTTCGAACGGGTCGGGTTCGTCATCGCGCCGAACGTCATGAAGCTCGCCGCCGCGAGCAGCCACGCGCCCACGCCTCCATACAGCATCACCCAGCCGAAGCCGTGTACGAGCGCATCGTGCGCGATCTTGCCGTCGAGCGCGACGACATGGCCCGCTGCAATCGCAGCGCTTGTCGCGTGAATCTGCGCGGCGTCCTGCGCGCCTGGCCACGCGTGCGACAAAGACGCACCGACGCCCGCCACCAGCACGAACCCCATCAACGCGATGTTGATGGCAAGCGAGATCATCCGCGCGCTCATGTCGATGCCCGAGGCCATGCCGGCGCGTGCCGTCGACACGGCGCCCGTCGTCGTGTTCGTCACGGTCGTGTTGGTGAGGCCGAGTCCGACGCCAGCGATCACGCAGCCGGGCAGCATCGTCATCCAGCTGGCGTGCTCCGCGCCGCTGCCGATACGCATCAGCATGAAGCCGAGCCCGATCGTGAAGAGCCCGCCGGGAATCACGAAGCCCGGCTGATAACGATGCGCGAGACGTTCCGCGACGGGCGGCACGACCAGCGTAGGCAGCGTATAGGCGAGTAGCGCGAGTCCCGCGTGCAGATCGTCATAGCCCAGTGCGTTATGAAAGTACACGGGCAGATAGATCATGAAAGGCCAGAAGCTGAAATTCATCGCAGCCGATCCGATCAGCGCGCCCGAAAACTTGCGGATGCGAAACACGGAGAAGTCGAACATCGGATGCGCGCTCATGTTCTCGGCGACGAAGAACGCGATCAGGCAGAGCGCGCTCGCTGCGACGATGCCAAGCGCGGGCAGGCTCGCGAAGCCGAAGTCCGCCCCCTGCGTGATGTAGAAGGCGACGCCGAACACGGCGAGCGACAAGGTCACGACGCCCGCGATATCGAGCTTCTGCGCATGCGGATCGCGCGATTCGCTCACGCCGCTGATGGCGAGCGCGATGGTCGCGAGTGCCAGCGGCGCGTGTACGAGAAACACCCACTGCCAGCCGGTCAGCGCGACCGTCGCGCTGCCGATGATCGGCCCGAACCCCAGCCCGATGCCGAAGATGATGCCCCACGCGGCGAACGCCTTGACGCGCTCGTGTCCCTGCTGGAACTGATGCGACAGCACGGCGACCTGGCAGATCAGCATCGCGCCGCCGCTCGCGCCTTGCAGGAAGCGGCCCGCGATCAGCACGGCCATGTTCGTCGCCAGCCCGCACAGCAGCGACGTAACGCCGAACAGCGCAATGCTGACGATGAACACGCGCTTGCGGCCGAAGCGGTCCGCGAGCGTGCCCGTCGCCATCAGGACCGTCGTGCAGGCAATCGTGTACGCGTTCATGACCCACTGCATGTCCTTGAAATCGCCGTGCAGCAGATGTTCGAGCGCCGGCAGGATCGCGGGGACGCTGGAAATCTCGAGACCGAACATCAACGACGAAAGGCAGGCGGCGAGCAGCGCAAGGGTGTTCTTGCGCGGACGAAATGGTTGCATGAGATGAATACCGTTGCGATAGATGAGCGGTAATATATCGGGAATATCTGTCCCGATTGACGAGGTGAATTCCCATGAATGCGGCCTATAAGGAACCAATCGGACGGCGCGATGACTGACCGGCTCGATGGCGTGGCGACCTTCGTGCAGGTCGTCGAAGCGGGCAGTTTTGCGTTGGCAGCCGAACGTCTGAACCTGACGCGCTCGGCCGTCGGCAAGGTGATTGCGCGTCTGGAGACGCGGCTCGGCGTACGCCTGATTCATCGCACGACGCGCAGCCAGAGCCTCACGGAAGACGGCCAGGCGTACTACGAACGTTGCGTGCGCGCGCTCGCCGAACTCGAAGCGGCCGAGGCTGAACTCGAAGGCGGCCGGCGCGCGCCGCGCGGCCGGCTTCGCGTGAGCCTGCCGCTCGCATTCGGCCAGTTGTGCGTCGCGCCCGTGCTGATGAATCTGACGCGCCGGCATCCGAAGCTGCAGATCGACATGTCGTTCAGCGACCGCATGGTCGATCTCGTTGAGGAAGGTTTCGACCTCGCCGTGCGGATCGGCGAGTTGCGCGACAGCACGAGTCTCGCCGCGCGGCGGCTGGGCGCGCAGTACACCTGCGTCGGCGCGGCGCCGTCGTATCTTGCGCGGCACGGCATGCCCGCGTCGCTCGACGAGATGCATGGGCTCGAAGGCATCGTGTATGCGCGGGGCGGCGCGCTCGCGCAGTGGGATTTCCTGGACGACGAAGGCCAGCCAATGCGCGTGAACATCAACCCGCATCTGAGCATGGACGACGTGCAGGCGATTGCCGCCGCAGCGATTGCTGGCTTTGGGCTTGCGCGCCTGCCGTCATGGCTGCTCGCGCGCTACGTGAAGTCGGGCGAACTCGCGCTGGTCAAGGGGTGTTGCAGTTTGCCGCCGCTGGAGATCAACGTCGTGTGGCCGCAGACGCGCTACATGGCGTCGAAGGTGCGTTGCGCGATCGACGCGCTCGTCGAGGAGATTCCCGCGCTGATCCAGGAATGACTATGAAACCGGCCGCTTCGCATGTCCGATGCCAAGCGGCCGAAGGTTTCCATGCTCAGTCCGGCGCGTACTTGAACTCGGGCAACGCTTCGAGCGACGACTTGGTCGCCTCCGGCATCGTCACCTGTTTGGCGGTGATCTGCAGATCGCCGAACGGCACGGCGACATAGTGCTTGCCCATGCCGAGAAAGCCGCCCACCGACAGAATCGCGAACGCGGTGTGATCGGTCGGCGAAAGGATCAGGTCGTCGATGGTGCCGATCTTGTCCTTGTCGCGGTTATAAACGCTCGTTCCCGCGAGCTTCGAGGCGCGAAAGCCGCTGCCCGTCTGCATGACTTCCGTGCGGCGTTCGGTGACCGATTGCGGCGCGCCTTGCGCGAGTGCCGTTGTCGAGATGAGCGCGGCCAGCAAGCTCGCGACACCCATCTGGCATGTTCTGTTGAATACGTGTTGCACGATGATCCTCCCTCCCTGGCATTCGATGTTGTCGACGAACGGCGCCTGTCCTACGGCTTGTCGTCCTCGTAATCGGGGTTGACGTCGGGATCGAGCGGCGACGCGTCCGGGTCCTGCGACGGACCGACATCGGGCAGATCGGTCTGCACGACGTCGGACTGGTCGGGGCGGATCGGATTTTCGCCTTCGTTGGGCGTGGTTGACATGGCCGGGCCTCCTTGGGGTGCGTTGCTGGCATCAACATCGCCAGCAAGTTGCGCACCCGGCCGGGCGCTCGGTGCGACCCAGAGGCTTAGGCGTCTTCGCCTGTGTTGATGCGTTCGGGCGCGGCCTGCTTCGCTTTCTGCTGATGTGCGGCTTCCGCTTCGGCCAGGCGGCGCGCCGCTTCGCCCACTTCCTGGCGGAACTGCGCGAGCGCGCTGAGCGACGCGTCGGGCGGCTGCAAGGCGGACCACAGCACGTCGATCAGGCGGTCCGCCGTGGCGTCGATATCGGTGCGGCGATTGCCGAGCGTCGCGTCCCACAGCACGTGTTCCATCGGGCCGAAGACGAGCGAGCGCAGCAGGCGCAGCGGCACGTCCGAGCGGATCTGGCCCGTCTGCTGGCCGTGCGACAGCACGCGCATCAGCGGCGCGGTGTAGCGGCGCTGCAAGCCCGTCAGTTCTTCGCTGAGTTCGTGCTGACGCGTGCGGCCTTCCGACAGCACGAGCGCGCACAACCCCGTGCCGTTGACCAGCATCAGCCGCAAATGCGTGCGCACGATGAACGCGAACTGCTGGCGGATGCTGCCGTCGCGCGGCAGGCCGGATTCGATGGCTTCGATGATCTCGTCGTACCAGTCGCCGATCACGCGCGCGCACAGCTCGCGCTTGCCGCGAAAGTAGCTGAACACCGTGGCCTCGGAAATGCCTAGCCGCTGCGCGATCTCCGCCGTCGTCGCACGTTCGTAGCCCTTTTCGGAGAAGACGTCGCGGCCCGCCTGAAGAATCTCCTTCACGCGTTGCTGCGACTTGCGGCCCGCCGGCTGGCGGCGCGATCCCGACACCTCGGCCCTTGCTACGCCCATCATATGAGTCCAGTTCAGATTTCGGAGCGGAAGGGCTCCGTTGCGGCCGATACTACCACGCTGGCAGCCCATTCAGCGTGTACTTCACGGTTTTTGAGTGACACTCAAAAATACCGATTGACGCTTACGTAAATCTGGAGTGAAATGCGCTCTGTACTGCCGCGTAGCCGCACATGTCGTATGACTCACGATGGAAGCTAGGTGCGCGGCGAACCAGCCGGCTGAGTCCGGCTCAGAAAAATTGCCTGATGCGAGGCGGCGCTGCACCTTGAGCCGCCCGCCACGAACTCCTGGAGACACACATGAGCAACTTGCCCGGTTTGCAGTTCCCGCTTGGTGAAGAGATCGAGATGCTGCGCGACAGCCTCGCGTCGTTTGCGGCGAAGGAGATCGCGCCGCGTGCGGGGGAGATCGACCGCACCGACCAGTTCCCGATGGACCTGTGGAAGAAGTTCGGCGATCTGGGCGTGCTCGGCATGACGGTCTCCGAGGAATACGGCGGCGCGAACATGGGCTACACCGCGCACATGGTCGCGATGGAGGAAATCTCGCGCGCGTCGGCATCGGTCGGGCTCTCGTATGGCGCGCACTCGAATCTGTGCGTGAACCAGATTCACCGCAACGGCACCGAGGCGCAAAAAGAAAAGTACCTGCCGAAGCTGGTGTCGGGCGACCATGTCGGCGCGCTGGCGATGAGCGAGCCGAATGCCGGCTCGGACGTGGTCAGCATGAAGCTGCGCGCCGAGAAGAAGGGCGACCGCTATGTGCTGAACGGCACGAAGATGTGGATCACGAACGGCCCGGACTGCGACACGCTCGTCGTCTACGCGAAGACGGATATCGAAGCCGGTGCGCGCGGCATCACGGCGTTCATCGTCGAGAAGGGCATGAAGGGCTTTTCCGTCGCGCAGAAGCTCGACAAGCTCGGCATGCGCGGCTCGCACACGGGCGAGCTGGTGTTCGAGAACGTCGAAGTGCCGGAAGAGAACATTCTTGGCGAGCTGAACGGCGGCGTGAAGGTGCTGATGAGCGGCCTCGACTACGAGCGCGCCGTGCTCGCGGGTGGCCCGACGGGCATCATGATGGCGGTGATGGACGCCGTCGTGCCGTATATCCACGACCGCAAGCAGTTCGGCCAGTCGATCGGCGAATTCCAGCTGATCCAGGGCAAGGTCGCCGATCTGTACACCACGTTGCAGGCGTGCCGCGCGTATCTGTACGCGGTGGGCCGTCAGCTCGATACGATCGGTACGGCGCATGTGCGCCAGGTGCGCAAGGACTGCGCGGGCGTGATTCTCTACACCGCGGAAAAGGCCACATGGATGGCGGGCGAGGCGATTCAGATTCTCGGCGGCAATGGGTATATCAATGAGTATCCCGTCGGGCGTCTGTGGCGCGACGCGAAGCTCTATGAAATCGGGGCGGGCACGAGCGAAATCCGCCGCATGCTGATCGGCCGCGAGCTGTTTGCGGAAACGATGTAATTCTCTTCGAGATATCACATGCCGATCATCGAATCTAAGCTGAACCCGCGCTCCGACGATTTCCGCACCAACACGGCCGCGCTCGAAGCGCTCGTCGAAGACCTGAAGGCGAAGATCAGCAAGCTCGCGCTGGGCGGCGGTCCCGCCGCGCGCGACAAGCACGTGTCGCGCGGCAAGCTGCTGCCGCGCGATCGCATCGCCCAACTGCTCGACCCCGGCACGCCGTTTCTCGAACTGTCGCAACTCGCGGCATTCGGCATGTATCACGACGACGCGCCGGGCGCGGGCGTGATTACGGGCATCGGGCGCATTGCGGGTCAGGAGTGCGTGATCGTCTGCAACGACGCGACGGTGAAGGGCGGCACCTACTACCCGGTGACCGTGAAGAAGCACGTGCGCGCGCAGGAAATCGCCGAAGAAAACCACTTGCCTTGCGTGTATCTCGTCGATTCGGGCGGCGCGAACCTGCCGAACCAGGACGAGGTGTTCCCCGATCGCGATCACTTCGGCCGCATCTTCTACAACCAGGCGAACCTGTCGGCGCAAGGCATTCCGCAGATCGCCGTCGTGATGGGTTCATGCACGGCGGGCGGCGCCTATGTGCCCGCGATGAGCGACGAGTCGATCATCGTCAAGAATCAAGGCACGATTTTTCTGGGCGGCCCGCCTCTGGTTAAAGCGGCGACGGGCGAAGAGGTCAGCGCGGAAGATCTGGGCGGCGGCGACGTGCATACGCGTCTGTCGGGTGTCGTCGATCATCTCGCGCAAAACGATGCGCACGCGCTGGCGATTGCGCGCAGCATCGTCGGCAATCTGAACCGGCGCAAGGACGTGCCCGTCACGATGCAGGAACCGAAGCCGCCGCGCTACGACGTGAAGAGCATCTACGGCGTGATTCCCGTCGATACGCGCAAGCCCTTCGATATCCGCGAAGTGATCGCGCGTATCGTCGACGATTCCGCGTTCGATGAATTCAAGGCGCGCTACGGCACGACGCTCGTGTGCGGCTTCGCGCACATCTGGGGTCATCCCGTCGGCATCGTCGCGAACAACGGCATTCTGTTTTCCGAGTCGGCGTTGAAGGGCGCGCACTTCATCGAACTGTGCGCGCAGCGCAAGATACCCCTCGTTTTCCTGCAGAACATCACGGGCTTCATGGTGGGCCGCAAGTACGAGAACGAAGGCATCGCGCGCAACGGCGCGAAGATGGTGACGGCCGTCGCCACTGCGAAGGTGCCGAAGTTCACGGTGATCATCGGCGGCTCGTTCGGTGCGGGCAATTACGGCATGTGTGGCCGCGCGTATTCGCCGCGCTTCCTGTGGATGTGGCCGAACGCGCGCATCTCGGTGATGGGCGGCGAGCAGGCGGCTTCCGTGCTCGCCACCGTCAAGCGCGACGGTATCGAAGGCAAGGGCGGCACGTGGACGGCCGAGCAGGAAGAAGCGTTCAAGCAGCCGATCCGCGAGCAGTACGAGCATCAAGGTCATCCGTATTACGCGAGCGCCCGCTTGTGGGATGACGGCGTGATCGATCCTGCGCAGACGCGCGACGTATTGGGCCTCGGTTTGTCAGCGGCGATGAACGCGCCGATCGAAGACACGCGCTTCGGCGTGTTCCGCATGTAACGGCGGCGCAGCGAAAGGAGCTTCGACCATGCAATACGAGAACCTGACCGTTGCGTTTGACCAGCAGGTCACCACCGTCACGCTCAATCGACCGGACGTACGCAACGCGTTCAACGAAGCGATGATCGCGGAACTCACGTCGGCGTTTCGCGCGCTGAATGAGCGCGATGACGTGCGCGCCGTCGTGCTCGCGGCGAGCGGCAAGGCGTTCTGCGCGGGCGCGGACCTGAACTGGATGAAGAAGATGGCCGGTTACTCGGACGACGAGAACCGCGCCGACGCAATGCGTCTTGCCGACATGCTCGCGTCGATCTATCGCTGCAACAAGCCGGTGATCGCACGTGTGAACGGCGACGCTTACGCGGGCGGCATGGGCCTGATCTCGGCGTGCGATATCGTCGTCGCCGTGGATAGCGCGAAGTTCTGCCTGTCCGAAGCGCGCCTCGGCCTGATTCCCGCGACGATCGCGCCGTACGTGATCCGTGCGCTCGGCGAGCAGGCATCGCGCCGTTACTTCATGACGGCTGAAGCATTCGATTGCGCGACGGCCCATCGCCTGGGCTTCGTCGCCGAAAGCGTGAGCGCTGACAAGCTAGACGAAACCGTGCAGCAACTCGCGGCTACGCTATGCGCTAACGGTCCGCAAGCAGTGAAGGCGTGCAAGCAGCTCGTACACGACATCGCGGGCCGCGAAATCAGCGCGGCGTTGATTGAAGATACTGCCGCGCGCATCGCGAAGACGCGCGCGGGCGCGGAAGGGCGCGAAGGCGTCGCGTCGTTTCTAGAGAAGCGCTCGCCTTCTTGGCGGGTTTAACCGCGCGCTTTGAACGTCGCCACGGCACAGAACAACACCCATCGAGACACCTCATGTTCAACAAGATCCTGATTGCGAACCGGGGCGAAATTGCCTGCCGCGTCGCCGCGACCTGCAAGCGGCTCGGCATCACGAGCGTCGCGGTCTATTCCGACGCCGACGCGAACGCAAAGCATGTCGCCGCGTGCGACGAAGCCGTGCATATCGGCGGCTCGACGGCGGCGGAAAGCTATCTGCGCGTCGAACGCATCATCGAGGCGGCCATCGCGACGGGCGCGCAGGCCGTGCATCCCGGCTACGGCTTTTTGTCGGAGAACGAAGACTTCGCGCACGCTTGCGAGAAGGCGGGCATCGCGTTCATCGGGCCGCCTGTCGAGGCGATTGCCGCGATGGGTTCGAAGGCCGCTGCGAAGGCGCTGATGCATTCGGCCGCCGTGCCGCTCGTGCCGGGTTATCACGGCGACGATCAGAACGCCGATCTGCTGCATCGCCAGGCCGATGAGATCGGCTATCCCGTGCTGCTGAAGGCGAGCGCGGGCGGCGGCGGCAAGGGCATGCGTGTGGTGACGCGCACTGAGGAATTCGACGCCGCGCTGGCGTCGTGCAAGCGCGAGGCCGCGAGCAGCTTCGGCAACGATCGCGTACTGATTGAAAAGTATCTGACGCGTCCGCGTCACGTCGAAGTGCAGGTGTTCGCCGACAAGCACGGCGGTGCCGTCTATCTGTTCGACCGCGACTGCTCGGTGCAGCGCCGTCATCAGAAAGTACTCGAAGAAGCGCCTGCGCCTGGCTTGCAGCCGCATGTGAGGCGCGCGATGGGCGAGGCCGCTGTGGCGGCGGCGCGCGCGGTGAACTACGTCGGCGCGGGCACGGTCGAGTTCATCATGACGGAAGGCGGCGAGTTCTACTTCATGGAGATGAACACGCGTCTGCAGGTCGAGCACCCTGTGACAGAGATGGTGACGGGGCTCGATCTCGTCGAATGGCAGTTGCGTGTCGCGGCGGGCGAGCCGCTGCCGCTCGCGCAAGATCAACTGAGAGTCGAAGGCCATGCGATCGAGGCGCGCATCTACGCCGAGCATCCGGCGCGCGGCTTCCTGCCGTCGACGGGTACGTTGAAGCATCTGCGCATGCCGGAAGGCGTGGAGTTTTCGCTTGGCGCGGGCGGCGAGCGCGCGCCCGTGCGTATCGACAGCGGCGTGCGCGAGGGCGATACGATCACGCCGTTCTACGATCCGATGATCGCTAAGCTGATCGTGCATGGCGCAAGCCGTGAAGAAGCGCTGAAGCGTATGAGCCAGGCGCTGCGCGGCTGCGAGGTGGTCGGCCCGCATACGAACGTCGAATTCTTGCAGCGTATCGTCGCGAGCGTGCCGTTTTCGACGGGCGATCTCGATACGGGGTTGATCGAGCGTCATCACGATGCGTTGTTCGCGCCTGTGAAGAAGCCGTACCTCGAAGCGCTGGCGCTTGCATGCGGCGCGCTATTGACGCGAGAAGGCGGTGTCGCGCACGGCGCGTCGCCGTGGGATGCGCTATCGCACTGGCGCCTGAACGGCGGTTATACGCAGACGCTCAACTGGCGCGACGCCGAGAAAGAGGCTGCGTTTGCGGTGGTTTTCTCGCGCGACGGCGATACGCGGACCCTCACGCACGATGGCCACACCGAGCCGTTCAAGTGGTGGACGGGCGCCGGCCAGCATGAATATGGCGCGACGATCGGCGATGCGCATGTGACGGGCCGTGTGTTTATCGACGGCGATACGTTCCATGTGTTCTGCCGCGGCGACGCGCTGGCCTTCGAATGGCAGAACCTGCTCGCGCATGCAGCCGATGCCGAGCATGGCGAAGGGCGTCTCACGGCGCCGATGCCGGGCAAGGTGATCGCGGTGCTGGTCGAACAGGGTGCAGTGGTGGAGAAGGGGCAGCCGCTCATCGTGATGGAAGCGATGAAGATGGAGCACACGATCGGCTCGCCCACGGCGGGCAAGGTGGCGGAGGTGCTGTACGCAGTCGGCGATCAGGTCACCGATGGTGCGCAGCTGTTGGTGCTGGACGTCGAATAAGGCGCTGGTTTTAGAAAAAGCGTCATGCGAGGCGCGCGTAGTTCGCTACGCGCGCCTCGTTTTCCATTTGACGGATGCTTTCGTATGCTTCGGGCGGCAAGCGCGAAAAGCCTTTGAGCTTGAGTCGTTGCGCGCGCTCGGGTTGCGATGTGACGGCTTCGTCGAGCGCGTCGCGCAGTGCGTCGGCCTGTTCAGGCGCGACATGCGTCGACGCGATCAACGGCAGTCCCGGCGATGAGCGCGTGTAGCCGATTTCGCGAAAGCTGCCCGTCAGTTCGGGATACGCGTCGCGCGCGAAGGCCATCGTGACGCAGTCGATCGCGGCAAGGTCCGCGCGATCTTCGGCAATCGCGCGCAGCGAGCCGATATGCGATCCCGTCTCCAGCGTTGCGCCGAAGAACCTGCCGTTCTTCGCATGCGGCGCAACTGTGTGGCGCAATGCGTTATAGCCGCTGTTCGAATCGGTGGAGTTGAAGGCGGCGCGCGCGCCGCGAAAGGCTTCGATCGAGTCGAACGGGGCGTCGTCACGCGTGACGAGCACGCTCGAATAGTTCGCGCCCTCGCAGCCGGGCGCATCGAAGCGCGGCGTCGCGATCAATTGCACATGCTCGTGCAACCCGAGCACGTACGGATAACCGCAGGTCTGCGACAGCAGCAAGTCGGGGCGTCGCCAGAACGCGTGCAGATCGTCCGGTTCGACGATCACGGCGCGAGGATCGACATGGCGCAGCACGTCCGCGAGCAGCGCATGCCAGTCGGCAGCGAGCGCGGGCGAGACGTTGTACATCGGCAGGGCAGCGATCTGGTTCATGCAGACGATTCTAAACGCGGATCGGTCTGCGGGCTGCGTGGGTCGTCACGCGATCACCTTGTTGAGCCCATCGTGACGGCGTGGACGACGCTGAGCGGCATCGTCGACGAAACAGCGCTCGCGCCGTCAGGCCGCGGCGTCGAGGCTCGTGCGCGGCGCGTCCACCGTGGCGACGGACTGCAACACCGCTTGCACGACGCGCCCGACCTCCGGCCAATCCTTCAGCCGCTGACCGTCGACGGACTTCTCGGGCGTGACGCTCAGATAGGGTGGCGGATAACCCCATATCGCGTCGTGTACATCGGGTTTCGTGATGCTGCCGCCGAGGACGGCGACCGTTGGACGGCGGAACGCAGCCGCCACGTGCATCAGCATCGTCGAGTTCGTCAGCACGACGTCCGCCTGCTCGACGATCGCGAACATGAGGCGCATCGGGGCCTCGCCCGCGACGGAGCGAACGGACACGCCCGGACCGGCTGCGGCGATGGCCTCGGCCGCGCGGGCCTGATCCGCCGCGCTGCCGACGATCACGACTTCGCACGCGTGGCCTTGCTGTTCCAGCGCCTGGGCGATTTGCGCGAGTGCCGCGCCGACTTCGCGCGCGGGCCATGCCTTGGTGGGCACGCCGGCACCGACGCCGGCGACGATGCGCACGGTGGGCCGACCTGCTGGCGGGCTTGTCATCCAGAGTTGCGTGGCGCGTGCGCGTTCGTCGGTGGTCAGAAATAGTTGCGGCCGCACTTCGGGCAACGCTGTTGCGCCGAGCAATTCGCCTTGCGCGAGCGCGGCGCGTCCGGCCTGGCGTCGCGCGTAGACGACGTGCGCCTGACAGCCGCTCCAGCCGCCGCGATAGCCGCGCACGCCGATGCGGTAGCGCGCGCCGAGCCGCATCATCAGCAGCGCGCCCATGTAGCTGCCTAGCACGTCGATCGCGACGTCGAAGCCGCCACGGGCGCGCAGCGCGGCGATCTGCGGGGACTTCCACAGGAAGCGCAAGACGTTCTTGTGCGACCGGTCCGCGACGATCTTGTTGTTCCAGGGCGCGTCGAGTTCGACGATTTCGTCGATATACGGATTGTTCTCCAGGATGGGGCGGCCCCAACTGCCGATACCGGCGATCAGGCGCGTCGACGGAAACTGCTTGCGCAGCGATTCGAAGAGCGGGGTGGTGGTGAGCAGTTCGCCGAAATCGTTGGGCCGGAGCACGAGAATTTCGCGTGGAGTGTCGCGACGCGGGTCGAAACGTGGCGGATGGACGCGGGCCATCAGCCAGACGGGCGATTCGATTAGAAGGTTCTTCCAGTCCATGGATCGCATTCTCCTCGCGTGCAAGGCTGCCCGATATGCGGTTGATTGTGACGGGTTGTGGGCGTATGGAAACGCCGAGGTTCCGGTTTATTCGGTCAATTCAATGTGGTGGTTTTTTTGCCATTGCGCTGGCATTCGCGATTTGGCCTTCGTGGCGCGGTTGGTTTGGTTTGCCTGGGTTTGTGCTGGCATCCGCGTTTTGTAAGCGTGCTTCACGCGTCGCCCCTGTGCGGGGCGGCACCTACTTTTCTTTGCCGCCGCAAAGAAAAGTAGGCAAAAGAAAGCGGCTCACACCGCCAGTTCTTGTGTTTGCCTGAGGGCCCCCACAGGGTCTTACGCTTCACACGGCAGCCTTTCTGTTTGCGTGCGTTGCCAACGCTTTGAATGTGCGTCTCACCCGCTTCAAACACCCATACATGGACTCACGGCAGCGAACGGTATGTGCCGCCCAGGTGGCAAACTGTGTGTAGGTTGTCGCGTCGTACAGGGTAGCGCTCTTACAGGGTGGGACGCATGCGCTATCGGTCCGAAGTGATGCGTATGGAGCACAAGGGGCCTACACACAGTTTGCCACCTGGGCGGCCGTGGACTGTCTGGCAAGGCGTGCTGCAACGCGGACATATGAAGCGGGTGAGGCGCAGCGCAAGAGCGTTGGCAACGAGTATGGGTCACGTGATTGCCGTGTGAAGCGTAAGACCGGTTGGGGGCCCTCAGGCAAGAAGAAATGTTGGCGGTGTTAGCCGCTTTCTTTTGCCTACTTTTCTTTGCGGCGGCAAAGAAAAGTAGGTGCCGCCCCGCACAGGGGCGACGCGTGAAGCAAGCTAACGCATCGCGGATGCCAGCGAAAACCCCATAAAACCAAACCAACCGCGCCACGAAGGCAAAACTCGGATGCCAGCGAAAACAAAGCCAAACAAAATCACGATCTCGACTCATATCGACCGTGCCTCGGGGCATCACGTTCGCCATTAGCGGATCCGCGAGCCTCACGCCTGGCAACCGGCGTCGTACTGGTCACCCGCAACGGCGCTTGCAACCCACCTGAAAACGTGTCAAACGCAGCCGCAGCAGCCGGCCGACCAAACCGCGCACCGCGAGACAAATCCCCATGCACAGGCCGCAAGGCCACAGCAAACGCATACTGCCTGGCCCATTCGCCATAGCCCTTAACCAGAAACCCGCCAGACCGTTGGACATACTGCACACGAGACGCGACATAAACCTTGCGTAAAGCAAACCACGGCACATGCGGCAAGTCGTGATGCACGAGGTGATAGTTATTGTTCAGAAACAGCAAACGCCAGAACCAGGCAGCCTCATTGATCACTGACCGATGCTCATGCAAATCCGCATTGCGATGCTCCTGAAACGAACGCACAGAACTCAACGCCAGCGCCGGATACCCCACCCCTGCAACGAACATCCAAGGCGCAATCCCACACTGACGATCAAGCCAAACAACCAACCCGGCAAGCGCCACAAAATGCGCGACCCACGCAGGCACATCAGCCCAATCACCCCGCGCAACCTTCCGCAATGCCTGCGTCGAAGTCGCCGCAATCGAAAACGCCGGCCCGAGCAGCAGCCGCCCCACAAAAGTATTCCGCGCAATCAGCAGCACACGCGTCAGCACGCCCGCCTGCCGCCAAGCCTCACGACTAACGAAATAACTTTCAGGATCAACTTCGGGATGCGTCAGATGCGGATCATCGTGATGCTGCAAATGCAGATCCCGATACACGCGATACGGAAACCACACGGCGAGCGGCGCAAACCCGATCAGCCCATTGACGAACGGCGAGCGCGTCGGATGCCCGTGCAGCAGCTCATGCTGAAGCGACATGTACCACGCGCTAAACACGGCGAGCAGCGGAATCGCAATGCTCAGACCAAAGCCACGCGCGTGACTCGCGATGAAAAACCATCCGCCGTAGATCGCGCCGATCAGAAGCCACGTCGGCCATTCGGTGCGCCATGTGAAGCTGTTGCGACGCTGCGTGAGCGTGTGGCGTTGTGCGTCGTCGAGATAGAAAGACATCGGCGGATCGGTCGTATTGCAGTTCACCGATCCTAAAGGCGCGTCCGCCGCCGCCGAACCAATTTGTTCGGCAAAGCTTGTGAGTAAAGCGGATTTGGCGCCTGTTACGCGTGCGAATTGAACAAATGCTCAGCGCTTTTACTGATGCATGCCGATTCTGCACGCGTGATCGAGCATGCCTTCCGCTGTGCCGCTGCCGTCGTCGAGTTCGAGGCCGCTGTTGACGACGAGCCAACCGTCGCTGTCTTTCGGTCCGGCGCCTGTCACGAGGATGGTCTGCTGCGCCATCACGTCGCTGCCTTGCCGGTCGCGCGCGACGATGCGGAACGGGTCGTTTTCCCCCGTCAGCGACAGCACGCGCATCACGCGGTACGCGCTGCCGTCGAGCTTCGTCCAGTGCCACTGGCCCGGCTCGATGGTGCGAAAGCGCGCGAGGTCCTTGATGATGTCGTCCTGCATGCAGTCCATATGAATATGCAGCTGGTTCTGCGTGCGGCGGAACTGCGAGTTGATCTCGAGGCCGAGTTGATCGGGCGGGAACGTCAGGCCGATGCGCGAGCCGACGTACTGCCGCGCGGCCCACGCGTCGGCCCAGTAGTCCGGCGCATCGGCGGCGAGCACGCTCGGGCTTTCGATGCCCGTCACGCGGTCCGTCGGAATCAGCAAATATTGCGTGTTGCCGTTGATGTCCTTGAGGATCGCGTAGTGTCCGGGCAGATTGACGGCCGTGCAGAAACCCGCGCCGCCCGACGCGCGCGCGGCGGGGACGCACTGATGGTCGACGATGTTCCAGAGTGCGTTGGGATCAGCGGCGGCGATGAGGGCACAGCCGGACGTCCACAGCGCGACGGCAAGCGCCGCGAGGTGCCTGATGCGTGGTCGGGTCATGAGGTGTCAGATAGTCGGAGCGGGGACCGTGCCGAGCAGCGCTTCGAACGCGATGCCGATGGCGAGCAGCCGGCGGTCGCTGCCAAGCGGTCCATCCAGTTCGATGCCCACGGGCAAGCCGTCCTGCGTCAGGCCCGCGGGCAGCGAGAGGCCCGGAATGCCGGCGTTGCTGGCGGGATCGGTATTGCGCAGATAGGCGGTCATCTCGTCGATGGCAGGCGCGCCGTCGATCGACACGACGGACGAGCCGTTCACTTCGTCGATCGGCACGGCGACGAGGCGCGTGGTCGGAAAGAGCAGCGCGTCGAGGCGCTCGGCCGCGAACGTGTCCGCATAGTGCCGCTGCAATTGCGGACGCCACGTATTCATCGCGTCCGGATAGTGCTGGGCCAGCGCGCCTGCCAGCACGACGTCGTAGATGTTGCGCACATCAGGGCTGGCGATGTGCGCTGCCAGCTCGCCTACCGTCTGGACGGGCGCATCGTTCGCGACGAGGTAGTCGCGAACGTCGTCGAGCGCCTCGTGGATCGCGATCGGGCCGCCCGTCTGCTCGTTCAGCTGCAGCAGGTCGGGCATCGCGACGGGCACGAACGTGATGCCCGCCGCTTCGAGTCTCTGCAGCGCGGCGCGCGCCACATCTTCCGTCGCTCGCTCAAGCTCGGCCCACAGCGGCTCGGGCAAGCCGATGCGCAGCGCCGGCAGTGGCACGTCGGGCAGCGCGGTGTCGCCCGTAATCACACCGTCGAGCAGCGCGACGTCCGCGACCGTGCGCGCCATCGGGCCGACGGTATCGCGCGTGTGGCTGATCGGCACGACGGCCTGCGGGTCGTGATAGCGGCGCTCGGCGCCGCCGTTGCCCACGGAAGGCCGAAAGCCCGCAATCCCCGTGAGTGCGGCGGGAATGCGCGTCGAGCCGCCCGTGTCGCTGCCGAGTCCGGCGGGCGAGACGCGCGCGGCGATGGCGACGGCCGTGCCGCCCGACGAGCCGCCCGCGATCAGCGACGGGTCGTACGGATTGCGCACGACGCCCGCATGCGGGGCCAGATTCGCACTCGTGATGCCGAACGCCAGTTCGTGCATGTTGGTCTTGCCGAGCACGATCGCGCCCGCGTCGATCAGCTTGCGCACGGAGGGCGCGTCGGTTTTCGGCTTGAAGCCGTCGAGCGCGGGCGTGCCCGCCGAGGTCAGCAGACCCGCGGTGTTGATGTTGTCCTTGATGACGACGGGCAGGCCCGCGAGCGGGAGCCGGGCTTTTTCGTCGGGCGGGAGCGCGTCGATGCGTTTCGCGGCGGTAAGCGCGCCTTCCATGTCGATCGCGGTGAACGCGTTGAGCGTGTCGAGCGCGGCGGCGCGCGCGAGCAGGGTCGCGACATAGTCGAGCGCGTCGAGCCGCCCGGACTGGATGGCGGCGACGGCCTGCGTTGCCGTCAGCGCGAGTTGCTCATCGACGGTCCATTGCATGTGGTCTGTCTCCCTCGATTGGTACGTGTCGTGAATGCGCCCGCGTGCGCAGGCGCGGGGCACGTTCATGCGCTTGCTTGTCTGCGCGGGTTACTTGCGTATGAAGCGCAGCGCGAGGCGCGCGAGCGCGGGAACGAGCGTCGGACGGACGAGCCGTTTGTCGTAGCCGGCCATCCGTTGGTCGTTTTCCACGAGACAGAGTTCGATCAGCTGACGCGTCGAGAGTGCCTGGCCGATCGTCGAGCTGTTGGCGGGCAGGAAGTTCGAGTCGTGCGCGACGCCGTTCGAGTCGATGCCCTTCGCAATCGCGACGCGGTCCCAGATCAGCTTGATCCAGATCGCGCCGACGCGCAGCGAGTGCCACGGACGCCGCCACCAAGGCATCGTGCGGCGATACCACGCGACCCAGTTGACGAAAAAGAGAATGTGGCGCGCTTCTTCCTGAATGACGGGTTCGAAGGTTTCGACCAGTTCTTCCGGGAAATAGCCCGACAGTTGCGCGGAGCGGAACAGCCCGAACGAAAAGAAACTGTCGATGCACTCGCTGTAGCCGGTGAACATCCATGCCCATTCGGCGTCGCGCGGTGCGGGATACGCTGGCTCGGGCGCGAGCTCGATGCCATAGGCGGCAACCAGACGCGACAAAACGTGCTTGTGACGCGCTTCTTCAGCCGCGTCCATTTCGATTGCTTCGCGTATCAGCGGGTCCTGCACCTGGGCGGCGTACGTGGCGACGCGAATCGACGCGCGGCCTTCCGTTTGCACGGCGATGTCCCAGATCGGCAGGGAGGTGATGCGCTTCAGCGCATCGGGCTGCAATTGCGGCCAGTCGATAACGGCCGGCTTGTAAGGGTTATGCGTTTCGAGAAGCATCCGGCAGAACATCTGTCTGTGCTCGTCGGAGCCGACACGCATGCGTGCGTGGCCATCGAAGGTCCAGTTGCGCAACGCATGATCGTGAGCGGCTTCTGCATCTGTTATCAGGGTGTCTGACATGTCAGGCGGAAACGTGATCAGTTATTCCGGCTATTCTGTCATAACCCGTTAATTTGTGGCGTCGAGCGGGCATGCGCCGTGCTGCCGCACGCCTTTAGGCGCTGCATTGCGTCAAAAATTGCAATGGACCTGCGTGTTTACTGATGGCTGTCGATCCACAGCCGGCCCCATCGGAACGCATACGCAAGCGCGTGCTCTTCGTCGAAGAAATAGTCGAGCGCGTCGAACGAATAGGCGTGTCCGCCGCTGGCGGCCGTGGCTTTCTCGATGGTGAGGTTCGCAGCGAAGAGCCCGTTGGGCAGGCGCTGTGCAGCGGGGGCCACTTCGTAGCCCTTGTAGCGGATATGTCTGTTCATCTGTTTCATGTTCGATCGCCTCCCCGCGACGGATTGCGCGCAGCACGGCGATCAGTTAATCGAAGCGGGCAGGGACTAGCGTAGGCTGGGCCGTGGAGCGCGTGAACCAATCATTCGTCGCAAGCAAATCACGGGCGGCCAGGGAACGGTCTGCGGGGATCTGGATGAGGCGTTATCGCGTGCGTTGTCGCGATGATGCGGCGGCGAGGGCAGCCGGGTCTGTTGTTTGGACCACGATCGCGTTGCGGCGCATGTTGGCCAGCGCACGCAGCGAGGCGCTGCGGCTGCACAGTGTGATGGCGCGGCGTGAGCAGTGAAGAGGCGTTAGCGCGTATTCGCAATGACACGCGCCGCTTCGAGGCGGCACGTGGCATTGCGCAAGCGGAAGCGGCGAATCAGGTCGCCAGTGCGAGAACGCGCTTGTGTCGCGTTTCGTCGGCGTCAGTCGCCGAAGTTGCGGACGCCGCGGATGCGCCGTCCGCGTGATGTGAGGCGTGATGCGAGCGGAACGCGAGCGCGAACTGCGAGGCCTGCTGGCCGACTATCGACAGCTGTTCGACCACCTTCGGATCGGAGCAGGTGTCGGCGGATTCGAAACGTGTTTCGAGCGTGTTGATGCCTGCGCCGAACGGCGTCGGCCAGCCGCGCAACGCATGCACGATGGAGCGCAGCGACGTCAGCACCGAGCCCGCCGCCTGCCACCCATATGCGGTGACGATGCAGCCGACCGCGCGGCCGTCGAGGTATGGGCGCTCGTCGGCACGCAGTTCTTCGAGCGTGTCGAGCGCATTTTTCACGAGGCCCGACACGCCGCCGTGATAGCCGGGTGTCGCGATGATGAGGGCGTCGGCGTGACGGACGGCCTCGATCAATTCGATCTGTTCGGCGGTGCGTTGGGTGCTTTCGGGCGCATAGTGCGGCAGGCTGTGCAGGAACGTGCCGCCAAACAGACGCGTGCGTGCGCCCGCCTGTTCCGCGCCGCGCAGCGCGAAGCCGAGCGCGCGTTCAGTAGACGATGCAGCGCGCGTGGTGCCGCCGATGCCGATCACGAGCGGGCGGCGGTTCTGGTCGAAACGGGTCAACTTCAAGCTCCTTGCTGCAGTGGCGGCCGGCCGGGTGCATGTTCGACACGTTTGGCGTGTCCCATGCGAACGGGCCTCTGGACCTGAACCGCCATGTTAGTGACCGATCGTACCAGCAGGAAACGACTTTTTGTTCTAACGATATAACGGCGGAAGGGTTATCGGCTGCGCGCGGCGGCGTGGATTGCTTGTGCAAAAGGCTTCGTTGGAAGGGGGACGGGCGGGCGTTAAGATGAAACCGTCTCCTCCATGAGAACTCCTTGACATGGGATTGGCCCCGGATTCGCAAGAATCCGGGGCTTTTTTTGCGCTTGAGGAAACGCGACGCGCTACTGCGGCAACGGCACGATTCGCCGAGCGCCGAGCATATTGTCGTCGGCGGTCATCTGCCGCGATTCCGGCGTCACGCACACGGTGTCGCCGTCGAACGCCGCGCGCCACACGAAGCCGGGCTTGCAGGTGTCCGGTCCATACGCGCCGCCGTTCGGCGTGCGGTTGTCGGAGGCGGCCCGGTTTTCGGCGAGGATGCGCAGTTGCGTATCGGGCGTCACGCACACCTTGTCGCGAGGTTGCGCCTGGCGCCAGACGAATGGCCTGACGCACGCGCCGCGATCGTGCGCGGCCCGCTGCAAAGCCTTCTTCGACACCATCTGATCGCCTTTGCCCGCCTGATTGCCGGGCGTCGCCGTGGTCGTCGTCGCCGTTGGAACGGGCTCCGATGCGACAACGGTCGTGTCCGCTTTTGCCTCGTGTCCGGCCCCCGACATCTTCGATACGACCGCGCCCATCAGCGCGACCGCCGCGACCGCGCCGCCAATCGTCCACATGCGTGTGTGACTTTTGCCAGCGTTTGCGTTCGGGGTGGGTTTCGCGTGCGGCGTGTCGGTGGGCGCGCTATCGCCCGGTTCGTCGGCTGCGTGCGTGCGCAACGTCTTGATCAGCAGTTCCATGTCGCTGTCCCAGCGCGCGTGCGTCAGCTCGAAGGCATTGCGGTAGGCGAGGTCCTTGATATCGGCGGGCAGGTCGGCTTCCTGCGGCATCGTCGCGCCTTGCACCAGCACGGGTATTACCGTCACGTCGCGCTTGAGCGCCGACGACGTTTCGAGCCGTACGAAGTCGCTCGGATTGTCGAGGCGCCGTTTGCCTTCCCGGTCTGTCACGGTGAGCCAGGTTTTGCCGATCAGCGCCAGCAGCACCGCGCACTTGTCGATGTTCGTCTCGATTGCGCGCCGGAAGTCGGCGCCGGGCTCGATCGTCGCGACGTCCATGAAGACCGTGTGTTCGCCGAACACTTCGCGCAACGATTCGAACAGGCGACCTGCCTGGCCTTCCGTATCCTCGCGCCGGTAACTGATGAAAATGGGCCGCATCGAACGATTCCTCCCTCATCGGGTTGAACGGCGAGCTGATCCTGCAATTGAAATGCTCTTTTATTAAAGCAGAGCGCGGTGTGTCCGGTTAGCGTTGCATGGTGGGCGATTGATGGTGGAATGTGCGGATGGCAACTGACTGTGTCGGCTGAGGGCAGTGTCTGTTTTGGTGGTTTTGCCTTTGCGGTGGCATTCGGAGGGCCGTGTTTGCTGCGCCAGCGGTTTGGTTTGCCTGGGTTTTCGCTGGCATCCGGAGGGCGGTGTTTGCTGTGCCAGCGGTTTGGTTTGCCTAGGTTTTCGCTGGCATCCGCGATGCGTTAGCTTGCTTCACGCGTCGCCCCTGTGCGGGGCGGCACCTACTTTTCTTTGCCGCCGCAAAGAAAAGTAGGCAAAAGAAAGCGGCTAACACCGCCAGCACTTGCGTTTGCCTGAGGGCCCCCAAAGGTTCTTACGCTTCACACGGCAACCACGTGACCCACGTTCGTTGCCAGCGCTCTTGCGGTGCGCCTCACCCGCTTCACGCACCCGCGCTTCACCACTCCGTGCCAGGGAGTCCGCCGCCGCCCAGGTGGCAAACTGTGTGTAGGCCGTAGTGCTCCACGCGCCTCACTCCGGACCGATAACGCATGCGTTCCACCCTGTAAGAGCGCCAGGCTATACGCCGCGACAACCTACACACAGTTTGCCACCTGTGCGGCACAAACCCTTCGCTGCCGCTAGCACGTATGCGGGTATTTGGAGTGGGTGAGGCGTTCATTCGAAGCGTTGGCAACGAGCACCGACCAGGGCACTGTCGTGTGAAGCGTGGGGACGTTGGGGGCCCGTGGATAAGAACACGGGCTGGCGGTGTTAGCCGCTTTCTTTTGCCTACTTTTCTTTGCGGCGGCAAAGAAAAGTAGGTGCCGCCCCGCACAGGGGCGACGCGTGAAGCTAGATAACAAATCGCGGATGCCAGCGAAAACCCAGGCAAACCAAACCGCTGGCACAGCAAACACCGCCCTCCGGATGCCAGCGCAAAACCCAAAACACCGCCCGGCAACGCCTGAATCGCGAAGGCAAACCGCGGATACCAGCGCAAAGGCAAAAAGAAACAAACCAACCGCGCCGCGTAGGCGCCAACGCGGAATGCCGGAAAAAAACCCAAAACCCCGACCAACAACCGATGCGCCGCACGGCCCCTCCCCGATTCACTTTTGTTATCACCCCATCCAACACTCGAATTGTTCCCGTATCACCCCCGATTTATATTCCGTACACCGAGGGTCCGTGACCGAACACCAACCCAAACCCAAACCCAAAAACAATAAATGCGCGAGCAACATCCCGCGCATCAGGAGCAAAACAAGGAGCGCAGCGATGAATCAGATCGATCTGAAGGGCCGTGTCGTCGCCATTACGGGCGGCGCGCGGGGAATCGGCTACGCGGTAGCGCAGCGCGCGCTACGCTCGGGCGCGGCCGTGGCGCTCTGGGATGTCGACACCGAGCGGCTCGAACGCAGCGCGAAAGAGCTAAGCGAACTCGGCAAGGTCGCAGCCGTCACCGTCGATCAAACCAAAGAGGCCGAGATCGACGCCGCCGTCAGCAAGACGCTCGCCGCCCACGGCGCGATCGACGTGCTGATCAACTGCGCCGGCATCACGGGCGGCAACGGCACGACGTGGGAACTCGAACCGGACATGTGGCGCCGCGTGATCGACGTCAACCTGATCGGCCCGTATCTCGCATGCCGCGCGGTCGTGCCGCAGATGCTGAAGCAGGGTTACGGGCGCATCGTCAATATTGCTTCCGTGGCGGGCAAGGAAGGCAATCCGAACGCATCGCATTACAGCGCATCGAAAGCAGGGCTGATCGGCCTGACCAAATCACTAGGCAAGGAACTCGCGACGAAGAACATCCTCGTCAACGCCGTCACGCCCGCAGCCGCGAAAACCGAAATCTTCGATTCGATGAAGCAGGAGCACATCGACTACATGCTGTCGAAGATTCCAATGAACCGCTTCCTGCTGCCGGACGAGGCAGCGTCGCTGATCCTGTGGCTCGCGTCGGAAGACTGCGCATTCAGCACGGGCGCCGTGTTCGATCTGTCGGGCGGCCGCGCGACGTACTAGACCCGTCGCACCCAAACGATAGCAATCAAGAGCGAAAGCGACGAACGAAGGCGGCACACGCATGCCGCTTGCGCCTTCGCACGAAGGCGACACGGAGACATGATGAACGGGACCTCGTCCGAAACCCGCGACACCCTCGACGGCATCGTCAGCCAGGTCATGCGGCGGCTGTTGCCGTTCCTGCTACTGATGTACGTGCTCGCGTTCCTCGACCGCGCGAATATCGGCTTTGCACAAAAGGCCTTGCAGCACGACACGGGCATTTCGAACGCCGCGTTCGCGTTCGGCGCGGGTGTGTTCTTCGTCGGCTATGCGCTGTTCGAAGTGACGTAAGTTTTGCAATATATACTGAAAGCTCCAGACGTTTTATCGGAGCAAAGCATCATGGCAAGGCGTAAAGCGGTTGAGGAGCCGATCGCAGGCAAACCGCGGCTGTTTATCTACGGCCGCTTTTCGAGCAAAAAGCAGGCAAGCGGCGACAGCTACAACCGGCAGATGACCTACGCGCGCGAGTGGGCCGAAAAGCACGGATTCGAGGTCGATGACAAGCTGACGATGTTCGATCACGGGCTGTCAGCGTTCAACGGCGACCACGTTAAGAAAGGCGCGCTCGGCGCGTTCCTGATCGCGATACAGAAAGGCGTGGTTCGACCGGGTGAAGTGCTGCTCGTCGAGTCGCTCGACCGGCTAAGCCGCGCCGAGGAACTCGATGCGCTCGGACAGTTCGCGACTATCGTGCAGGCCGGCATCACGATCATCAGCATGCAGGATGGCATCTACAACCAGGAACGCATCCGCGAGACGCAAGGCGGCATACTGCACGCCGCGCTCGCCGTCATGACACGCGCACACAACGAAAGCGAAAGAAAATCGTATCTCGTCAGCAAGGCGGCGCATGCCGCGTGTATCGCGTGGTCAGCAGGCAAAGGGGTAAAGCCTATTTCTGTCGGCAACGACCCGTCGTGGGTCAGGTGGAACGATGACCTGAAGCGGTTCGAGCACATTCCCGATCAGGTTGCGTCGTTGCGGAAATTGCTCGACCTGTACCGGATCGGGAACGGTGCGGTGCGTATCTTCGAGCGAATGCGTGCGACAGGCATCGCATTGCCAAAGGGCGTAAGCAACGTGGCCCGCGTGACGCGTCTCGTCAAGCACCGCGCGCTGGTTGGGGAGAAAACCGTGAAGGTAGGCGACGCGCCGGCCTATACAATCCCGAACTACTATCCCTCGATCCTGACGGAAGACGAGTTCACTGCGCTTCAGCACATACGCAAGCAGCGCGGGCGGCGCGTTGGCAAAGCCGAGGTTATCAGTTTCATGACGGGGATGCGCTTGACGTTCTGCGCGAATTGCGGCTCGTCGATGGGCAATCAGAACATCATGAATCGCTCACGCCGCGAGGATGGCCTGCCGCAAGACGGACACCGGCGACTCAAGTGTAGCGGGGAACAGAAGTCGGTCAATCGGTGCTGGGCTGGTTCGTGCTCAATCGTCCCGATAGAACGCGCCCTGATGGAGTTCTGCAGCGACCAGATGAACCTTGCGTCGCTGTTCATAGACGGCAACGAGAAAGCGGAAGCGCTTGGCAGCGCACTGACCCGGACACGGCAGGACGCCGAGAAAGCGCAAGCGGCGCTCGATACATTCATGGAAGTCGGCGCTCTCGACAGCAAGGCCGCCGGCGCAAAGGTTATTCGCGCACAGATAGCGAAGCTCTCGATCGAACTCGAGGAAAAGAATGCAGAGGTCGGTCATCTCGAATACGAACTTGCGAGCCTGCACCAGCATTCGACGCCTGCCGTCGCCGAGGTGTGGGCGGCGCTGCGTGAGGGCGTGCGGCTGCTCGACAATGACGCGCGCACCAAGGCGCGTCAGCTCGTCGCTGACACATTCGCACGCATTGAAGTAGGACTAGCCCACGACGACCTGATCGAACTGCGCCTCGTATCGCGGCGGGACGTCGTGCGCGTGCTGCGTGTCGACCGCAAGACCGGCGAGCGGCTCGATCAGGAGACGGTCGACAACACTCAGCATGAAGCACTCAAGCGGCGCCCCAGAAAGCAGGTCCGCAAAGCGGCCTAATCCGCTTCCTTCTCCCCAAAAAAGCCCTGCGGGGTCGACATGACGCGCAGGGCCTTTTCTCCGATCAGAAAGCGCCGGTACGCTTCGACCGCTACGTCCCACACCTCATTGACCAGATCGGGCCCGCTCTCGATCACCTGTCCCGTTGAAGGGTCCACGACCGCCAATGTCGCGGGCCGCCCGTCCTCCGTCGTGATCGTGAAACCGTCCCACGCACGCGCCGCAATAACCGAATGCGCAAGCGAAGCGTCGCCGATACGCTCATCAGGTTCGCGAACTGTCTTGCTGGTCATGATGAACCTCGCCATTGTGATGCGATAGCGCGGCCGCGCTCGCGTCGTCTGCTACGCGCACGCGCAGCGCTTCGAGACGTTTCAGCACCTCGCGCAGATGCGTGACGCCCAGCGGGCCGAGATGGTCCGCGCGCGAGCCGTGTCGCGGGTCGCGGTGCGATCTCCTGATGTAGTCGATGATGCTCACAATTTCGCCAGCGATCGACATATCAAAGTTCACGGTGCCCTCCTTATGGTGCGGTGTGGATCAGGTGGAGAATCGCCCACGACGCAGACGTGATCGCGAGCACGAGCAGCACGATGACCAGCGCGGCCAGCAGTCCGCTCATCAGCTGCGCGACGAGCGGCAAGCGCTGGCGGCGCGCATCGAGCGAGCGCCGGTCGAAGTAACGCCGCGAATGGTCACTCATCCTCGTCATCTCCGTCGATGGTTGCCTCACTCGTGTCGAGCGTGCCTTTGACGGTATGCTTAAGCACCGTCATGACCTTCGCGGCTTCATCCTCGGTCGGATGCACCTGCAGGCGCCAGACGAGCCCGCATGTGCCGCCCTCGCGCGGTGCGATGCGCAGCTTGTTGAACTTCGCATCGGTCAGTCGCAGTTCGTTCTTCCTCGTGCCGAGGTGCAGCGTGAGCGCGACGGGCGACACCGAGCCATTCCAGGCGAGCGGGCCAAGTTGCGGGAAGCGCAGATGCGGCATGTGCGCCGCGTCCTTGCCTAGCAGATCGCCGTCACCGTCGGCGCGATACAGCGACGGCCGCAGGCTGTCGTCGAGCCGGTCCAGACACGTATTCGGCAAGTCCACCTCGACGCGCAAATCCATCGCGAGCCGTTCATCATCGCCCACGACCTCGGTGCGCACGTTGACATGCACGACGCGCATCTCCTGCTGCTGAAAGTCAATCATTGCGTGTCTCCATGCGTGAGCACCACACCGATGATGATCTGCGACACGGCGAACGCGTTCGCTTCGCGTCGAAGTTCCTGCAACGCTTCAAAGGCGACCGCTTCAGGCAGCGCGCCCAGCACCTCAAGCAGTCTGAGGACGAGCAGCACGCCGCTGAAATAGGCGCGCTGCATGTCGGCATGCTGTCCCGTGCTTGCATCGGCGGGTATGTCCGATTTCGCGAAGCGTTCAAACTCGTCCGCGATTGCATGCGTTCCGAGGATCATGTCGTCTCTCCCGTCGTGCCCTGCATCCTCTCCATGGCCGCATCGAACAGCGTGCGCAGTTCGGCCTGCTGTTTCTTGCTGCCTACCTGCGCGATCAGATCGGCCGCCGCCGCGAGCGCGTCGATATCGCCGCGACGTTCCGCCGACTCCATCGAGCTAGCGACCTCGGCATAGGTGACCGTGAAGCCGTTGTCTTTCTGATCGGCCTGCGGCTCGGTCTTCGGGTCGGTCTTCGCGTCCCCTTTCGTGTCTGCCCTGGACTTCGCGCGTTCGGCGTTCAGCTTCGCCTGCCAGTGTTCCCGTGCCTGTCGCTTCTCGTCGTCATCGGCCAGCCGTGCGGCCATGTCGCCGGCAGCCTTCAGCGCGTCGGCGTCGCGTGCGTCGTCGATCGCCTTGATGACCGCCGCGAGCGTCACGCGGCGCAGTTTTGACTTCACGCGGTCCGCGGTGCCGGCCCGTTTCGCACCCGCCGTCTCGGTCCTTACTTCGCCCGTGGCGGGATCGACCTCCTCGACCCGGCCCATGTCGATCGCCTCGCGTACAAGCTCGGTGATGGGAATACCACGCAGCACGTCGGGGAACTGGTCACGCAACGCGAAGCCACGGGCGCGCATCTGCAACATGCGCTTCGGGTACTTCTGCCACACGTCCTTGCCAACCAGACCCGCTGTCTGTGCATCGGCAATCGAGAAGCGGCCCGTCTTGTCGCCCTTGCCGTGGCGCTGGGCGATGCACACGGCGGTCATGTCCTCGGTGTCTTCATCCTCGAAGAACTCGATCACGTCCTTGCACGCGGGACTGGACGTAACGAGCGCGAGCACCGCATCGCCCCAGAGCGACGGGCGATTGCCGACTACCGCGATGTTCTGCAGGCTCTGCATCGGCTTGAGTCCAAGCTCGTTGCCCCACTGCATGGCGACCGCGCATTTTTCAGGCTTGCCGTCGTAGTCCTTCGGTGCGAGTCCGCTATTGGCGACCATGCGCGCGAAGTCCATCAGTTCTTCATAGGTGTGCGGCGCAAGATCGGCGGTGTCCTCGTCGCGCGCAATGATTTCATTCGTCATGAACGTCTCCCTTGCTGGACTTGAACCGGAAGTCGGTATACGTGCAGGGTGCGACCTCATAGCCGCGACGCTGCACGACCTTGCGGCGGTACTCGCCGCAGTTGCCCGGTATCCGGCCGATCGCCGCATCGCCCATCAGTTCGAGCAGATGCGCCTTGCAGCCATCCACCACCGCGTCATAGTGCTTGGCCTTGAGCGCCGCCTCGACAAGCGTGAAATGCCAATGGACCGCATCGGGCGACAGGTCGATGACACCGCCATTCGTGCCGGGATAGAGTTTCTTCAGAAGCGGCAGCGTGCTCGCGTGATCGAAGTCGAACGGCGGCGGTTCCTCGCGCTCGACGTACTGCCAGAACTCGTATTCGCGCGCGACAACTTCCTCGACCACTTCGGCGTCGCGCTCGATGTGATAGCGACGCAGTTCATTGCCGCCTACGCATGCAACCAAATCCCACAACGGATAGTTGAGCACGCACATGTAATGCTGGCATTGCAGGTAATGACGCTCGGGTACATCACCTGAGCCTTCCTCGCCCCATTCGCCGGACTGGAGCACAACCAGCCGGTCAACGTTCTTGATTTCCAGTCCGCAGCGCTGGCCGACGATCAGGCGATCGACGTTGGCGCGCATCCACTTGTGGCGTGCATGTACGACGGACTGGTGACGCTGTCGCAAATGCAGGCCGTACTTCTCGGCGGCCCATGTCGCGATCGCTGGCTCGATGTGACGGCCCGCGGCCATACGCTCGTTATCCTCCGTGTCGGGCAGGTGCCCGAGCTTGCGCTCCCATAACTCCCGCCGCGTGACATGCGGGTCCAGCCCGAGCGCGGCGGCGCATTCGCTGCCGCCGACCCCGGACTTGCGCTGCTCAATCCATGCGGCCCGGTCAATGGTGTTCATGGGTGCGTGTCTCCGTTGTGAAGTGCCAGCCCACGCTCGGACAGCGCTTGCTGAATCTGCAGGATCGACTTCATGCCAAGTCCGGGGACGTGCAGCAGCGTCTGTACGGAGTGCTTGACAAGTGCGTCAACCGTCGTGATTTCAGCATCACGCAAGGCGTTGGTGACAGACTTGGCCATACCCAGCGCCGCGAGACGCGGCAGCTTTGTTGCCGGTCGCGTGACACTGGGCGGTTGCTTTGCCTTCTCGACCAGATGGTCGATGTACATGCGGGCGCTCTCCAGTTCGTCGAGCGTGCTGTTGACGCCGATGGTCAGGCTTGTGCGTCTTTTCATGGAATTACCCTTCCAAAAAAATCGCCACTACAACGTTTATTGAAAACGCGTTCTATGCGATCTGAATGGAACCGGTGTGCGACTTATCACACCGGACGCTAATTCCCGGCCAAGATCGCAATAGTCGTTGGATGCTAACTTTTGAAACGACACCGGTATCCGGCGTCAATCGAATGACGGTGCAGGGTGAAAACAATAGTCCTGCACTTCGTAAATGTGAATATGCCGCTGACAGCTAAATTACAGTTTGATACAGAGCTTTCAGAATCCTTGTCGCGCAAATGATTCTCAGAATCTACATCAAATCCAAGTCGCGAACCCGCATCGTATGGTCTCCTATGACAATTGGTTGACACGCAAAGTAAGCGCCTAGTCGGATATTTTTACGCCGCAGAGTCTTTTTTTATGCGGGTAAGCACCTAGAAACGCGTGCATCTCGTGTGCTCGTCGGCATGATGTATGCCTATGCACCAGTGCGGTGCGGAAACGCTTCTCGACACCGCACTAGGATATACCCCTAGTAAAAAACCTCTTTCGCATACTGGACGGGGCTTTGGGGATTTTCGTAATTCGCTTTATTAGTATCTTAGGTGCATACCCCTAGAACGCCTTTCTAACCCTTGTCAGTGCTAAATTCTTTATTACAGTTTTCGGAGTTTCTTATTCTAATTAACGCGACTCAAGGTAAATCGTTTTAAACGCCGTCGCTTGATTGGCGATCGTGCCGGAATTAATCTTTTCCACGCATCACACCACCCCGACCATTCTGGCCGTCGTGTCGTTTCACGGCCGGCGCCGTTGCGCCGTTTGTTTCCCTTTCTGAAAATTCGTGGAGGACAAGCCATGTACGCGGACCCCGTTGTGCGTGTGGTAACACGCCGTCAGCAGGCATGGAGGGATGCGCATGAACGCGCCGAACAGTCGCGCACCGGCGACGTGTTCGGCTGGTGGCTCTTGATGCGCGTGCAAGGCCGCATCGACGGCGACAGCGAGACTTGCCTGCGTGACGCGCTGCGCGCATTCAACGTCGTGCAGGTCACGCCGCTGCCGCACAGCGGCGAGTGAGCGCCGGGGACTGCGATCATGGCACGCGCCCGACTGCTCAAGTCCGAGTTCTTCCGCAACGAAGCGCTCGGGCATATGCCGCCATTTGCGCGGCTCACTTTCGCGGGCCTTCTCACGCTCGCGGATCGCGAAGGACGGTTGGAGGATCGCCCAGGGCGAATCAAGGCTGACCTTTTCGCGTATGACGCGAACCTTGGCGATCCCGAGGTTGACCAGTTTCTTGCTTTACTCGACGAAGCGGACCTGATCGTGCGTTATGAAGTGGACGGCGAACAGATTATCCAGATCACGAAATGGAAAAAACACCAGCGTCCGCATCCGCGTGAAGTGCAGAGTGTACTGCCTAGTCCACCCGCAAACCCGCGTCAGACAAGGAAGCCGAACCTTAGGCAAACCCAAGGCAAGCCCAAGGCGAACCATTTAATGAAATTAAAGCCGGGTTCATCGGGTTCATCGGGTCCATCGGAGAGTAAACCTAAAACCAATCTCTCTATCACATCTCGTCAGTCAATCTCGCGTGCGCGAGACAGCGACGCACCGATGACGGGACAGGACGGGACGAGCGCGGGTCTGCGCGATGTGCTCGAACGGCAAGGCTGCGAACTCACGCCCAAGGAGCGTGACAGCTTGGACGCGGCCGCAGCCGAAGGCGTCAGCGCCGATTCACTTGGCCATGCGCTCGACGACGCCCGGCAGCGTCCGAGCGTGCGCCACGTCGTCGCCTACGCGATCCGCACCGCGCGCTCGTGGAAGGCCACCAACGCCGAACCGCCGCAGCCCGAGGGCCAGCGCGCGAACGGCCATCCCAGCGACTTTGACTCGCTTGCCAAGGATCGCAAGCGCATCAGCGACGGCTTGACCGGGCGGACGCGCCGGCAGCAGCAGGCCGTCGATGCGAACGTGATCGACGTTCCCATGCCGGAGGTCCGCGATGAATCGCGCCATTCCTGAGCACTGGGTCGAGCGTCTGTTCGAGCGCATGGAGTCGATCTGGGGCGCGCGCTTTCAGGACTTCTGGCGCAACGTGCCGGACCCTGAGCAGATCAAGGCCGTGTGGCGCGAAGGGCTGGCGGGCATGAGCGGCGAAGCCCTACGTCGTGGCGTGGCGGCGCTCTTTCACGAGAAGTCGCCGCCGACGCTGCCGCGCTTCATCGAGCTATGCCACATCGACCCGATGTACGTGCAACGTGAGCAACCGGCGCTCACGCATGCGCATTGCGTCACGCCCGTGGGCGAAGCACACCTTGCGAAGATTCAGGAACTGCTCGCAAAGCATAACCTGCCTAAGCGGGAACCGGGCGGCGGAGCCGATGGCATCCGGTGGGCGTTCAGGATCGTTCGGGAAGCTAACGAACGCGATGTACCGCTAAACCGGCTCGCGATCGCACAGGACGCAATACGCAACTGGTGCGCCTCTCACGGTTGCTCGCGCGATGACCTCGACGAGTACGGCGAGTTCGTGCGTGACCCCAACGCTCGGGCCGATGACGTTGAGCTTCCGCCACTGGTGCCGTCGCCACACATCATCGACGCCAGCGAGCAATACACCGCGCGCGAACCGGGCAGTGACGATGAAGAGGTGACGACGTGAGCACGTTCGCCCGCATCGCTGCGAACCGTCTACGCAACATGGCCTGTCCGCTGACCGAGCACGAACGTCTGTCCATCGCGAATCTGATCGATATCCTAAGCAATGATGTCGGGCGCTGTCATACCTGCCTGCAACAGATGGCGAAACTCATGGGCGATGACTTCCAGGCGGGTACGGACCTGACCATCGTATTGCCGGTGCAGCTTGCGGCATTGCTCAACGGAGAAGATCGGTGAACTACGAAAACGACCTGCAAACCCGAGGCGAACAGCGCGTGCTTGCATGTCTGCTCCAGCGCAACGAAGCTCTATGCCATTGCATGAACCTCACGCCGTGTCACTTCTCGCACGACCAGCACGGCATGATCTTTCGTGCGATCCGCGCGCTGCTGTCGCAAGGTCGCGTCGCTGACGAATGGTCGGTGTTCGCATTTCTGCGTGAGGTGTATCCGCGCTATCACGTGAGCAGCGTGTACCTGATCGCGCTTCGGCACATGGCCGTGCATACGTCGAATTGCGGCTACTACGCATCGAAGCTCCAGCACGCGGGAGACCGGCCATGATGGTGACGCTCGACCTGTCGAGCAGTGCGCATGCCGTGGTGATGGTCAACGGCGATGTACTGCAAGGCGTCACGCGCGCCGAAGTGGTCGTGACCAAGGACGAGGTGCCCGTGCTGATGCTGCGGCTCGTTCACTTCAAGATCATTGGCGGCTTGTTGCCGCATGGAACGGGCACGCATCGCAATGGCGAACCCGTCAAGGATGCGTGATGCCAGCGCGTTCGCCCGTCGCCCCTGATCCGATTGCGCTGCCGTTGCAGCAGCCGGTCACGCTCATGCTGCCTTATCCCGTGAGCGCGAACCGCTACTGGCGCTCCTACGTCGTGCAGGGCCACGTGCAGACTGTCGTGTCTTCCGAAGCGAAGGCGTACCGCCGCGAGGTCGCATGGCTGCTCAAGATCGCGAAGATTCGTGAACCGATCTTCGGGCGCATCGCGCTCACTGTGACGCTGCATCCAAAGATGCCACAGGACGCGCGCCAGCGGATGCGCAAATACGGCGACCAGTGGGAGGACGGCGTGTCGTGCATCGACCTGGACAACAGCCTGAAGATCCTGCTCGATGCGCTCAAGGGTCGTGTGTTTATCGACGACCGCTTCGTGTGGCGCATCCATGCCGAGCGCGGCGAGCCCACTGCCGAAGCGCATGTCGAGGTGACGATCGCGCGCGTGCCCTATGTTCAGCCGCAGCAGTCGCTATTCGACTCGATGCCCTTGCAACCGCTGATCGAGGACCCGTTTGAATCATGAACCGCCAGGGACTTTTGATGACCGTGAGACTGGACGCAATTCGCCACCATCTGGCGAACGACAACGAACGCATGCGCGAAGCGCTGCGCCTGATCGCTGATGTCTGCGACGGGCAGCCGGGCAACGACCTCACGCGCTATGTCGCGCGCATCGCGCGCAGTGCGCTCGTGTCGGCCGTGCCTGAGAACGAAGCATTGCGCAATCCCGCGCAGCCAACGGAAGGAGAACCCGCATGACCACCAGCAACGCACCGCAGCAGCCGGCGCAGGAACAACCCGGCCACCAGCCCGACGAGGCGCAGAAGCAGCACGACGAGAACCAGCGCCAGCGCGACGACAACCAGCGTCAGCGGGACGACAACCAGCGCAAACGCGACGAGCATCAGCGTGAGCGTGAAGAACGCGAAGGCGAAGACAACGGCGGCGATAGTGATGGCGACGGCAAGGACGCCGCCTGAGTGACGGGAGCACGACGACCATGCACGGTGAGACTTTTCGGGATGTGAACGTGGCGCTTGCTGCCAGCTACCGGATGGCGGGTCAGCCCGTCGTCGATGCCGGTGCGACGCGTCGCGCGCTCGT
Source organism: Paraburkholderia terrae (assembly GCF_002902925.1). Classification (GTDB taxonomy): domain Bacteria; phylum Pseudomonadota; class Gammaproteobacteria; order Burkholderiales; family Burkholderiaceae; genus Paraburkholderia; species Paraburkholderia terrae. The sequence continues at coordinate 2,036,526 of NZ_CP026112.1, read as the reverse complement.
CACCGTCGCGTGTCTCTCCCCAGCACGCAACCGGATGCACGCCGACTGGGTCAGGCGCCTGATCGGTGAGCCGTCGCGCGTGGTCGACTTCTCGGGTCTCACGCGGCTCGAAGTGCGTGCGCAATGCGCGCTCGTGCGTCAGGCCGTCATCGAGCGTTTAACTGTATCGCAGGCGTGTGCGATCGTCGCGCGCTTCGCTCAAACCCCCGGCGAGAAGCAAAAGGGCGTGTCCGGTCTGGTGGCGCATCTTTCGGCCACCCGACCGGCTCCTGCTCGCGCCGCGCTCGCTGCTGATCCGCTCGCCGATCCGTTGTGGGACCTGCTATGGCGTCGCTATTCGCCGCCGCGCTACGGTGACGGAATGTCGCTGCGCGATATCTCGCGCCGCACGCACCTGAGCAAGTCGGCGCTGGCCCGTCATGCCGCGCGCCTCGATGACGCGCTCGACGAGCTGGAGCGCGAAGCGCTCGCCACGCTCGAACGCAGCTTCGTCGGTGACGGGTTGTGCTACGCGCTGTGCGACCGTCTCCGAAACGATCCATAACGATGTAGCGTTCATAGCTACTGCCTGTCGGTCAGGGTAATAGGGGTAATCCCAACTCTTTGAGAAAGACGTTATGCTTATCCTTGGCCTTCACGATCTCTTTTTCGATACTAACTAGCTGCCGACGAGCTAACTTGAGATCGACCTCTTCTTCCGCAACCGCCGTGCTGACATAGCGCGAAATGTTGAGGTTGAAATCATTCTGCTCGATTTCGGCCATGGTGATTCGCCGCGAATAGCGTATTTCTTCCCTTCGGTGCTGATAGGTGTCGATAATCCTGTGAATATGCTCGGGTCGCAACTGATTCTGACGCTTGCCCTTGTCGAAATGCTCTGCGGCATTGATGAACAGCACATCGTCTGGCTTCTTGCATTTCTTCAGAACGAGAATACAGACAGGAATGCCTGTGGAATAAAATAGATTCGCCGGCAGTCCGATCACAGTGTCGATGTGCCCGTCGGCTAGCAGCTTCCGGCGAATGCGCTCTTCTGCACCGCTGCGAAAGAGCACGCCGTGCGGCAGAATGATTGCCATGACGCCACTATCCGTCAGGTAGTGCAGCCCATGCAGCAAAAATGCGAAGTCGGCAGCGCTCTTTGGCGCGATGCCGTGATTCTTGAAGCGCATGTCCTCGCTCATCGATTCGCCAGGCTCCCACCGATAGCTGAAAGGTGGGTTTGCCACAATCGCATCGAACTTCGGTTTTCTCGCGGGGTTTGTTTCGCGCAGATAGTCCCACTCGTTTGTGAGAGTATCTCCGTGATAGATCTCGAACTCCGTATCCTTCACCCCGTGCAGCAACATGTTCATGCGCGCCAGGTTGTAGGTGGTTATGTTCTTTTCCATCCCGAATATTTTTCCGATAGTCCCGTTTTCCTCCTTCATGCGGTTTCGGACGTTGAGCAGAAGAGAACCTGACCCGCAGGCGAAGTCGAATACGCTATCCAACTTGTTCCGCTTGCCAGTTTTTGGCTCTTGACTATCGAGCGTGACAATGGCCGAGAGAATGTTTGAGATCTGCTGGGGTGTGTAAAATTCGCCCGCCTTCTTTCCCGAGCCGGCCGCGAACTGTCCGATCAGATACTCGTACGCATCTCCAAGGGAATCCGCGTCAGTCGAGAACGGAGCCAAGCCCCGGGCGATTTCTGAGATGATCGAGCAAAGCTTTGCGTTTCGGTCAGCGTACTTGCGCCCAAGTTTGTCGGAGGCGAGGTTGATCTCCGAAAATAAGCCTTGAAAATTGCTCTGAAACGATTCTTCCTCGATGTACTTGAAACCCTTCTGCAAGGTATTGAGCAACTCGTCGTTCTGCGCCTTAGCTAGACCGACGATGCTGCCCCAGAGGTAATCGGGTTTGATTACATAATGGACCTTGCGTCGCATTTGCTTTTCAAATTCGGCCACGTCGTCCGAATTTTTCTCGTACCACAGCGCCAGTGGTGTCGCGTCATCGCCTTCCAGATTCGGATAATCCGATCCAAGCTCTTTCCTCGCGGCCAACTCGTAGTTATAAGAGAGATAGCGCAAGAAGAGGAACGACAACATGTAGTCGCGGAAGTCGTCAGCGTTCATCGCCCCGCGTAACTGGTCGGCAATGTTCCAGAGCGTCTTGCCAAGTTGCTTTTGATCGTGTTCAGTCATGGAATATTACTTTGCGTCGTTTGCGAAGAGCGCCGGGTTAAAAGGATGGCCAGCAACGAACTGGCGGAAGATCGTTCGGAAGTGCGCTTTATTTTCAGCCATCATCTCTCTCGGCTCGTATAGCGAATAGTCGCCGTGGCTCATAAGGTCGATCATGCGCTTGTACAGCGTCTTGTCAGGATCGTCATCTGTCGCCTTGATGCACGCCTTCCAGTCTTCTAAACCAAAAAAGCTAGCGGTTTGCTCCATCACCCGGCGCATCATATTGAAATGGTGTGTGTAAAGTGCACCCGACGAATCCACCTGATGCAATTCGACGAGCGTGGACAGGTGGTGAAGGAACGGCTTGGCACTCGTATCTAGGAGAGAATAACCACCCGGGTTCGCCGCATTTTTTAGGAAATACCGATGGGCCTTGTTCTTGATCTCGTTACACAGAACATTGAAAAACAACACATGGTGTGTTGATACCACTACACGCGGACCTCTGTCGGACTGCATCAAAATTTGCGTTAAATGATGCGCGACCGCGATGGCGTTGTTTTCATCCAGCGATGAAATTGGATCATCGACGTAGATGTACTTTACCCACTTGTACGCCTCGGCACCGTCCAACGTTAGTTGCACGATGGCGAGAAAGAAACACCAGATAAAGATGTTTTCTTCGCCCCGGGATACCTTGATGTCCTCTACCAATTTAGTGGTATTGCCGCTTTTTACCTCGCGCGAAAAACTCACTTCCCACTCCGTGGTATCAATACGAAAATCGAAGTCGGCGTAGCGGTCCAGCAGGCGGCGGATCCGGTTGTCCATTTCCAATTCGGCCAATCCGGCAAAAAAACGAGAATCCTTATTGATCTTCAGCACCCGCTCTCGGTCATTCTTCAGATCGTTATCCCATTGGAATAAATCCTCGGTGAAGGCATTGAAATACAGCGTGTCACGCTCGTCGTCATTTTTGCCCAGATCCTTGAATTCAACCGATAGGCGGGTTTTACCCGTACCGTTGTACGCGTAAAGCAGGAAAAATTTCTTCGTCTGCAACTCTGCGCGCAACTGTTTCGCCAAGTCGGTGAGGCTGGAATAATACGCAGCAGCCATGGTGCTAAGCCTCCTCCGGCAACGGAAACAACTGCAGCATGAGGCCCTTCTTGTGATCCTTCAAGGTAACGAGCTTTCTGGACTCAGCAGAAATTTGGTTGCTTAGTGACGACAGACATTCCGCGATTCGGTTCTGCTCATCCCGTTTCGGAACAACGAAACGGTACTTTAAAAGCTGGCTACCATTAATCGAGTTGATCGTTGCGCCAAGATCAGCGGCAACCTGCTTTTGAAAAGATCCCGACTGCAGCAGCTGAAACACGAAATGCGGAGCATGCGCTCGAAATATCGTCATGAACGCACCGTGCGTGCAAAGTGGCATTCCTTCTGGAATCATGGCGCTCTTCCCGATCAACGCTTTTGATCCATTTCGGGCGCATATCAGGATATCCTTCGGCTCGGAAAGGTTCGCGCCCTTTATATCCGCAGTCACGTAGACACAGTCGTCTAGCGCAATCTCGGCGTCTTGAATATTGGACGAACGGAGAACCAACAGCCCTTGATCTCGAACGTCTTCTGGGCTATAGGTCAATCCCGATACAAGCTTGCCAAGTTGATTCAGCCTTGCTTCCTCCCATTCCGGCGCATCTCGAAACTCAGGAAATCTAAGGCGTGGAACATTTTCGCCTTCGCGAGGAAAGAGCTGCTGCAGCAGGCCACGTTTATAGGCTTTCAACGCTTCCACTTTTCGCCCTTGTGCGGCGATCATCTCATCCAACGATGCTAAGCAGTTCGCGATTTTTCGTTGCTCGTCGATGGACGGGAGGAACAACGGAATCTGCGCGAAATCCTTGTAATAGAGGCGCAGTCTGTCCTTCGTTAATCCATGTGAGTGGGCAGTAAGTTGTCGCAGGGAATGGGGGAGCTTTAGTTGCCGACCAACAAAGTCCGATAGCACCCCAGCCTCCGGCTTAAGGACTATGTACGCGGGACTCACCATGCAGTCTTCGACCGCAATGCCAAACGCCCCTTGCCACATTCGCATCATGTTGTATGCGATATCGTTTCTGCGGACCTTCTTGTTGCGCTCGGGCTCAGAGATGTCATCAACCTTGCGGTCAAGCGACGATCGCTTCACCATACCGTCTTCCATTGTGACGGAGTAGATGGGAAGCCCATCCTCGCCTCTTTCCACTCGGTTTGAAAAAAGTTCGCCAGCCGGCTTTTCTTGCCACGCCGCTACCTTTCGAAAGTCAGGAAACCTCAGCCTGGGTTTTGACGTCGACTTACGTTGCTTCACCATCATTTATTCCTCGTAGGCCTCAAGCCCGGAAATCTCGCGGCCGCCGGCGCGCTTCTTCAGTAGCGGGACGAGTACCGTCATGAGCGCTAGCTCCTTCTGTGTGCGAGCCTTCCAACCGAGGTCGAGTGGCGCGAGCAGTTCGGTGAGTTGCTCGCCGTCGAAGATTCTTCGGCTAAGAATATTCTCGACGAAAGCCTGAAGCGATGCGGCGGCCACACCATGCTGCGCGGAGATACCAACCAACTCGTGGGCGGCTTTTTCATCCTTGAACCGCTCGTAACCCGCACGAATATGCGATTCATCGAGGCCCTCGCCGGCTTTCAAGCCACGGACGTACTCAGTAATGTCATCGCGCTCGTCAAGAAATTTCGAGTCGGCCGCGATGAGTCCGATTAGCTCGTCGCGGGTCATCGTGGCTTTGCCCGGCTTCTTAGTCGAGAAGTCGGCAATGAGTTTCATGATGTAGTCGTAGTCGATAGTGGCAGACGCAAAAAGGACTAACTCGAAATCAAGCTGATCGACCACTTCGCTTCGATCCCCGGGCTTATTCTGCTGGGTCTTGAGCCGTTGCGCGGTTTCAAGGTATACGCCCCGAAAGGCGTTTAGTTCGTCTTTGGGCAGGATGCTTTCGATTTTCATTTCCTGCTCCATGGTGAGATCGGTGTACTGATCGAGCTGAGTCTGCAGCTTCTGCACTCTTTTAAAGTGCTCTACGAAGGCTGCGCGAGCATCATCACCTTTAAGGTTGGCGATGTCTTCAGGCTTGCCAGAGAGACCTTGCGACTTCATGAAGCTCTCGAGCTCTTCCGTGGCCGTCTTCAGTTTGTCAATGACAACGGGTGCCTTGTCGACAAGCCAGATTTCGCGGGCTTTGTCGGCCTTGGCACCAGAAAAGAGCGCGATCGCGGCATCGACGGCCTCCTGCTGGCCGCGGAAGTCGAGAATGTGACCATACGGCTTGGTGTCATTCAACACGCGATTGGTCCGGCTAAATGCTTGGATTAGCGCGTGATGCTTGAGAGGCTTATCGACATACAGTGTGTTCAGGTACTTGGAATCGAAGCCTGTCAGCAGCATATCGACGACGATCACAATGTCGAGTTTGTGCGCATACCTTCCTTGCGGATCAGCTTTGCGTAAGTCTTCGTTAGAATATTGTTGATCCTTGATGCGGCTCTGGACACCCTGATAATAGAGGTCGAACTCCTCAATCCGGTGACTGGTGCCGAAGCGGTCGTTGTAATCTGCGATGATACTTTTAAGAGCCTTCTTCTTGGCGTCCGGCTCGTGTTTGTTGTCTTCTTGCTCCTGTGGCAAATCCTCCTGGATCTGCTTCACGTCGGCGCTAACGTCGGCCGGCGGAGAGAAGACCGCTGCAATACTAAGCGGCAGAAAACGAGGATCAGCCTTTTGCTTCTCGGCCTGTACCATCTTGAAGATTTCGTGGTACTCGATTGCATCATTGATCGACGCGGTGGCGAGAATAGCGTTGAACTTGCGTCCGCCCGTAGCTGCGTCGTGCTTGGCGAGGATGGCGTCGACGACAGCCCGCTTCGCGATTGTTTGGCCTGACTTGGGTGCGTTCTTGCCATCAGGCTTGTAATAATCGACGTGAAAGCGAAGAACATTGCGATCTTCGATGGCATGGGTGATCGTATACTCGTGCAGCGACTTCTCGAAGAGATCCTCTGTGGTCTTGAGCGTCTGGACATCCCCCTCAATTCGCTTGTAGCTTGCGTTAGCATCGAAAATTGGCGTGCCGGTGAAGCCGAAAAGCTGCGCCTTGGGAAAGAATTCCTTGATAGCCTGATGGTTTTCGCCGAATTGCGAGCGGTGGCATTCATCGAAGATGAAGACGACACGCTTATCGCGCAGCGGTTCGAGGAGATCTGTATAAGTCGACAGTCCTTTTTTCTCTCGACCTTTGTTGCGCTTGCTGTTTTCGTCAAGTGCGAGGCCGAGTTTCTGGATCGTACAGACAATGACCCTGTCCGCTGCTTCGTCCGAAAGCAGGCGACGGACAAGTGTGCCGGTGTTGGTATTTTCCTCGACGCAGCCTTCTTGGAAGCGGTTGAATTCCTCACGTGTTTGGCGATCGAGGTCTTTGCGGTCCACGACAAACAAGCATTTTTCAATATTCGGGTTTGCCTTTAGCAGTGTAGAGGCCTTGAAGCTAGTAAGCGTCTTGCCGCTGCCAGTCGTATGCCAGACGTAGCCGTTGCCCAGGTTCTGTTCTATGCACTCGACGAGGTTCTTAACGGCGTAGATCTGGTACGGGCGCATCATCAGCAGCTTCTGCTCGCTGGCGACGAGGACCATATAACGGCTGATCATTTGCCCGAGAGTACATTTGGCGAGGAAAGCATCTGCGAAGCGATCAATCCCGTTGATCTTAGAATTGTCCGGGGACGCATATTGGTAGATCGGTAGAAACCGTTCGTCTGCGTTGAAACTGAAGTGGCGATCGTTGTTGTTAGCGAAGTAGTAGGTAGAGTCGCGGTTGCTGACAACGAACAGCTGGACGAAGCACAGAAGCGTTCGCGCGTAGCCGTTGCCAAGGTCGTTCTTATATTCAACGACCTGTTCGATTGCCCGACGGGGATTGATGCCGAGCGTCTTCAATTCGATCTGGACTACAGGGACCCCATTAATCAGCAGAAGAACGTCGTAACGGTGGTGGCTGTAATCAGTATTAATTCGAAGTTGGCTGACGACCTCGAATGTGTTCTTACACCAATCATTGATGTTTACCAGCGTATAGTTCAGCGGCGTGCCGTCGTCGCGAGTGAAGGCATTGCGGTTACGAAGTGTGTGAGCAGCAGTGAACACGTCGGGGCTGACGATTTCATCTAACAGACGATGGAACTCGCCGTCGGTGAGCGTTACTCTGTTGAGTTCTTGGAACTTCGCGCGGAAGTTCGCCTCCAGCGCGGCACGGTCTCGAAGCTCGGGACGGTACGTATACTTGAGATCGCACAGCTTGGCGATCAGCTCCAGCTCTATCTGACTTTCGGTTGTGGTCATCAACAAGTCCGCAAACTAGGTTAATCAGGCTAACTTGCTTACGAAGCAAAAAAGCCCACTCTCCGCGGGCTTTCTTCAGTATCTCTGTCGGCGATTTCTGACTCAGTCGACACCCTCCGCACCATCGGGATTGGGCAGCGCTAGATGCTTGTAACAGTTGTCTGGAGTCGCAGGGCGCGCTGCATTGTACAGGTCCGGGGACGCCCTGGACCAAACACCTGACGGCTATAGCCCGTTTCGGCTCAACGGATTCTAGGCCATGCTAGGTACAGCCCATTCTCTGAGTGAAGCGGTCGGTAAACCAACCCCATTCTAGCAACTTCGAAGTCCGCCTTCCGGCCCTATTTGCGCTCACGGGCGATTCGCTTGCACAGCCGGGACAAATTGCCTAATCTTTGTGCAAAGTAGGCGATGTGCGCCTGCTTCATCAGTCAGTCCGCTTTCCTCGCGAGAGAAGCGGACTTTTCGTTTTGGAGCGCGTGGATTGTGTTCGGGATGTGGTTATACAAACTGCTCGGCTATCCGCGGACCAGCGCAATCAGATCCGCGCGGCTGCTTCCTTGGGAACTGCTGGTGGCGGCCCATCCCTCGCGGACAGGCGTTGCGCAGTCGGAACACGTTCGCGGTCTGTTTACCGGGCGTATGCCGCTGAAGGTGAATTGCTGCTGATGGTCGGTGACAATTTGCGCGTGGAAGTCTTGCGTATCGTCAATCCCGCTGACCGTCCGCTGCAACGCCCGATCGGGGGCTAGCGTGTCTGTCTGTCACCCAAAAGGAGATAGCCCGTGCTTAGTCTTGACCAAGCCCGCGCCATGCGCGCCGGCGTGATCCTCAGTGGTGACCGTAACCAGTGCGCCGAATGCGGACTGCTGTTCGCCTCTACGCCCGTGTTCTACCGGCATCGTGTTGGCTCTGCCGATGATGGTTCGCGCCGCTGCCTCACCGCTGCGGAAATGCCGCGCGCCGGCATCGAACAGGATGACAACGGTTTCTGGTCGTTCGCATCGCCCGGCGTCGCGGACCATGTGACCGTACCCGTTGCGCGCCCCGTGCTGACGCGCAATGGTGCGTGCGAAAACCCTGCTGCGGCTGACGAGGCGCGCGCACGGTAGGCCCGCGATAGCGTGCCGACCATCTGATATCAACGCACCGTCAGCAGCCCGTGTTTCGTTAAGGACTATGGACCCAAATACCCGTGTGCAGTCCCGCACTCGGGGACGCAGATGGCGACGCATCCGCACCCGCCAGCTGCAGGAGCATCCGCTCTGCGCAATGTGTCTCGCCGTTGGCGTGATTACGCAAGCTGCCGAAGTCGATCACGTCGTGCCGCTCTACAAGGGCGGCACCGACCATCGCTCGAACCTGCAATCGCTCTGCACGCCCTGTCACGACGCGAAGACCCGCGATGACCTCGGGCTGCGCGCGCTCGGTTGCGATCTACTCGGCGTGCCTGTCGCGCCCGCGCAATCGGGCAAGCGATGACCGCCGCGCGCCAATCCGGGGGACGTGACCCGGGGGGGACCGCGAAATTTTTCGCGGTCCCAAGGACACCACGCGCGCTGGTTTTTTTTCATGACCGCTTTTCACGAGTTAGGGGGTCAAATGGCACGACAGACCGCGCGGCGCGCGGCAAAATCCGCCGACGGCGATGCTACCGGCGACCCGCGTGCGCCGGAACCGCGCCCGGACGCGCCAGAATCGCCGCAGGCGTCTCCGTGGCCCGCGCTCGCGATCGAACGCCGTCCGCTCGCGTCGCTCGTTCCATACGCGCGCAACGCGCGACTTCACAGCGATGTGCAGATCGGCCAGATTGCGGCGTCGATGCGCGAATGGGGATGGACGCAGCCGATTCTGGTTTCCGAAGATGACACGATCATCGCCGGTCACGGCCGCGTGCTCGCCGCGTTGCGCCTCGGGCTCGACGATGCGCCCGTGATGGTCGCGCGCGGCTGGAGCGCGTCGAAGATCAGGGCCTATGTGATCGCGGACAACCGGCTCGCGGAGAACGCGTCATGGGATCGTGAAATGCTCGGTGCAGAACTGACCGAACTGCGCGACCAGTTCGACCTGTCGCTGACCGGCTTTACGGTCGGAGAGATCGACGCGATGACGGTTGGCGATCTGCCCGACCTCGGCGTCGAATACGACGAGTCAGCGGCCAGTAGTGTCAAGTTCATCAAGTGTCCCGAGTGCGGTCACGAGTTCCCAAGGTAACGACAATGGCCTATCACCACCGACTCAATGAGGCGTGGGAGGCACATCTCGCGCCGCGCGCGCCCGATGCGCCGACCGTCGTCTCGACGTTCGCGGGTTGCGGCGGCTCGTCGCTGGGCTATTCGATGGCGGGCTTTGAAGAAAGGCTCGCCGTCGAATGGAGCGACAGGCAGGCTGCATCGTTCCGCGAAAACTTTCCGCATGTCCCGCTGCACCTGGGCGATATCGCGGCGCTGTCCAGCGACGACGCGCTGCGCCTCGCGCGGCTCTCGCCGGGACAACTCGACGTATTCGACGGGTCGCCGCCGTGTCAGGGCTTTTCGACGGCTGGCGCGCGCAAGTTTGGCGATGGCCGCAACCAGCTATTCCTGGAGTTCGTGCGGCTGCTGCGCGCCTTCGCGCCGCGTGCATTTGTCATGGAGAACGTGCGCGGCATGGTCGTTGGCAAGATGCGCCTGATTTTTGCGGACATCATCCGCGAACTGAAGGCATCGGGCTATACGGTCAGCGCGCGTGTGCTGGTCGCGGGTCACTACGGCGTGCCGCAGATGCGCCCGCGCATGATTATCGTTGGCATCAGGAACGATCTGGCCGCGCGTGGCGTCGTCGCCTCGCATCCGAAGCCGTTCGCCTTGGCGCCGACCGTGCGCGAAGCGTGGCACGGGCTCGTCAATACGCCGGACGAGTGCAGGCTCGCACGCTTCGCTGAATCGCGCATCGTTCACCGGCTGCTGCTGCGCATGCAGCCGGGCGAAAGCGGCGACCAGTATCACCCGAACCGCCAGCTATACGGGCTGCACCGGCTGGACCCGGACAAGCCGAGTCCGACGATCCTGCGCAACGGCGGCGCTGGCGGCGCGTGCGAAGCGTGTCACCCGAGCGAACACCGGCGCATCACGATCGCGGAAGCGAAGCGTCTCGCGTCGTTCCCTGACCCGTTCGTACTGCGTGGCACGTTTGAGGAACGGTGGGCGGCGATCGGCAACTGCGTGCCGCCGCTGTTCATGCGCGCGATCGCGCTGCACGTGCGCGGCCTGCTGGAACAGTCCGCACAGCCTGAGGTCGAGGACCATCATGCCGCAACCTCGTAAGCCGACCGCACTGCGCATCATCGAAGGCAACCGCGAAAAGCGGCCGCTGCCGAAGAAAGAGCCGAAGCCGCGGCGCGGCATTCCGCAGCCGCCGCCGCATCTCGTGGGCTACGCACTCGAGGAGTGGGAGCGCATCACACCGGAACTGTACATGTCGGGTGTGCTGACGATGATCGACGGCGCGGTGCTGGCCGCCTACTGTCAGGCGTATGCGCGCTGGCGCGAGGCCGAGGACGCGATTCTGCGCATGAAGCAGCGCGACAAGCTCACGGCCGCGCTGATGATAAAGACGAAGAACGGCAACGCTATCCAGAATCCGCTGGTCGGCGTGGCGAACCGTTCGATGATGCTGATGCAGCGTTTCGCCAACGAGTTCGGCATGACGCCTGCGGCGCGCGCTCGTCTCGAAGTCGATCTGCATGACAACGGCGAAGCACCCAGCAAGGCCGACACGTACTTCTGATCCCGTGCGCGCGTATGCGCGCGCTGTCGTGTCGGGCAAGTCGGCCGCGGGTCCGCACGTGCGTGACGCGTGCCGGCGGCATCTGGGCGATCTGAAGTACGCGCGTGCGCGCGGCCTGCGATGGGATCGTGCGGCGGCCGAGCGCGCGATCGACTTCTTTCATGACGTGCTGAACCTGAACGGCGGTGAGTTCGAGGGCAAGCCGTTCCAGCTTCTGCCGTGGCAGCAGTTCGTCGTTGGCTCGATCTTCGGCTGGAAGCGCGACGACGGCACGCGCCGCTTTCGCGAGGTCTACATCGAGGCCGGCAAGGGATCGGGCAAGAGCCCGCTTGCGGCCGGGATCGGGCTTTACATGCTCGTGGCCGATGGCGAGGCGCGCGCCGAAGTGTATGCGGCCGCCACGCGGCGCGATCAGGCAATGGTGCTGTTCCGCGATGCCGTCGCGATGGTCCAGCTTTCCCCCGCGCTTGCATCGCGCACGACGTTGTCGGGCCGCGACGATCGCGTGTGGAACATCGCGTATGTGAAGACGGGCTCGTTCTTCCGGCCGATCGCATCAGATGAAAGCGGCCAGAGCGGACCGCGCCCGCATTGCGGGCTGATCGACGAGGTTCACGAGCACAAGAGCCCGACCGTCATCAACATCATGCGCGCGGGCAAGAAAGGCAGACGGCAGCCGTTGATCCTGATGATTACCAACAGCGGCTTTGATCGCACGTCCGTCTGCTATGAACAGCACGAGTATGGCGCGCGCGTGTCGTCGGGCGTGATCGATGACGACGCGTACTTCGCCTATGTGTGCGCGCTCGACGAAGGCGAAGAACCGTTCGATGACGAGTCGTGCTGGATCAAGGCCAATCCGTCACTCGGCTCGACCATCGCGAATGACTACCTGCGCGAGCAGGTCCGGCAGGCGCGCGGTATGCCGTCGCTCGAATCGACCGTGCGGCGCCTGAACTTCTGCCAGTGGGTCGATGCGGCCGATCCGTGGATCAGTGCGGATCTGTGGTGCAGGTGCGAGGTCGGTGCGCCGCCCATCGCGCAACCCGCCAGCGAGCAGGAAGCCGACCGGGAGTCGCGCTGGAATCAGGTCATAGCTAACGCGCAGCGCGAACGTGATGCGCTGTTCGAACGGATGCACGGCCGGCGCATCGCGGGCGGCCTCGACCTTTCCGGCACGCGCGACCTGACCGCGCTCGCGATCGCGTGCGAACAGGACGATGGCAGCGTCGATGCGCTGGTCGAGTTCTGGACGCCGAAAGACACCATGCGCGATCGCGGCAACCATGACCGCGTGCCGTATGAAGCATGGGTCAAGGCGGGCTTTCTGCACGCGTGCAAGGGTCGCGCGGTTGATTACGGCGATGTGGTGAGGCGGCTCGCCGCGCTCGATGCGGAACTGGCGATCGGCGGGCTCGCGTTCGATCCGTACCGCATCAAGTATTTCGAGCGCGACCTCGACGACGAGAACCTGTCAATCAGGCTCGTGCCGCATGGTCAGGGTTTCTTTCGCGCAGCCGAGTCGGGTTTGTGGATGCCACGCTCGATCGAACAGGTGGAGCAGCTCGTCTTCGAGCGCAAGCTCCGCGTCGCGTTCAATCCGTGTCTGCGATGGAACGTCCTGTCGACCGTGACGGAAACGGACCCGAAGAACAACCGCGTCTTTAACAAGCGTAAAGCCACGGGTCGCATTGACGGGATCGTGGCGCTGACGATGGCCGTGGCGCTGCTGCTCGAAGGCAAGACCGAGCGCGAGCCGGAATACCAGATGTTTTTCCTCTGAAGCGAGGTACACACCATGAAGCTCGAACGGGCCTATACGCTGCTTGAAGTCCGCGGCACCGACGAAGAGACGCGCACGATCGAAGGGATTGCGAGCACCCCGTCACCGGACCGCTATGAGGATGTGGTCGAACCGCTCGGTGCGAAATACGCGCTGCCCATGCCGCTGCTCTGGCAACACCGCAGTGACGCGCCTGTGGGACATGTCGAGCTTGCGAAGCCGCAGGCCGATGGCATCCCGTTCAAGGCGCGCATCCTTGATATCGACGAGCCCGGCTCACTGAAAGACCGGCTCGACGAAGCATGGCAGTCCGTCAGGCTCGGGCTGATCCGCGCGGTGTCGATCGGGTTTCGCCCGCTCGAATATTCGATGATCGAAGGCGGCGGCATCCGCTTTCTCTCATGGGAATGGCTTGAGCTTTCGCTTGTCACCATTCCCGCCAATGGCGAGGCGACGATCAACGTCGTGCGCAGCATCGATGCCAGCGAGCGGGCCGCGTCCGGCCACGGCTCGTCAATGATCGAACAGCCCGCCTCCCATATCGTGCGCCTGCACGATGACCCTCTCTCGCGCGCTCGCGAACCCTTTGTGATCCAGACTATCCATCGGAGCGTGAAATGAAGTTCACCATTCAGGAACAGATTGCGGCGTTTGAAGCACGCCGCACAACGGCGACGACCCGCATGACCGAAATCATGGAGGCAGCCGCCGAAGCGGGCGCGACGCTGGACGCGGCGCACCAGGAAGAGTTTGACGGCTTGGCACAGGACCTCGAAGCAATCGACGGTCATATCCACCGCCTGAAGACCATCGAGACGCAGGTCCTGCGCAGCGCATCGCCGATCATCGTCACCGATCCGGCGAGCGCGAGCGCCGCACGCGCGGCAGCCGGCGCGAATACGGCTGCACCGGCACGCAGCGTCACCGTGCAGCAGAACCTGCCGAAAGGCACGGCGTTCACGCGCTATGCGATCGCGCTCGCGCGTTCGCGCGGCAACCTGATGCAGGCGGCCGCGATCGCGCAGGCGTGGCAGGACAGCACACCGCAGGTCGCGGCGGTGCTGCGTGCGGCCGTCGCCGCGGGTACAACGACCGACCCCGCATGGGCGGCTCCGCTGGTCGAGTATCAGAACATGACCGGCGAGTTCATCGAACTGCTGCGGCCTGCCACCATCATCGGCCGCATCGACGGGTTCCGCCGCGTGCCGTTCAATATCCAGATGCCCGCGCAGACCTCACCAAGCACGGCGCAGTGGGTCGGTGAAGGTCAACCGAAGCCGGTTAGCGCGCTCGCGTTCGAGACCATGCGCCTCGGCTTCGCGAAGGTCGCGGGCATTGTCGTGCTGACCGACGAACTGGTTCGCTTCTCCAATCCAAGCGCGGAAGCGATCGTGCAGCGCGATCTGGTCGAAACGATCACGCAACTGCTCGACCATGACTTTGTCGATCCTGCCAAGGCCGAAGTCGAAGGCGTATCGCCGGAGTCGATCACCCATAACGCAACCTATATCGACGCGAGCGGCACGACCGCCGATGCTTTGCGCACCGACGTGCGTTCGCTGTTCTCGGCGTTCACCGCGAACAATGCATCGGTGGCGGGCGCGTACTGGATCATGGACCCGGTGATGGCGCTGACGATCGGCATGATGGTCAATCCGCTCGGACAGGTCGAGTTCCCCGGTATCGACATGAACGGCGGTGTGTTCTTCGGTCTGCCCGTGGTGTGCTCGACCAACGTGCCGAAAGATGCAAACGGCCTGTACGCGATCATCCTTGTCAAGCCGTCTGAAGTGCTGATGGCTGACGATGGCGGTGTGACGCTCGACGCGTCGCGCGAAGCCAGCCTGCAGATGAACGATGCACCGGCAGCCGGTCCCGCGCAGCTTGTCAGTCTGTGGCAACAGAACATGATCGCGCTGCGCGCCGAGCGCTTCATCAACTGGAAGCCGCGCCGCGCGCTTGCCTGTGCGTACATTCGCGGCGCGAACTACGCTGCGCCCGAAGAAGACGACGGCGGCGGCGCTTGATCTGCGAAGCGTGATGCGTGGCACGAAGGGCACCCGTAGTGGTGCCCTTTTTCATTGGGAGATGCGTGATGAAAGTCAAGGCGAAGCGAGCCCTGAGCTATGGCAACCGGCACTATGCGACGGGGGATGAAATCGAGATGAGCGAGCGCGACGCGAAGCTTCTCAGTGCAACCGGCCGGGTCGCGCTACCCGCGGCGAACGCGCCGGCGAGCCAGAAACGCGCAGGCGACGCCCCCGCGACGCGCAAGGCGCGACGCAAGGCCGATGCGCCGGAAGCGCCCACGGCCGCCGATGCGCAGGCCGATGACGCGCAGAAAAGCACGAAAAAGACCCGCAGCGGCTACAAGCGCCGTGACATGCGCGCGACGGATGACGCGGGCGATACCGGGGATGAATGATGCGACTCCTGGGCTTCGATATCGCGGTCTCACGCGCGGCGCGCGGCAAGCCCGTGCCGATGGACGCGCATGCGGTCGGCAGTGGCACGCTCAGGCCGTTCGGCTCGGGTGGCTGGTGGCCGCTGATCGTGCGCGAATCGTTCTCGGGCGCATGGCAGCGAAACATCGAGCTACGGCCCGAAACCATCCTTGCGTACCACGCGGTTTATGCGTGCATCACGCTTATCAGCGCCGACGTGGGGAAACTCGCCGTGCGGCTGATGAAAGCCGATGGTGCGATCTGGATCGAGACGCAGTCACCGGCGTTTTCGCCCGTCCTGCGCAAGCCGAACCGCTACCAGAACCATATCCAGTTCGTCGAGAACTGGATCATGTCCAAGCTCACACGCGGTAACACCTATGTGCTCAAGGAGCGCGATAACCGCGGAGTGGTCGTCGCGCTCTACGTGCTCGATCCCAGCCGCGTGCGTCCGCTCGTTGCCGATGACGGCGGCGTTTATTACCAACTCGACATTGACGTGCTGGCGGGCGTCGTGACCGAGGGCGACACGCAGGTCATCGTGCCCGCCAGCGAGATCATCCACGACCGGATGAACTGTCTGTTTCATCCGCTCGTTGGCACCTCGCCGCTGTTCGCGTGTGCGCTCGCCGCACGACAGGGGCTAGCGATCCTCAACGACAGCGCCGCGTTCTTCGAGAACGGCGCGGAGCCCGGTGGGATTCTCGTCGCGCCCGGCGCGATCAGCGACGAGACGGCCAAGCGCCTGAAAGATCGCTGGGAGGAAAACTACGGCGGCCAGAATCGCGGGCGCATTGCGGTCCTGGGCGACAACCTGAAATACGAACCGCTAACGATGACGGCCGTCGATGCGCAGCTGATCGAGCAGCTTCGCATGACGAGCGAAATCGTCTGTTCCGTGTTTCACGTCCCCGGCTATATGGTCGGCGTTGGCACCGCACCCACCTATAACAACATCGAGGCGCTGTCACAGAACTACTACAGCCAGTGTCTCCAGTCGCTGATCGAGTCGTTCGAGCTTTGCATGGATGAAGGGCTCGCGCTGCCCGATACCTACCGCACGGAACTCGACCTCGACGGCCTGCTGCGCATGGATACCGCGACGATGGTCAAGACGCTGTCCGATGCCGTCGGCGGCGGTATCGCGGCCCCGAACGAGGCCCGCAAAAAACTGAATCTGCGGCCCATGAAAGGCGGCGACACGCCCTACATGCAGCAGCAGAACTATTCGCTCGCCGCGCTCGACGAGCGCGACCGCAACAAGCCTTTTGCCAAACCTGATCCCGCGCCCGCAGGCGAACAGGCCGCCAGCACCAGCCCGAACAGCGGCGACGCCGACGACGACACCGCGCGCGAATCCGGTCAGGAGCGTGCCTCGCGCTGGCTCAGGCAGCTTCTGGCGGGTCTGACGGAGGGAGACGACCATGCGTGACGTGACCGGAATACCCGACGAACTGTTGGGCGTCATCGCGCGCGCGATCAGGCTGCACGTCCACTCCTATTGCACATCGTTCGGCGCGCGGCTCGATGCGCTTGAAAAGGCCAGCGCGCGTGAGCCTGTGGTCAATGTGACGAGCTTTCCCGTCAAGGATCATACCGAAGCGATCGAAGGCCTGCGCCGTACGCACGAGGAACACGGAAGGCAGGCCGTCGAGGACCGGCGCGCACTTGATCGTCTGGTCGGAGCCATCGATGGCATCGCCGATCGCATCAAGACGCTGGAGAAGCGCGATTCCGTCATCAACGTGCCGAGCCCGCCCGCCAAGGACCATACCGAGGCGATCGAAGGATTGCGCCGCGCGCACGAGGAACACGGTCGGCAGACCGTCGAGAACCGGCGCGCGATCGACCACCTGCAGAACGGCATCGACGCCCTGGGCGAACGTCTTACCGAACGCATCAGGGCGATCGAATCGCGCACGATCCCGGTGCCGAAAGATGGTGAGCCGGGACGCGATGCGTTCGAGATCGACATGCTGCCCGTGATCGACTTCGCGCGCGACTATCCGCGCGGCACCCTCGCACAGCATCAGGGGGGCATCTGGCGCGCGCATGCGAACACGCACGGCGCGCACGGCTGGTCGTGCGTCGTCGATGGCATTGCGTCGACACGCGTGACCATGGACAGCGAACGCAGCTTCACCGTGCATATAGAGCGTTCGGGCGGTGCGCATGAGACGGCGACGTTCGCGCTGCCCGTGCTGATCTATCGCGGCGTGTATCAGGCGGACGAAACGTACCGCGCCGGTGACGTGGTGACGTGGGCGGGTTCGCTCTGGCATTGCAACGCCACCACCGACACCCGGCCCGATGCAGGCGGCGATGCGTGGACGCTTGCGGCCAAGCGCGGGCGCGACGGCAAGGATGCGCGCATGCGTGTCGTGGGAGAAGCGGCATGACAGGCGACCTCGTGACGGCCGATGAAGCACGCGCTGCGCTGCGGCTCGATGATGATTTTCCCGACACCACCATCGAACTCGCGATCACGGGCGCCAGCGACGCGGTGATGGCCTATCTCAAGCGCAAGCTCCCCTATAGCGACGAAGACCCATGCCCGCCGAACGTGAAGCAGGCCACGCTGCTGCTGACGGGTATTTTTCTGCGCGATCCCGATGGCGTCGAAGCGCAGACGTGGGAACAGGGATATCTGCCGTGGGCCGTGTGCAATCTGCTGCACCAGCGCCGCGACCCCGCGATGGAGTGACGCGCGATGGCAACCAAGACAACCGGCATGGCGGCCGGCGCATTGCGTCACCGCGTGCAGCTGCAGGAGCCCGTCGTGCAGATCGACGCGGACACAGGCGAGCCCGTAATAACCGACTGGCTCGATCACGGTCAGGTGTGGGCGGCGATCGAATCCGTGAGCGGACGCGAGTGGCTGCAATCCGCCGCGTTTCGCGAAGGCGTCACCACGCGTATCCGCATCCGCTGGCGCGACGACGTGACCTCGATGTGGCGCGTCATCCATACGCGCACGAGCGGCGACACCGTGTATTGCGTCGATGCGGTACTGCCGCGCTATGAAGGCATGTCCGAGCTTCATCTGATGTGCGGCAGCGGCACCAATACCGCAGGCGGCCAGCCATGAGCCTGAAGATTGCCGGCGTCGAGGGGTTGAAGGAACTCGATGCGTTTCTCGAAACGCTGCCCGAGAAGGTCCAGCGCGACATGCTGTATTCGTCGCTGATGACCGCCGCGAAGCCTGTCATGGATCAGGCCAAGCGCAACGTCGAAACGCAGTTCGGTTCAAGCGTGCGCTATTCCGGCACGCTCGCCAAGGGCGTGACGCGCGGACGCATGAAGAAAACCGGCCTTGCAGCGCGCGTCGCTGTGAAGCTCAAGCGCCCGAAGAACAACGCGAAGACGCGCAAGGGCAATGTCATCAAGCCATATGGTGACGACCCGTTCTATGGGCGCTTCCTCGAATTCGGCACCTCGCGCATGGCCGCGAAGCCGTGGCTGCGTCCCGCTGGCGAAGCCAAGCAGGACGAAGCGGGCCGCAAGCTCAATGAAGCCTTGCAGAAACAGATCGCCAAGTGGTGCAAGGCGAACGGCGTCAGGTACGAACCATGACCGAATCCGAACTGTTCTCGATCCTCGACAGCGCGATGCCGGGGCGCGTATTCACGCCCATTGCGCCGAGCGGCGCGATCGAGCCGTACCTGATCTATCAGGACATCACCACCATCCCGCAGAACTCGATGTGCGGCTATGCGCTGCTCGATTCAGTCCAGTGGCAGCTAGACAGTTACGCGCGAACCCGCGCGGAAGCACGGCGAAACATGGAGCGCGTGAAGCTCGCACTGCGCGCCAGCGACCACGAGCCGACCGTGCAGAACGAGCAGTCGTTGTACGAGGTAGAGACGCGGCTTAACCGCCGCATGGTGCAAATCACGACGTGGACCGGACCTGAAGAGGTGACAGCATGAAGAAGGCGATCAGCGCGCAGAAAACCAAGATGTATCTGGAAGACCTCGACGCCGCGGCCGCGGCGACGGGGACCGTGAAGAACGCGAGCAAGTCTGCGCCTTGCGTCGCTGTCTTCGACGATGTATCAAAGCTCGCTAACGGTGCGCCCGTGATGTTCAGCGGCACGGGCTGGTCGAGCCTCGATAACCGGACCTTTGTGATCCAGAACATCGACCGCGATTCGAAGTCGGCTACGCTTGCAGGGAGCGATACCTCGAAGGAAACGGCCACCTTCAGCACGACCAACGCGCGCTATGTGCTGCACGCTTTCATCGACGTGTGCGCGGTGTCCTACCAGATCAACCAGAACGCCGCCGCACAGATCGACACGACGACCCTGTGCGATGACGAGAAAACCTATCTTATCGGCTTCACCGATCCCGGCACGCTGACGTTCGACTTTTTCATCGACCCGACCGACCCCGACTATCAGAAGCTGGTCGATGCGCAGAAAGATGGCAAGACACGCATGTTCGAGATCATCTACCGGAACAAGGCGGTGCGCACGCTGCCCGTCATCGTGCAGTCGGTGAATGAATCCGGCGGCGTCGATCAGGCGGTGCAGGGTTCGGCCACGCTGAAGGTTACGGGCTCGTCGGTCCTCACCATGCCCCCTGGACAGACCACCGATGACTATGTGCTGATCCCGATCGTGTCACCGGCTGTGGGTGATGCGCCGCTCGAAGTGACATTGACCATCAACGAGGCAGGCGGCAAGGCGTCGTCGTTCCTGATCGACTGGAAAGACGACGGCGAACCCGTCGAGGAAGACAGCAACATAGCCACGCATACCTATGCGACAGCGGGCGCGTACCAGCCGGTCGTGACCGCGATGATTAGCGGCAGCGCGAGTGCACCGTTCAAGTCGCAGAACAGCGTCACTGTGACCGCTCCCCCGTATGTGCTGACGGCCTCTGTCGCGCCCACCACCGGCATTGCGCCGCTCGCCGTGACGCTGACTGTCACCGAGGAAAACGGCAATGCTGATCTCCTGACGGTCGATTGGGGCGACGGCTCGGCAACGGAAGACCTCGCGGACGATGCCACCACCGCGCAGCATAGCTATGCGGCGGCCGGCAGCTTCACCACGATGGTGACGCCGACGATCGACTCGACGCCCGGCAGCGCTGTGTCCGCCGCCCCTGTCATCGTCACGGCGGCGTAGGGAGGCGATATGAACGACATGGCCAAGCCGCCCGTGCTGTTTGAAATTCCGAAGCCACTTGCAGAGAAGGTCAACACGCGCAACTTCGGCATGGTGACGATGACCGCTCCCGCACCCTCGACCATCGAGCGGATCGTCGGTGGTGCGGACCGGGCGAAAGACACCGATGTGCCGTATCGCGCGCTGGTCGCGGAATGTGCGACCGGCGAGCACGGCGAACGGTTCACGCCCGCGCTGCTCGCGAAGCTGCCGGGTCAGTGCTACGTGGACTGGCTTGATCTTCGCGCCGCGGCGATTCGCGTGTGCGGGCTGAGCCGGGACAACGTGGGAAACATCTAGCGAACCCCGTCACGCGCCTTGTCTATGCGGTCGCTTCACACCTGCATATGACGGCGGGGGACGTTAGAGCGCGCATGGACTCCCACGAACTTTTCTGCTGGTCCTACCTGCTGTTTTCATCCGATACCGAGGACGCGCCCGTGCTGCTCGATGTTGACGATGAAATTGCCGCATGGGGGTAACGCATGGCATCCGCTGGTTCACTTATCTTCGAACTTGCCGCCGATGTGTCGCGCCTTCGCACCGACATGGCGAAAGCGCAAAGCGAAATCAATTCATCGCTCGCGAGCATTGCGAAGTCGTCGGCGGCCACCGCGCTCATGACGGGCGCGGACTTCGCGATGAATTTCGCGAAGGGCTTTGCCGACAAGATCAAGCAGGCGATCGACAACGCCGATGCGCTCGGCAAACTCGCGCAGCGTATCGGCACGACCACCCAGGAACTGTCCGCGCTCCAGTACGCGGGCCAGTTCGCGGGCGTCGGTCTCGACTCACTGACGACCGGCTTCAAGGGTCTGCAAAAGGCATTGCTCGAAGCCCGTAATCCGCTATCGGATAGCGCGGCGGCATTCAAGGCGCTGGGGCTGAACGTCAGCGAGCTTCAGAACATGGACCCCGGCAAGGCTTTTGAAGAGGTCGCGGGCGCATTCACGAAGTATGCCGATGGTGCCGAGAAAGCGGCCGTCGCCACTCAACTGTTCGGCAAGGAAGGTCAGGCGCTGATACCGCTTCTGAACGGCGGCAAGGAAGGCATTGCAGCGGCGCGGGCCGAAGCCGAGCAGCTGGGGCTGATCGTCAGCACGAAGACTGCGCAGGCCATGTCGGACCTGAACGACGACCTCACGCGCGTCAGCAATCTGACGCAAGGTGCGGCGGCGGTGATGGCGACCGAACTGCAACCCGCGATCAGCGAGGTCGTGCGCATCATGAAGGATGCCGCGACGGAAGGCACGGTATGGAACGGCGTGCTCAACGGCATTGTCGTGACGTGCAAGACGGCCATGTCGGTGATCGTCGGCCTGACAGGCACACTCAGTTCCTTCGCCAAGCTCGCGACCGCCGTTGGCACAGCACTGAACCAGCCCGCCTCGTTCGACGGCATGAAGAACGCCGCCAAGATCGTGTCGGACGCATGGAATCAGGCGCGCGACGATCTGACCAGGGTCCACGATGCGCAGGTGCGCATCCGGTCGTCATCGTCGGAGTCGGAGAAAGCCGCGAGAGCCGAAGCGGACGCATGGAAGTCGATCGACTCGCGCCCGGTCGTCCAGTTCACGAAGAACCTCGACGACAACGCAAAGGCCGCGAAGAAGGCCAAGACGGAAATCGACGAGTACAAAAACATGCTCGAAGCGCTGGCCGCCGCATTGCGCAGCGCACAGGCGAATGGCGATGAAATGAAGCTGCTGCTGTCCGACCCGAAGTTCCAGAAGTTCACCGCCTCGCAGCAGGCGAGCCTTATCGCGATCAAGCAGGAAACCCTCAATGTCACGGCCGCGAATGAGGAAGCCAAGCGCGTACAGGATGAACTCACCAAGGCCCGCGAGGACGCCGACAAGGCGCTGATCGACCAGCGCGAAGCGCTGAAGGATTGGGCGTCAGCCCAACTCGATTCGATCGATCCCACCCGTGAGTATCAGCGTTCGATCGAAGAATTGCAGAAGGCGCAGGAAGCACAGCTAGTGACGGCTGAACAGGCCGCCGAGCTTCATGCTAGATACGCGCAGAAGATGAAGGACGCGTTCGACGACATGGACCCGATGAAGCAGCAGTTGAAGGATATCCAGCAGGCCATCGAGGGGTTCGGCAAAAAGTCATCCGATGCGCTGGTCGACTTCATCTTCAGCACGAAGGACGCGAGCGTGTCGTTCTCCGAGATGGTGACCTCGATCCTGAAGGACATTGCCAAGCTGCTTGTCTACAAGAACGTGTTCGAGCCGCTGGTCAAGTCGGTCAGCGGGGACGGCAATACGGGATGGGTGAGCAGCCTGATGGACCTGTTCGGCGGCGGTGCCATGTCGGGTCGCACGGTCGCGCCGGGCCAGTTCTATCGCGTCAATGAATCGCAGCTGCGCGGTGAATACTTCGCGCCGAATGTGCCGGGCCGCATTCTCACCAGCGAACAGCTAGGCACGGGTGGCGTGAACGTCACGGTGAACGTCAACAAGGACACGGCAACCGAAGACACCAAGGGCGACGAAGCGAAGGCGATCGAACTCGGCAAGCGTATCAGCGCGGTCGTGCGACAGGTCATCGCGACCGAGAAGCGCAGCGGAGGCCTGCTCGCATCATGATTACCACGTTCGATGAATGGCTGGCGGCATTCCGCCAGTTGCAGCCGCGCGCCGCTGGCGCGATCTTCGACTGGTGCGTGAGCGACGCAAGCTATGAGCTTGAACCGCGCGTCATTCTCGCGCAGTTCGGTGATGGCTACGCCCAGCGCCGCGCCGCAGGCATCAACACGCAGGATCGCGTTTGGTCAGTGTCGATCAGGAGCGCGACGCCCGATGTCGCTCAGGACGTGCTCGCGTTCCTTGAAGCGCGCAATGGCGTCGATGCGTTTAGCTGGACGCCGCCGCGTGGCGGCTCGACACAGACCGTCATCTGCCCATCGTGGTCGTTCAGCTACGGCGACCAGATCGCGGACGGCTCGCGCCTGATGAACGTGAGCATGAAATTCCAGCAGGTGCACCAGTGACCATCCGGGGCGACATTCAGAGCCTGTCGCCGGGCGCGGTCATCGAACTGTTCCAGCTTGACCTCTCACGCTTCGGTGCGTCGGTGCCGATCGTCTGTTTTCACGCCGGCACGAACGAGCTTGATAGCGATGTGGTGTGGCAAGGCACGACCTACCAGCGCTATCCGCTACAGGCAACGGGCTTCGAATGGAAGGGACAAGGCACGTTGCCGCGCCCGCACTTTGTTGTCTCGAACGTCACGGGCATCATGTCGGCGCTGTGCCGTCTGTATCGCGACATGGTCGGCGCGAAGGTCGTGCGCAAGCGCACGCTGCTGCGCTATCTCGATGCCGTCAACTTCACGGACGGCAACCCGTATGCCGATCCCGGCGAGTCGTTTCCCGACGACGTGTTTTTCATCAACCAGAAGGTGCGCGAGGACAACGCGACGCTTGAGCTTGAACTCGCGGTCGCGTTTGACGTGGAAGGCGTGCAGCTACCCCGCCGGCAGGTCGTGTGCAATTCGTGTCCGTGGAAGTATCGCGGCGATGGCTGCGGCTATGCGGGCGGTCCGGTGGCCGACGTGAACGACAACCCGACCAGCGACGCGAGCAAGGACCAGTGCGGCAAGCGCCTCGCCTCATGCAAGCTGCGCTTTCCCACCGGCACGATGCCGTACGGCGGGTTCCCCGGTGCGGGTCAGTATCGGTGACGCCATGAGTATGCCCGACCTTGCATCTGTGGTGCCGCTCGTGCGCATCCACGCTGAAGCCGAAGCGCCGCGCGAATGCTGCGGCGTCGTCGTCGCGCGTGAGGATGGTTCGCCGCTCTATGTCGCGTGCCGCAATCTTGCGCGCGAGACCGAGCATTTCCTGATCGACGCCGAGGACTTCGCGAAGGCCGAGGACACGGGCGACGTGCTGGCGATCGCGCATTCGCATCCGTTCATGTCGCCGGCCCCGTCGAGCGCCGACCTCGCCGGCATCGAACGCACGCGCCTGCCCTGGCTGATCGTCAACCATCCGACCGGCGCATTCACCATCACGCATCCCTCGAACTACGTGGCGCCGCTCGTCGGTCGTGCCTTCGTGCATGGCGTCCACGACTGCTATGCACTGGTACGCGACTACTACGCGGCGCACGGCATCGCCCTCAATGACTACCCCCGCTATTACGGCTGGTGGAACGAGCCCGATGGTCCGGACCTGTACCGCGACAACTTCGGTCGTGAGGGCTTTGTCGAGGTGCCGCGCGAGACGATGCGTGAGCATGACCTCGTGCTCATGCGCATCCGCGCGCGGCGCGACAACCATATGGCCGTCTATGTCGGCGGCGGCACGATCCTCCATCACCTGATCGAGCAGCTATCGCGCCGCGAGTTTTACGGCGAGTTCTTCCAGCGGCGCACGACCGCCGTGCTCAGGCATCGCGCTTTTCTCTAGGGGCTTCCCATGCTGACAGTCCGGTTCTATGGCGACATGGTTCGCCGGTTCGGTCGCGCCTATACGCTTGACGTGCACTCGCCGCGCGAAGCGCTGCACGCGCTGATGATCCAGATTCCCGGCCTGCGCGCCTACTTCCGCGATCACGCCACGCGCATGTTCCGCGTGCGCGGGCCGCATCAGGACTATGACGCGTCCGATCTGCACTATCCCCTGTCGAGCGGCGTGCTCAAGGTCGTGCCGCTCGTCGGGGGCGCGGGCGCGTTCGGCAAGATCCTCGCGGGCGCGGCGCTCGTTGCCGTCGGCGTGATATCGGGCGGTGCACTCGCTCCCGCCATGATTTCCATTGGCCTGTCGCTCGCGCTGTCGGGCGTCTCGCAACTGATCGCCCCGCGCGCCAGCGCCAGCGCTACGCCCGAGAACGCGGAGAACCAGCCGTCGCTTGCATTCGATGGTGCCGTGAACACCACGGGACAAGGCGGTCCGGTGCCGCTTGGCTACGGCCATGTGCTGATCGGCTCGCAGATCATCTCGGTTGGCTTCTCGACCAACAATGAGGTCGTGGTGTCATGAAAACCGGGCTTCCGGTTCCCGTCATCGGCGCGGGCGGCGGCGGTGGTAAAGGCGGCGGTGGCGGGTCCCGCTCTCCGATCGAGGAACCCGATTCGCTGCGCTCGGTGCAGTATGCGCGCGTCATCAACCTGCTGTGTGAAGGCGAGATAGAAGGCATCGTCGGCGATGCGCAAGGTATCTATGTCGATGACACGCCGCTTGCGAATGCAGACGGCTCGTGGAATTTCACGGGCGCAGGTATCGAGTGGCGGCCGGGCACACCGTACCAGACACCCATCACGGGCTTTTCCGCGACCGAAAGCGAATCCAGCGTCAGCGTGACCGTGACCAACGCTGCGCCCGTCGTGCGCAGTGTCACGAACCCGAACCTGAACGCGGTGCGCGTCACGCTCGGCTTTCCGCAACTGACCACGACCAACACCGAGACGGGCGACCTCACGGGCGCCAGCGTGCAGATCGCGATCGACGTGCAGAAGAACGGCGGCGGCTTCCAGCAGATGTGCGTCGATACCATCACCGGCAAGACGACGAGCCGCTATCAGCGCAGCTATCGCGTGATGCTTTCGCGCTTCGGCGTGGTCGGTGGCACATATGACATTCGCGTGCGGCGCATCACGCCCGACTCGACCTCGTCGTATGTCGTCGATACGTTCCAGTGGGAGACGATGACCGAGATCGTCGATTCGCAGCTGAACTACCCGTACTCCGCGATCGTGGGTGTGCAGGTCGGTGCCTCGACGTTCAAGCAGGTGCCGAAGCTCGCCTTCGACGTGAAGCTGCGGCGCATACAGGTGCCTTCTAACTATGACCCGGCGACACGGGTTTATTCGGGGGTGTGGGATGGCACGTTCAAGACGGCATGGACCGATAATCCCGCGTGGATTCTGTACGACCTTGCGACCACGGTGCGCTTCGGCCTCGGTGCTTACCTGACGCCCGAGCAGGTCGACAAATGGACGCTCTACGATATCGCCCAGTATTGCGATGGCATGGTGCAGAACGGGTTCGGCACGCTGGAGCCGCGCTATACCTGCAACGTCTATATCCAGACCCGCACCGAAGCGATCAGCCTCCTGCAGCAGATCGCGAGCATCTTCAATGCGATGCTCTACTGGTCGGGCGGCATGCTCACCGTCAGCGCCGACAAGCCCGCCGACCCCGTGATGGCTTACGCGCCCGCGAACGTCATCGACGGCGTGTTCACATATACGGGCACGCCGCTTAACCAGCGCCACACGACCGCGCTCGTCACATGGAACGATCCTGCCAACCGCTATGAGCAGGCGATCGAGTATGTCGAGGACCGGGATGCGATCGACCAGTGGGGCATCCGCGAGCTACAGATTCAGGCGCTCGGCTGCACGTCGCGCGGACAGGCGCATCGCGTAGGCAAGTGGGCGTTGCTCACCGAGCAGTTGCTATCCGAGACAGTGACGTTCAGGACGGGCGTGAATGCGGCCTACACGCGCCCGGGCGATGTGTTCACCACCACCGATCCCGTGCGCGCGGGTTTCCGCTCGGGCGGGCGCATTCTCGCCGCGACGGATACCTATGTCGAGATTGACGACACGGTGAGCCTGTCAGCGGCGGCCGCCTACACAATATCGGTGCTGCTGCCAGATGGCACGTTCCAGAGCCGCCCGGTCTGGGTGCAGACTCCGGGTGACACGACGACGCTTTTCGTGACGCAGGCATTTTCGCAGGTCCCGCTCGTCATGTCCGTGTGGTCGCTGTCGTCGTCGGAAGCGCAGAACGAACAATGGCGCTGCATCGCCGTGACCGAGGATGAGACGGGCAACTATGAGATTGCGGGGATCGCGTATCGCCCCGACAAGTTCGCCGCGATCGAGAGCGATATCAAGCTCGAACCGATCCCGACCGGCCTCATTGATCCGTTCAGCATCGGCCCTTGCACCGAACTCGACGTGACGGAGAGCCTGTACCAGATATCGCCCGTGGTCGTCGGCGCGCGCGCGACCTTCTCATGGTTCGCGCCGCTCGGTGCCGTGCGCTATCTCGTCGCCTACCAGTTCGAGAGCGATTCGCCCGTCTATGTCGATGTGTTCATGAACAGCCTCGACATCCAGCCTACGCAGGAAGGTCAATGGACGTTCACGGTATGGGCGTTCAATGCACTCGGCATCCGCAGCGCGGCCGCGTCGCTGACCAAGGAACTGCTCGCGCTCACGATGCCACCCGATGACGTGCAGGGTTTCCAGCTTGATATCTATAACGACGCGGCAAACCTGCAATGGGTGCAATCGAAGAACCTCGATGTGATTGTGGGCGGTCAGGTCGTGATCCGCTTCTCGACGCGCATGTCCACAGAAGTGTCGTGGGAAGAAGCGAACGAAATCCAGCGCTTCGCTGGCGGCACGACCAACGGCTTTGTGCCGTTGATGAAAGGCACGTACTTCGCGAAGTTCAGCAATTCATCGGGCAAGTTCTCGCAGAACGCGGCGATGCTCATCAGCACCACGGGGCCGCTGCGTGATTACAACCTCGTCGAGGACATGAAGCAGCAGCCAACGTTCGCGGGCGAGAAGGTCTATACGGAAGTGCGCACAGGTGTGCTGTATCTCTCGCAGGATGCGCACGGTTATGCAATCTCGACCACGGGCGGCTATTACTTCGATCACGCCATCGACCTCGGCAAGGTCTACACGGTGCGCTGTACGTCCTATCTTGAAGGCGCAGCGTATGACTTCTTCAACGACGTGGACACATGGCCCGATTGGGATGCCGTGCTCGATGTGGACGGCACGAAGATCGACGAAGGCGGCGGCATCGTGCTCGCGTCGCTCACGAACGTGGACCCGACGACGGCGGCCGATGAAGACTGGTCGCCCTGGACGCGGCTGGTCGCGGCAGACCTCACATTCCGCGCGGCGCGCTTCTCGCTCGCGCTGCACGTCAAGGACAACACGCAGGGAATCGGGATCATCGAGCTTGGTGTGACCGTCGATGTACCTGACCGCATCGAGAGTCGCAACAACGTACCTATCGACGCGGCCGGCAGCGTTATCACATTCACGGTGCCGTTCAAGGATACGCCCGCAATCGCGATCGTCGCGCAGGGTTTGCAGACGGGCGACAAGTGGTACATCGACCAGCAGAGCGCGAGCGGCTTTCGCATCCGCTTTCAGGATTCGAATGGCGCAGGCATCGCGAAGACCTGCGACTGGATCGCGCGCGGCTATGGGTACGAACACACCGACCTCGACGGATTGGGCTACGCGCGGCTCGCCACGTTCGACACGCCTGCCGTTTTCTCGAAGCGCTCGCTGATCGGGCCGAAGCTCGCCAAAGGAACGAGACCATGACGCAAGCCACCAGCTATCAGGTTCCCGCGCATCCGTCCGGTCTGGACATGCGCACGCAACTCAATGTCATCGTTGAATCGACGCTCACGGACAACTCGGGACCGACCGAACCGGGCGAGACCTATCCCGGCATGTACTGGGGCGATACGACGGCCGTGCGCCTGAGACGTCGCACGAACGCAAACGACGGCTGGATCGATATCGGCCCGCTCGATGACTTCCTGTCTGAAGTGCGTTCGCTCGCGAAAAACGCGGTCCCCGCCGGCACGATCATCATGTGGTGGGGTGATGGCAACGCTGTGCCGAGTGGCTGGAAGAAGTGTGACGGCACAAACAACACGCCCGACCTGCGCGACCGCGTGCCGTGCGGTGCTGGCGGTTCGCTTGCATCGGGCGCGACAGCAGGCGCGAACTCGCGCACGCTGACGGTGGACAACATGCCGAGCCACGCGCATAGCGTCTATGACCCGAGCCACGCGCATAGCGTCGCGGACCCCGGTCACGCGCACGGCGTGGGCGATCCGGGTCACGCGCACAGCATCCCGAACTATGGTTCGGTTCAGGCCGGTGCGGATAACGGCGGTGCGCAATGCCCGGTCGCAACCGGCTACAGTTCGGGACGCGGCCAGAACAATGTCAACGCAGGCGGGACCGGCATCTGGATCGGCGCAAGCGGCGTTGGCATCGGCATCTATGGCGCGGGCACGGGTATCAGCATCTATGCGAACGGCGGCAACGTCGCGTTCGACAACCGGCCCGCGTGTATCGCGCTGTGGTTTCTGATGAAGGTGGCTCAGTGACGGACGATCGCGCGCTGCTCGTCATTGAAGGCGTTCCACGCGGCGCGCATCTGGCTCGCGCTCACATCGGGCAGCATGCGGCCGGTGAGTGTAGCGAGCCCTGGACACAGGACGGTGCCGAAACCCGCATAGGCGATCGCGCGCAGCGTCGCGCGAAAGGCAAGGAACGCATTGATGGTGTTCGGCACGGGGCCGGGCGTTTCCATCGTCGGCGCGGCGATCAGGGCCGGTATCCCCTCGTCGCCCGTCGCGACGATGATGGCCTCTCCGATCTGGAGTCTGCGTTCGGGTAGATTGGCAATCAGCGCCTGAAGATCGCGTTGCAGCTGCGGACCGAAGTGCATCGAGTACGCGAGGTCAATCCCGCCGTCCATATAGCCGAGCGAGTTGGCGGGGCTCACAATCGCGTCGGCGGGTCCGGCCGCGAGAATATCCGCACACTGCACATCGAGCGCGGGTACGTCAGCGAATGCGGCGGCTACGGCTGCCGACACGCGGGGATTCAGATCGCGGAAGCGGATTCTCATGTTGCCAGTTCCACGTCAGACAGAGCGGATAGCTGCATCGCGAGCGCTTCGGTCTGCGTGCGCGCGTAATCGAGGCTGCGATATTCGGCGGGCGTGCGATACAGCGCTTGCGCTGTCTCGGGGTCAAGCGTCTCGTATCCCTTGATTGTCATCGGATCGAGCGGCTTGAAGTCCCACGGATGCGCGCATACGAAGCCGAAGAACCATACATTCTGATGGCCAGCGTCGATCACGCCCGTTCCCCATAGTCCGCCGTGCACATCAACCGCGATCGAGAGCGGCACAGTCATGCCAGCCTCGAGGATGCGCGGCACCACACCACGCAGGTCCGCGCCAGCGATGCGCGTGCTCACCAGTTCGCGGCCCGCGATCCTGTCGGGCACGACGATGCGCACGTCGCGCCGCTGACGATAAAGCGCGTGCGAGGCGGGCACGCCGACATAGCCGGCCCATGCGCCGTTGGTTGGGTCGCGCCGCATCACGCATGTCAGTCCGAACGCCTCGAACTCGTCGGCGTCCGGTTCACCGTCCCAAGGACGGGCAACGTCAGCAGAAGCCATGAGAAGAACCCTCCGTGATGGATGGTTCAAGTGTAGGCGCGAGCCACGGCATACCGCAATTCCGCAGTTCTACGAAGGGATAACGATCATGAGACGACGCGCGCAAATCATCACCCGCGCAGCGCTGCTGGGTGTTGTCGTCGCAGCCGGCGTGCTGGCGCTCGCATGGACGCTTGCCGGTTGCACGCTGGTTTTCGTGCGCGGCAACGACATCGCGCTGGAACACATAGGCGAACACACGGGCTGGCAGACACTACCCGCGACGCGCGACACGCCAAGCGTGCGGGAGCGGCTATTCGGCCATGACACGTCACGCGACGACGCGCCCGCGGCGGGCGTCTCGCGACCCTGATCCGGCCGGCTGCCGGGGCGATTCATACCACGTCCCGATAGTCGGTAAAAGGTCGGCCGACCCGGAGCCGATGGGTGAAATCCGGGGAACGCCGGCGAGAACCGCTATCAGTGGCCGACCTCAGGCTTGTCCAGTAGTTCGAATAGCGTCTCGAACGTTGCATCCGGCATGACCTCTGCGAGCGCGCCCTGGACGATCCTGTCGTAAAGGGGACCCCATTCGGGCGAAAGTTCATTGACTTCCTTGACCTCGCAAATGAGATCAAGCAGTTCCGTCGCGGCTTTAACGATGGCGGCCGCTTGCGCCTTGCTGACTTTCGTGTTCATGGGATCACCTATCGGCAGCGCGACAGAAAACTTGAGCCCCGCGCGGCGTGCATTCGATCCCGGACGCGCCAGAAGCGTCCAGAACGCGGCGGGACCGCGCGACCGCGCTAACCGTATCGGCACACTCACGCGGAACGATTCTGGCGCGTTCTGGCGACTCAGGCGTTAGCTAGATTTTTCGGGACGCGGCGGGTAAGCCTGTCCATCGGGCGACAGCCCGGCTTGCTTGGCGTACTGGAAATAAAGCCAGTAATGGCAGGTCGAGATGTGCGAATGAAAATCGTCGTCTTTACGTCCCGTAAGGCAGGCGATCCATTCATACATGGCCGCCAAGCTTGGTTGCGGCAGTTCCTCGTGGCTAAGGCAGGCCAGCAGAAACGCGTCAACCTCTTTTGGTGTGCCGGTAGCGATGACAGCGGGAATGGCTGTCGATTCACGTTCGTCAGGCATTGGGGCGTGCGGCAATTTACGCAGGGACCTCGATTGTAGTCCAGTCAATATGACGTGCGCACGTCCGTGCGCAATCAGTTCTTTCCGCCCGGTTGCGGGCCTGTCAAGGAGGTAGCGATGAAGGTGAAGATTGAAAATCAGGGCGACGACGCGATCCGCGTTATCACGGATCACGACAATATCAACGACACGGTGCTGGAGGTAGGCGCGACGGAAGTCTTTGAGTCCGAAGATGAAGGCGTGATCGAGTTACGGGAACTGGGCGACGGAGACGACGCAGGCGGGCAGGAAGCGCCATAGGCGCGATGATGCGCCCGGCGCGGCGGTTCTTATCGATCCGCACGGCCGGGCGATTGTGGGAGGTTCTGGAGAGTCGGGAGCGTCTGCTACTCCGGCTTGTTCTGCGCGATCGCGAGCACGGCCGCGCGATGTGCTGTCTGATAAGACTCGTCACTGATCCAATGCAGTTCGCTATAGCCCATCACCGAATAGCCCATCTGCTGTGCGATCTGCTCGCGGTCGGCAAGCGGAAAGTCCATCATCAGGATCTGATCCCAACGGATTGAACCGTGCGTGAGCAGGTGAAAGACGATCGCATTCTGCCGGAAGCGCGGCGCGCCGGTGTCGTCAATATAGACCTGCTGCTGCGGGTGCTTCTGTTCCTCTGTCATACCCTCTCCATCAATGAATGAACGTCACCACGACGAGTCCCACGGCGCCGGCGCAGATACATGCGAGACCGGCGACAAACAACAGTTCCTTCGACATCGCTCAGTCGATCGCGCGGAGTATCGCGCCGCCTTCGTCGTGCTCGACCGCGAACGCACGCAACTGGTGATAGTGGTCGGAATACTTCTCACGCAGCGCTTCGTCGTCGACCCACACGAGCGCGCCATACACGAACAGCGTTACGATGATCCCGAACGCGTCGGCGCTTACGTCGCCTTCAAAGCCGTTTCCTTCAACCTGTACTTCGAACCGCCTGTCACTGCGCGGCGCGAGATAGAACCCGCCGTTGGACAGCGTGAAGAAGTCCCAATAGGCGCCGCTGTATGACCGCGCGAGCAGCGACGCCTGATGGAAAACCAGTCCTTCCGCGCGCATCATCATGCACGGCGTAAATGCTTCGGGCATGAAATCGAGTCGCCGGGACTCGGGTACTTCAGTTGCGATGATTCGATTACTCACTTCTGTTCCTCATTCGGGTAAAGGTGCGCGCGTTACCGCGCGCAGTTACGTCATGCTGCCTTGCGCTTCGCCGGCGCTTTCTTCGCAGCCGGTGCCGGCTTGACGGCCGGTGCTTTCTTCGCGGCCGGTGCGATCTGCTTCGTCGGCGCTGCTTTCTTCGCAGCCGGTGCTGGTGCTTTCACGGTCGCTTTCTTGGCCGCAGGCTTTTTCACTGCCGCGCTGATCGCGTTCTGGATCATCGCGCCGAGCGCGCCAGCAGGTTCCGGCGTCACGTCGATGGTTTGGGTCGGCGGCAGTGTCTTGGGCGTCGCGACAAATCCAGCCATCTGGTTTGCGCCGTTAGCAATCGGTGCAGCGCTCGTGTCCGGGAACTGCTGCGCTTTCGGTGTTGCCATAACATCGTCGCGGACGTACAGGCTGCGCAGACCGACCCTGACTGGCAGGATCGGGAACGCGGCAGGCGTGAAGCCTTTCGAGCCCATCGAGCGCAGCGAACCGACCGTGTAACCCGTCACTGCAGAGACCTCTTCAACCGTCATGTATTGCGCTGCTTCCTCGGCAGTCAATTCGACGCGCTGCTTCGGTCGTGCGGCCTTGGCTGCTGCCTGTTCTTCAGCGAAGCGGTGGATTTCCTCGGCCACGATCGTGCGGATTGCGTCAAGCGTGATTTCGATTTTCATGATGTATTCCTAAAGATTTAATTACGTGAGTTCGTTTGTCGTTTCGTTCAGCGGTCATCGCCGCCGACAACTTCATATTGTCGAGACGAGTCGAAAAAGCACACGACTTCAGCAGGGCAAACACTCTAAATTGCAGCGACGTTTCAGGCGTCCAGAAAAAAGCCCCGCTCGGGAGCGGGGCTGCGGTCCAGAATCGTGCGGCTCTCATGACCGCAATCGTCGGCTGGCATAATCGTGTTTTTTCCGGGGTGGCTATGCCTGATCTGAAGAGAATCCACGAGACAGCGAACGCGATCATTGGGCTGCTGGAGAGCGAGGCACTAAAGCGGGTCGAGGTATCGGCTGATAGTGAAGCCGCGCGCATGTCGGCCTGCCTGACGATGTCGATCTTCGAACAGTTTCATGCGGCGATGGCCTTGGTCGAGGCAGGACTGGCCAGTCACGCTGCTGGTCCGATCCGATCGATGCTCGATGGGCTGGGCGACCTCATGAATCTGGCGAAAGATCAGAGCTATCTTGACTCGATGAAGCTCGATACAGCGTGTGAGAACGGCGGGCTATTCAGGGAGTTTATGAAAAGCCCCAGCATCGACGAGTCGATGCGCGAGGAACTGACGCGATGGGTCGATCACGACAAGCCGATCATCGACGAACTGACAGGTAGGAAGGTCAAGCGATATGACATGAGGCAGAAGCTGCGGAACGTCGGTGTTGAACCGATCTATGTATCTTACAAGCTGCTCTGCGCTCACGTGCATCCCAACGTCACAACATTAGGCTCGCGGCATGGAAATCATTCGGACCAGCTTGTTTATCGCGGGCCGTTGCCGCGCGACGCCGAAATCATGTTGCATACGCTCGCCGTGGACTACCTTGTTCGTTGCGTGAGTGAGATACCGAAGTTTTCGAAGGGCATCACCGTTGAGGAAATTGACGCGCTCACCAACAAGGCAGTCGGAATGTGGCGCGAGGTCGTTCCGGCACCTGAAGGTGAATAGACGTTATAGATCGTCATCGTCGTCTGACGCATGACTGGCTCCCGGTTTGGCTGCCTCCTGATCGTCGTCGCTCATGATCTTTCGCAAGCCGGGATAGAACACGTCGCAGCGCTGCGTGACGGCCGCATATCTTTGGGGACAATCCGCTATCTCGGAGCCGAGGTCAGTCATCGGGAAATGCTCCCCATACGAAGCAATCAATCTGGATAGCCGATAGCGGCCGCGCCGCTCGCAACGGGAACACGCGATGTTGATATGCGTTGCGCGGGCAGCTACATCCGCGAGTGTCACGGTTCCTTTTGCCATCGATTACGATCCTCCACCAGTTAGAATCACCGCCGTCCCGTTCAACAAACAATGACCAAAAACGGAGAATTACTTTGAACCAGAGGTACGCAGTCGTTGTCGGGTTCGTTGCACTCGCCATTTCCCTGTCCGCGAATGCAAAAGCTGCTGCCGAGCAGACCATCAAAGACCCTATCTCCATAAGCAAGTTCGTTCACTCGATTCCGGCCTATCGAGGCGATCTGGGTAGCCGTCTCTCCGATGCCGGCATGGGTGTCGAGAGTATCTGGGTACAGCCTTTGACGAAGGAGCAAGTCGCCGAGGACCCAATGAACTTCGCTCCGGGCGATGTGGTGATTCATGTATTTACGACGGGAACGCCCAACGCGCAGGGATGCCGCGTTCTCGGTTCGCCATATCTGATTAAGCGGGGCAAAAAGTATATTACTCAAGATCGTACAGGCTACTGGTTGCTGACGGGCCGATGTGATTTCTGACACCTCGCATATCAGCGGCTAGTTGTGAGCCACAGCCAAGCATAGACGGTCGACCGTAACCAGCATACTTGATCTTCTTTCTGTCGTTCTTGAAGTTATCGCGCACATCGTCGTGCTACGATTATTACGTCAGTTACGCAAAGGGTCGACATGGAAAAGCCAGTGATCTCGCCAGAAGAATATGTTGACAAAGTCAACGAACGACTTCCGAACTGCGTTGGCTACCGGGAAGGGTTGCGGATATTCCTCGTTCCCGAAGGGGCTGATGGCAAAACCGCGATGGGCTATGACTGGACCTTCAAAGACAGTCTTGATGTGATCGGAGCTGTATCGGCAGCAGCGATGCTAGTTGACCAGGAATTCGTCGTAGATCCTCACATCACGGGTTCTTCTCGCTAACGTTTTTTCCGGCTTGGTCGAGATACAGAATACTTACCAACATAGCCCATGGAACCTCCGTTCAAAAAGAGCGTTCTCCGAGCGCAGATCGATCAAGCTCTTGAAACACGCGTTCGCGCCAAACTCATCGCTATTGGGCCATTGCGAAGGAAAATTCGGAAACCCGGTCCGTTCAAATTACCCGGCATGAAGACCGATCATCACTATTTCTGCCACGTGCTGGCTGGGGCTCTGGAGTCAATCCCCGAGCTTCCGGATTTTTCCGACGACAAGAAGATCGCGGTCATGTCCGATTACGGCGGTGAGCATGGCGATGCGCGTTACAGCACATATTCGTTTTTGTTCGTCGCATTAGATAAGAATGGTCCTTTTCAAAGGCACATGCAGGACCTGAGACGACGCCATAATATCCACGATCCCTACAGTGAGTTCAAGTACAAAGACCTCAAATACGGCCCAAGGAGCCGCGCGCTGCCTGAGTATCTAGAGCTCATCGACAATCTCATCCATGGGGCCGTCGTCACGATAGCGATCGACAAGAAAATCGGTTCCGTGTTCGGAATGACAAAACGTGAGGCACACGCGTTTGTTGAAGATCAGCTTCGTGAGGGCGGGTTCGGCAAGTGGGCCGGCAATGTTGGAGAGAAAGTTCTGCGCGTGCTGCATATTCTGGCGGCCTTTACGGCCGCGATGACATACGACCAACAGCGGCTACTTTGGTACAGCGACACCGACCAAATCAACGAAGATGCAAAGGACCGAACTTTCGCCGACACACAAAAACTCTTTGGAAACATCGGTGCGATGTACATGACGCACGGCTTCGAGGTTCTCGGATTTGGGAAATCGTTCCGGGACAAGGGGTATCTTGACGATTTGCTAAGCGTGCCTGATCTCGCTGCCGGCATGTTGCAGGATCTTCTCACGGGGCAAGACACGGGAGCCGATATTCCAGGTGGCGACGAGAAGCTTGCAGTTATGAAATGGCTCGCGACACCGGCCACGTTTCTGTCGAAGATTCATGTGCGCATCGCGCCGAGGGATGATGCCACTTACGAATATCAGGTTCTCACGCTTGAGCCAAAGTGATGGCTGCTCGAACGCGAGCCCGGACGTGTCCTCACGCGTTGCTATACGAGCGCTTGACAAAGTTTGAGCGGTTTTATAGGGAGGTCCTTTGCCTTACGAATATTCCGCCCAAAATCATGACTGGGATTTGACACTCCATGCTGCTGCCGATCTGATAAAAGCAGGCCTCGCAATGGACGCTCGGCCGCGGACTGGCACGCTGTCGATGGGCTTTTCTTTCTTTACGGGAGGAATGGTTCTCTCATTTGCTGCGATCGAAAGCTTTTCTGCCTCGGTCGCGTTCTGCATGCAGTCGGATGAACGCTTCCCAACCTTTGATTTCCAACGCTACCGCTCCGAGCGACGCTTTTGGGACAAGATGAAAATGCTCATGGATGCTGCGGGCATTGAAGTGAGCAAGGGCAACGGCTTGTTTCAGCAAATCGCCAAGATGCAAGACTGGCGCAATCTCGTAACGCACGCTTCGCCATACGAGATCGAGCCGACTGAGATAGCTGATCCCTCTCATTCGTCACAGTTGCATCGAAGGGTGCATCATCGCGATTACGCACGATCCGTCGACGCAGACAGCGCCAAGCGCTTTTACTCAACCGCCGTTGATTACATTGAACTTGTGAGACAAAAGACCGGCATCACCCCCCAGGCCTTCGCATCGTATAAGGGAGTCGAATAGAAGCGCGGCGTCGTTTGCACGCGGGCGCGATAGCGATCGAGCCTGCGCAGCGATATGCAGCATAGAAGCTACCAAGAATCGGAGGTCGTCGCGCCCTAGTCCATCATAGTGTTGTCGTCGGCCAGCTGCGTTTGCTCCAATAACCTTGCGCGCACGGCTTTCTCGGTTCGCTCATGCAGGGGTTTCCCTTCGTCCCGCAGCGTCTCGTGAGCAGAATTTCTCATCTTGTAATCCTCGCTCTGGACGCCAACTTCAAAGGCAACCAAGGCTTTCCAAATCACCTCTGTCTGCTCATTGAACATTTCGCGAAGTTCATCCGGCAAGAAGATCGAATTCGTCTTCAGGAAGCCATCAGCAGTAGCGAGCGCGTCCCGCGCCTTAAAGTAGCGCCTGTCAGTATCGATTTCCTGCCACCGCTTGTCCCGGTCCTCCGGCCGCTTATCGCGAATGGCCTGTTTCTGTGTTTCCGACAAGTGATCCCGCGTCGACATGAACTCTTCAAGCTCTGCATCCGACATCCTTTGTAGGGATGTGTAGCTTTGAAGCGGCGAGCACAACCAGCTGGCGATGCTGTACGCCTCGCTAACCTTCTCCCACGCTTCTGGGATGATTTTAAATTCCCGCTCCTGCAGCTTCAGGGACCCTTGGATTACGGTATCGAGCTTGGCCTTGATGCGTTGAAGTTCCTTCGCCTGCTCGTGCTCAAATTGCTTCTGGCGTTTTGCGAAGTGAGCATCAACCCATCGCTCTGCGGACTTTTGTAAGATTAGCCAGCCGATCCCGACAGATACCCCACCGTATAGGAAGACCTGGCCAATGAGCTTGAACAATGCGTCTGATGTCACGCTAATCCTCTCGTTGTAATTTTCTTCCCGCATGTTCGCACGGGCGGTGACTATTGCTTCTTGAAATTAAGTGCGGGCACAACGATGCGCTGCTGTACCGGATAGGTCGTCAGTATCATATTCGTACCGGTCATCGTCCAGCACGCATCCCAATGGACGCCTTTTTTTGTGTCGATGAACGCGTAGCCGCCACTCGCGCAATCCGACCGGATTTCATTCGTAAGCGAGTACGTCGCGTCCTTGTCCTTGGCAATATAGATTACGTCGGCTTGAGCGAAGGTCGACGCGGCCAATGCGGTGCAAGTCACCACGATTAGCGATGGGGTGTTCATGGTTGCAGATACTCCTTCGACGGGGCGCCGTCGTCGCGACGCCGGCCGCTTTGCGGATGACGGACACAGCCCCGCGGTTCGCCTGTTCGATCCCACTGCACGAGCGAGCTGGCCGCGCGCTCGCGCAACTTGTAGTAAAACGCATCGCTATGTCCGCAGGCGTGAACGTCAACGACGATTGCGACGAGCCACGTATTGATGACCTGTATCGCGGTCACACGCCCGTCGTTGAGTGCCCTCAATGGACGCTGATGGCCCATCGCGAGCAGATCTTTGTCGGTAGGATCGTGATAGACGCAGGCGTCAGTGAACCGAGCCATCACAATTTGTTGTTAGGAACGTAGTATCTTTCAGCTGCTTCGTTGATTTTAGCGCGCAGCCGCCTGCACGCGACCCGAGCATAGCGGTCGCGATTCGCTTTCGCTATCGCTCGATCGTGCTTTCGGATTGTCTTGCGATTGTCGCCGGGCCTATAGTCCGTCCGTTCGTTGTCTATTTGTGCAACTTTCGGGGACGAGCGTGCAGCTATCGTCAACGGCATTTAGAGTAAATGCTCTAATGTCTTTTTTGCCTTCACTGGCAAGTAGTTACACCGCGACCGCCGGTATACATCGAGAGTTCGTCGTCGTACCGAGCAACCTGCTGCTGCATCGCGTCGGCGCACGGCTGTGGATGTGCCGGATCATGGTCACGTGGGGCCTCGTGTCGGCGGCGATGAGTCTCGCGCACACGGCCACCACGTTTTATGCGCTGCGCTTTTTGCTCGGCGTCGCTGAAGCGGGCTTCTTTCCGGGCGTCATCTATTACCTAACACGCTGGTTTCCGCAATCGGCGCGTGCGCGCGCTGTCGGTGTGTTTTATTTCGGCGCGCCGCTTGCCTTCATGTTCGGCAGTCCGCTGTCGGGGTTTCTGCTCGATCTGCACGGCGCGTTGAATCTCGCGGGCTGGCAGTGGCTGTTCCTGATCGAAGGCGGACTGGCTTCGGTGGTCGGCGTATGGGCGTTCTTCTATCTCGACGATCGGCCCGAAGACGCCAGCTGGCTCACGCCGCAAGCGCGCAAGACCTTGCGCGCGGCGCTCGACGACGACGCGCGCGCCGCGTCCGCGCACGGCCCGCGCAACCTGCTGGCGGCGCTCGTCGATAAACGCGTGCTGCTGTTCTCCGCGATCTATCTGCTGATCCAGATGAGCGTGTACGG
Organism: Paraburkholderia terrae; assembly: GCF_002902925.1. Lineage (GTDB taxonomy): Bacteria > Pseudomonadota > Gammaproteobacteria > Burkholderiales > Burkholderiaceae > Paraburkholderia > Paraburkholderia terrae. The sequence goes on along the minus strand of NZ_CP026112.1, from coordinate 1,996,288 downwards.
CGTGATCTTCTATCTGCCGCAGCAGGTCGCGGCGCTGATGGGCGAGTCGGTCGGCTTGCGGGTCGGCGTGGTGGCGGCCGTGCCGTGGATCTGCGCGCTCGCGCTGACCTGGTTCGTGCCGCGCCGCGCCGACGCGACGGGCACGCACCGGCGCTGGGCTGTCGCGCTGCTGGTGCTCGCCGGATGCGGAATCGGCGTATCCGGCGCGACGCATAGTCCTCTGCTGGCGATGGCCGCGCTGTGCTGCGCGGCAAGCGGCTTCATCGCCGCGCAGCCGCTCTTCTGGACTTTTCCGACGCGCTACCTGACGGGCGCGGCGGCCGCAGGCGGCATCGCGTTGATCAACTCGCTCGGCAGTCTGGGTGGCTTCATCGCGCCGACGCTGCGCACGAGCGCCGAGCATGCGTTTCAGTCGACGTCGGCGGGTCTGCTGCTGCTCGGCGCGGCGAGTCTGCTGGCTGCGCTGCTGATCGGCACGCTGGTGCGCCGCGACGCGACGCGCGACACGCCCGCTTTCCCGCAACCCATTCATCGCGCCCGCTGACATGCGAGGCGCACGCAACCCACGAACGGAGCTCTAGAACATGGCGATGCCCACTATCCGGCACGTGCGTGCCTTCGTCGTCCGCGGCGGCGGCGCGGACTATCACGATCAGGCCGACGGACACTGGATCGACGATCACATCTCGACGCCGATGGCGCGTTATCCGCAGTACCGGCAAAGCCGGCAGTCATTCGGCATCAACGTGCTGGGGACGCTGGTTGTCGAAATCGAGGCGAGCGACGGCACGGTCGGCTTCGCGGTGACGACGGGCGGCGAGATCGGCGCGTTCATCGTCGAGAAGCATCTGGCGCGCTTCCTCGAAGGACAACTCGTGACGGACATCGAGAAGATGTGGGATCAGATGTACTTCTCGACGCTGTACTACGGACGCAAGGGCGTGGTGCTCAACACGATTTCGGGCGTCGATCTCGCACTGTGGGATCTGCTTGCGAAAGTGCGCAAGGAGCCCGTGTACCAGCTGTTGGGCGGCCCGGTGCGTGACGAGCTTCAGTTCTACGCGACAGGCGCGCGGCCAGATCTTGCGAAGGAAATGGGCTTTATCGGCGGCAAGCTGCCGTTGCAGCACAATCCGGCCGAAGGTGAGGAGGGACTCAGAAAGAACATCGACAAGCTCGCGGAAATGCGCAGCCGCGTCGGCGACGATTTCTGGCTGATGTACGACTGCTGGATGAGCCTCGACGTCACGTACGCGACGAAGCTTGCGAAGGCCGCGCACGACTATGGGCTGAAGTGGATCGAAGAAGCGCTGTCGCCCGATGACTACTGGGGTTACGCCGAACTGCGCCGCAACGTGCCGCGCGGCATGATGGTGTCGACGGGCGAGCACGAGGCGACGCGCTGGGGCTTCAGGATGCTGCTCGAAATGAACTGCTGCGATCTGATCCAGCCGGACGTCGGCTGGTGCGGGGGCATCACCGAGCTAATCAAGATTTCCGCGCTCGCCGATGCGCATAACGTGATGGTCGTGCCGCATGGCTCGTCGGTGTACAGCTATCACTTCGTCGTCACGCGTCACAACTCGCCGTTCGCCGAGTTCCTGATGATGGCGCCGAAGGCCGACCAGGTGGTGCCGATGTTCACGCCGTTGTTGCTCGACGAGCCGGTGCCAGTCAATGGCCGCATGAAGGTGCCTGACACGCCGGGCTTCGGTGTGCGGTTGAATCCCGAGTGTGCGCTCGAGCGGCCTTATCAACATTGAACGGAGAAGCCAGTGCTGCTGAAAGACAAGGCGGTGATCGTCACGGGTGGCTCGCGCGGCATTGGCCGGGCGATTGCCGTGGCGTGTGCGAAAGAGGGCGCCGATGTTGCGATCAACTACTGGGGCGATAACGATGCGTCGTATAACCGGCGTTCCGCAGTCGAAGAAGTGGTGGGTGAAATCGAATTGCTTGGGCGGCGGGTGATTGCCGTCGAGGGCAATGTCGCGTTGAAGGAGACGGGGCCTGAGCTTGTGCGACGTACGGTCGAGGCGTTCGGGAAGGTTGATGTGCTGGCCAGCAATGCGGGCATTTGTCCGTTTCATGCGTTTCTTGATATGCCTGCCGATGTGTTGGAGACGACTGTTGCCGTGAATCTCAATGGGGCGTTCTTTGTCACGCAAGCTGTTGCGCAGCAGATGAAGGCCCAGGGCACTGGCGGTGCGATCGTCGCGACGAGTTCGATCAGTGCGCTCGTTGGGGGTGGGATGCAGACGCATTACACGCCGACGAAAGCGGGTGTGCATTCGCTGATGCAGTCTTGTGCTATTGCGCTTGGGCCTTATGGCATACGGTGTAATTCTGTTATGCCTGGGACGATTGCTACGGATCTTAATGCCGAAGATCTCGGCGATGATGCCAAGAAGGCTTACTTTGAGAAGCGCATTCCGCTTGGGCGGCTGGGGCAGCCGGAGGATGTGGCGGATTGTGTGGTGTTTCTTGCTTCTGATCGGGCAAGGTATGTTACTGGCGCTGCTTTGTTAGTTGATGGTGGGTTGTTTGTGAATTTGCAGTAGCTGTTTTGTTGGCTGCGACGCTGGGTGGTTTGCTATGTGTTTGAGCTGGCATCCGCGTTTTGCTAGCGTGCTTCAGGCGTCGCCCCTGTGCGGGGCGGCACCTACTTTTCTTTGCCGCCGCAAAGAAAAGTAGGCAAAAGAAAGCGGCTAACACCGCCAGCCCGTGCTCTTATCCACGGGCCTTCAACGTCCCCACGCTTCACACGGCAGTGCCCAGGTTGGTGCTCGTTGCCAACGTTTCGAATGAATGCCTCACCCACTTCGAGTACCCGTACTCGGGCAAGCGGCAGCGAATGGTATGTGCCGCCCAGGTGGCAAACTGTGTGTAGGTTGTCGCGGCGTATAGCTCGGCGCTCTTACATCGAGGCGTGCGCTATCGGTCCGAAGTGATGCGTGTGGAGCGCAAGGGGCCGACACACAGTTTGCCACCTGGGCGGCCGTGGAATGTCTGGCACGGCGTGGTGTAGCGCGGGTGCGTGAAGCGGGTGAGGCGCAGCGCAAGAGCGTTGGCAACGGACATGGGTCACGTGATTGCCGTGTGAAGCGTAAGACCGGTTGGGGGCCCTCAGGCAAATACAAGAATTAGCGGTGTTAGCCGCTTTCTTTTGCCTACTTTTCTTTGCGGCGGCAAAGAAAAGTAGGTGCCGCCCCGCACAGGGGCGACGCGTGAACGGCAAACATCACATCGCGGATGCCCGCGCAAAAACAAAGCAGACCACCCAGCGTCGCAGACAACAAAAAAACCTCAAACCCCAACCGCCAGGTTATCTTCAGTAGCCAGTCGATGCGAATAAACCCGAAGCAAATCGACAAACCGCTGCGCGGGCTCAGCCAGAGCCTCTTCCTTCCGGGTAAGGATTCCAAACCCGGCAAGGCTCTTGCCAATCTCCACAGGCAACGCAACGAGCAACTTGCCGCGCACATGATCGCGCACAACAGACTCAGGCAACATCGCCACAGCATCATAATTCTCAAGCAGCTGCAGGGTAGCAAATATAGAAGCACACTCGGTGAGATTAGCCGGCGTCCCAAGCCCCGCCCGGGCGAGTTCCTCTTCAAACAAAACACGAGCCGGACTAGTAATAGGCTGCGCCACCCAAGGCCACTCCATCAACTCGCGCAGCGAAACAGCCGCCCGCCCGGCAACGGGATGCACAGCCCGCACCACCAGCACCAAAGTCTCCCGCGCCAGCGGCTCAAAACTGAAATCGTTATGCTGCAACGGATTAGTCAACCGCCCCAGCGCGAGATCGACTTCGCGGCGATGCAGCAATTGCACCACCTGATCGCTGGTTTCCCCGAGAATGCATACATGCAACAACGGCCGTTCGGTCTTCAGCGCGGCGACGGCCATCGCCAGCAGATCGGGCGCGGCGCCCATGATCGCGCCAACGGTCAGTTGCCCATGCCCGCCCTTGCGCTTCGCGTCCAGATCCTCGGCAAAGCGCGTGAGATCCGCCAGCGCACGCCGCGCATAGGCAAGCGTAACGACGCCCAGCGGCGTCGGCTGCATGCCGCGCGCGTTGCGCTCGAACAGCAAAAAGCCGAGCGCCTCTTCGATGTCGCCGAGCATCCGGCTCGCGCTGGGCTGCGCGACGTTGATAGCATCGGCGGCTTGATGGACGTTGCGCGCGTCGTCGAGCGCGACAAGCAGCGCAAGATGCTTGAACTTGAGCCGGTTGACGAGGGGAATGCTGGCAGCGTTCTGGCTCATGGAGGATCAGCGGTGCGATTCGGTTTGAGTATCGCCCAATCCCAACAACGGATTGAGATGCTATCGACGCCCGAATTATAGTCGCATCAAGACGCTACCTTAGAGAGCGGCAAGAACAAGTGATCAAAGACACTGGAGACAAGCCCGGCATGGAGACAATCGCTTTCCGGATGGTGCTGAACCCCGGCATGCGCGACGAATACGAGCGCCGGCATCGGGCAATCTGGCCGGAACTCGTCGATGCGCTGCACAACGCAGGCGTGCGCGATTACCGGATCTTTCTCGACGAAGACACGCACCATCTGTTCGCAATACTGACGCGTAACGCCGATCATTCGATGGAGCGCCTGCCCGAGCTCGCCGTGATGCGCAAATGGTGGGATTACATGGCCGACATCATGCAGACGGTGCCCGACCGTACGCCGCTCCAGCAAGCGCTGGTTCCAGTATTTGAACTGCAGCATCCCTTCCACTGATTCGCGACGCTCGCCGCGCACACGCGCCGGCGGCGAAGGACGCGCCATGAAAGTTGTCGACCCGCACATTCACCTGTGGGATCTGAAGACGCATCATTACCCTTGGCTCGCCAATCCCGGCGTGTCGTTCGTCGGCGATGCGCGTGTGCTCAAGCACGATTACCTGATCGCCGATCTGCTGAAAGACGCGGGCGATATCGAACTGCTCAAGTGCGTGCATGTCGAGGCGAATCACGATCCGGAAGATCCCGTCGAAGAAACGCGCTGGCTGCAAAGCGTCGCGGACGCTGCGGGTTCACGCTCGATGCCGAACGGAATCGTCGCCGCAGTCGATCTCGCTGCAGATAACGCAGCCGAAGTGCTCGAAGCACACGCCGCATTCGCCAACACGCGCGGCGTGCGGCAAATCCTCAACGTGCATCACGACAAACTGTACGACTACGTAGGCCGCCACTTCATGCGCGACGCGGCCTGGCGCGAAAACTTCCGGCTGCTGCATAAGCACGGCATGTCGTTCGACATGCAGCTTTACCCGTCGCAGATGGAAGAAGCGGCCTCACTCGCGAACGCGCATCACGACACGCAGTTCATCGTCAATCACACGGGCATGTTCGTCGATCGCAACAGCGTTGCCGGATATCGCGCGTGGCGCGACGGGATGAAGACGCTCGCGCAATGTCCGAACGTCGCCGTGAAGATCAGCGGTCTCGCAATGTTCGATCACAAGTGGACCGTCGAAAGCCTGCGGCCTTACGTGCTCGAAACGATCGACGCATTCGGCGTCGAGCGCTCGATGTTCGCATCGAACTTTCCGGTGGACAGGCAATTCGGCTCATATGGCGACTTGTGGCGCGCGTATGCGTCGATCGTCGGCGACGCGAGCGATGCGGAGAAAGACGCGCTCTTCGTGCGCAATGCCGAACGCTTCTACCGCATCTGAAGAAGCCTCGAACAACATGCAGTCGCAGCATGAAGGAGAACAGGGTGGAGCAACACACTGAAAGCGTGCCGAGGCTGGAACTGCGGCACGCCAGCAAAACGTTCGGGCGCGTGCGCGCGCTGTCGGACGGCGAACTCGTGCTGTGGCCCGGCGAAGTGCATGCGCTGCTCGGCGAGAACGGCGCGGGCAAGTCGACTCTTGTGAAGATACTCGCGGGCGTGCATCAGCCCGACACGGGCGAGCTTCGCATCGATGGCATCGAGCGCCGTTTCGCCACACCCGCCGAAGCGCGCGACGCGGGCCTTGCCGTCATCTATCAGGAACCGACGCTGTTCTTCGATCTGTCGATTGCCGAGAACATCTTCATGGGGCGGCAGCCCGTCGATCGCTTCGGCCGCATTCAACACGATGGGATGCGCCGCGAAGTCGATGGACTGCTGGCGTCGCTGGGCGTCGATCTGCGCGCGGATCGTCTCGTGCGCGGCCTGTCGATCGCCGATCAGCAAGTCATTGAGATTGCGAAGGCGCTGTCGCTGAACGCGAACGTGCTGATCATGGACGAGCCGACGGCGGCGCTGTCGCTGCCCGAAGTCGAGCGGCTCTTTACGATCGTGCGCAAGCTGCGCGAGCGTGACGTCGCGATCCTGTTCATCACGCATCGGCTCGATGAAGTGTTTGCATTGACGCAACACGTCACGATCATGCGTGACGGCGCGAAGGTGTTCGATGCGCCGACGTCGGAGATGACGACGGAATCGGTGGTCGCGAAGATGGTTGGACGCGATCTGGAAACGTTCTATCCGAAGGCCGATGTGAAGCCCGGCGACGTGCGTCTGTCGGTGCGCAATCTGACGCGTGTCGGCGTGTTCAAGGACGTGTCGTTCGATGTGCGCGCAGGCGAAATCGTCGCGCTCGCGGGTCTGGTCGGCGCGGGCCGCAGCGAAGTGGCGCGCGCGATCTTCGGCATCGACCCGATCGATTCGGGCGAAGTGCAGATCGCGGGCAAGCGTCTGAAGACGGGCAATCCCGCCGCGGCCGTGCGCGCGGGGCTTGCGCTCGTGCCCGAAGACCGTCGCCAGCAAGGTCTGGCGCTGGAGCTGAGCATCGCGCGCAATGCGTCGATGACGGTGCTTGGACGCCTCGTGCGCCACGGCCTGATTTCGACGCGCAGCGAGACGCAACTCGCGACGCGTTGGGGCACGCGGCTGCGCCTGAAGGCAAGTGATCCTTCAGCGCCCGTCGGCACGCTATCCGGCGGCAACCAGCAGAAAGTGGTGCTCGGCAAATGGCTCGCAACGGGCCCGAAAGTCCTGATCATCGACGAACCGACGCGCGGCATCGATGTCGGCGCGAAAGCGGAAGTGTATGGCGCGCTCTCCGAACTCGTTCAGGAAGGCATGGCTGTGTTGATGATTTCGAGCGAACTGCCCGAAGTGCTCGGCATGGCGGACCGCGTACTCGTGATGCACGAAGGCCGCATCAGTGCCGACATTTCACGCGCCGATGCGAGCGAGGAGCGCATCATGAGCGCGGCACTCGGGCAATCGGCGGCATTACTGGGGCGCGCAGCATGATCCGGCATTCGACTCATTCACACGCGGCGTCGATCGACCACGCGCCGTTGCAACGCACGCGCTCCGGCCCCGGCGGCATCGTCGGGACGATCGCGAAGAGCCGCGAGACGACGCTCTTCGTCGTGCTGATCCTGCTGATACTCGGCACGTCACTCGCGCGGCCGCAGTTTCTGAACCTGCAGAATCTGCGCGACGTGCTGCTCAACGTGTCGATCGTCAGCTTGTTGACGGCTGGCATGACGGTCGTGATCCTGATGCGGCACATCGATCTGTCGATTGGCTCGACGGTCGGCATCAGCGCGTACGCCGTCGGCAGTCTGTACGTTGCGTTTCCGCAGATGCCCGTGCTGGTCGCGCTGGTTGCGGGCGTCGCGATCGGGCTCGTCGCGGGCGGCATCAATGCGCTGTTGATCGCGGTGGGGCGCGTGCCGTCGCTGGTGGCGACGCTATCGACGCTCTACATCTTCCGCGGCGCCGATTACGCCTGGGTACATGGCGGCCAGATCAACGCGACGAGCCTGCCCGAAGCGTACTCGCGTCTCGCGACGGGCACCGTGCTCGGCATTCCGACGCTCGCGCTGATCGCCGCCGCCGTGCTGTTGGCGCTGTCGTTCTATCTGAAGCATTTCCGTGCGGGCCGCGAACACTACGCGATCGGTTCGAACCCCGAGGCGGCGCGCCTGGCGGGCGTCAACGTCGAACGGCGCGTGATGTCGGGCTTCCTGTTATCGGGCGCGATTGCGGGCTTTGCGGGCGCGCTGTGGCTCGCGCGCTTCGGCACCGTCGACGCGAGCACCGCGAAAGGCATCGAGTTGCAGGTGGTGGCGGCGGCTGTGGTCGGCAGCGTCGCGATCACGGGCGGCGTCGGCACGATACTCGGCGCGGCGCTCGGCGCGCTCGTGCTCGGCGTGATCAGCATCGCGCTCGTCGTCCTGCACGTGTCACCGTTCTGGGAACAGGCTATCGAAGGCGCGCTGATCGTCGCGGCAATTGCCGCCGACACGCTGCTGGCCCGCTCCGTCGCCAAACGCATGATGAGGAAACGCGATCATGGCTAAACCCGATTCCGCGCTGCTCACGCGCAAGCGCGAAACGCCGCTGCGCTGGGAAACCTTGCTGGTCGTCGTGCTGATCCTGTCGCTCGGGCTAGGGCGTGTGCTGTCGCCCGTGTTCCTGACGGGCGCGAATCTCAGCAATGTGCTCGCCGACCTCACCGAGATCGCGTTGATGGCGTTGCCGATGACGCTGATCATCGTCGCGGCCGAGATCGATCTGTCCGTCGCATCGGTACTCGGCGCGTCCAGCGCGCTGATGGGCGTGCTGTGGCACATGGGCCTGCCGATGCCCGTCGTGATCGTGGTCGTGCTGCTGTTTGGCATGATCGCGGGGCTGTTCAACGGGCTCGTGATCGTGAAGCTGAACCTGCCGTCGCTCGCCGTCACGATCGGCACGCTCGCGCTGTTTCGCGGCTTGTCGTATGTGCTGCTCGGCGATCAGGCCGTCGCGGATTTTCCGCCGGGCTACACGGCCTTCGGTATGGACACGCTGTTCGGCACGTTCATTCCGCTGCCGTTCGTAATCGTCATTGTTTGCGCCGTGCTGTTCACCGTGCTCTTGCAGGCAACGGCGTTCGGCCGCAGCCTCTATGCGATCGGCGCGAACTCGACGGCGGCGGCGTTCTCCGGCATCGAGGTCGCGAAGGTGCGGATGCGTCTTTTCATGCTGTCGGGTTTCATGAGCGCGCTTGCGGGCATCGTCTACACGCTGCGCTTCACGAGCGCACGCGGTGACAACGGCGAAGGCTTCGAGCTGTCGGTGATTGCCGCCGTGCTGTTCGGCGGCGTGAGCATCTTCGGCGGACGCGGGTCGATGGTCGGCGTCCTGCTGTCGCTGCTGATCATCGGCGTGTTGAAGAATGCGCTCACGCTCGATGATGTCTCCAGCGAAACGCTGACCATCGTAACGGGCGCGCTGCTGCTCGCATCGGTGCTGATTCCGAACCTGGTCGCGCGCTGGCGAGCGATGCGCGACCGCAAGCTGATCGCCGCTCAAACGTTGACGAAACCGAGTGCGTCGTAAGTCATGTGAACCCGCCGTACGTGATGCCGTTTAATTCAACCGGACGCCAAAAGTCCGATCCACCACCAGGAGACAACAGATGAACAAACCACTGCGTCACGCGGGAGCGATGATGCTCTGCGCGGCCTTGCTGGGCGTGAGCGTCGCCGCGTCCGCAGCAGGCATCAAGCCGGATCTGAAGATCGCGTTCGTGCCCAAGCAGATCAACAACCCGTATGAAGTGATCGCCGACGACGGCGGCATGGCCGCGATCAAGGAGTTCAAGGGGCAGGGCAAGGTGGTGGGGCCGTCGGACGCGGGCGCGTCGTCGCAGGTGTCGTACATCAATACGCTGACCACGCAGCGTCAGGATGCCATCGTCATCGCGGCGAATGACGCGAATGCGCTCGTGCCATATCTGAAGAAGGCGATGTCGCAAGGTATCAAGGTCGTGACCTTCGACTCCGACACAGCGCCCGATGGCCGTCAGCTGTTCGTGAATCAGGCCAACGCGGAGAGCATTGGGCGCGGGCAGATTCAGCTCGTGTCGAAGCTGATGGGCGGCGAGGGTGAGTTCGCGATCCTGTCGGCCACGCCGAACGCGACGAACCAGAATACGTGGATCAAGTGGATGCAGGAAGAACTGAAGAAGCCCGAGTATTCGAAGTTGAAGCTCGTGAAGATCGCGTACGGCAACGACGATGACCAGAAGTCGTTCGTCGAGACGCAAGGGCTGTTGCAGGCGTATCCGAACCTGAAGGCGATCGTGGCGCCCACCTCCGTCGGCATTGCGGCGGCGGCGCGCTATATCTCGACGTCGTCGAGCAAGGGCAAGGTCGCGGTGACGGGTCTCGGCACGCCTAACCAGATGCGCGCGTTCGTGAAGAACGGCACCGTGAAGGCGTTCCAGCTGTGGGACCCGGGTCAGTTGGGCTATCTCGCGGCGTATGCGGCGGCGAGTCTCGCATCGGGCGCGATCACGGGCAAGGAAGGGGAATCGTTCGACGCGGGCAAGCTCGGCAAGCGCACCATCGGCGCGCAAGGTGAAATCATTCTTGGACCGCCGACCACGTTTGATGCAAGCAATATCGATAACTTCAACTTCTGACGTGCGCTGCACCTGCAGCTAGAAAGCGGGCCGCGCGCATCATGCGCACGGCCCGTTCTTTTGTCATGCGAGACGCCCCGACGTCCAGCGATGCCTGCTTCAGATCAGGCCGTTTTCCTGTGCATATTTGACCAGGTCGGCGTTTGTCTGGAGACCGAGCTTTTTCATGGCGGTGCTCTTTTGCGTTGCAACGGTCGAGATGGAGCGGTTGATCCGTTGCGCGATCTGAGTCAACGACGTGCCCGCAGCGACGTACCGTATCACGTCCAGTTCTTTCTTCGTCAGCGTCAGTGCGCGGCCTTGCGAGGCGACATTGCCGCAACGTAGCTGCAGACGTGACCGGATTCTTTCCGAAAAGAATGGTCGCTGATGATTCACCACTTTCAGTACCGCCGACTGAAACTCCGCCACGCCTTCACACTTGTCCACAATGCCGGCGACGCCCGACCGGGATAGCCTGAGCAGCACATCGTCGTTGTTGAGCATCGTGAACACGATGACAGGCACGGATGGGTGCCGTTTGCACAGGATCGCGACCAGATTGAGCCCGTCAGTTTCGCTGCGGGCGCTCTGCATCGACAGGTCTGTGACAATCAGATCCCAACTTCCCTCGGTGAGACGATCGAGCAATTCCTGGCCGGAGTGCGCCTTCGCGCCCACAGCAAAACCTGGCAGGTTTTCGATCGCGTTGATGACAGCTTGTCGAATGACGGGATGGTCGTCGGCGATGGCAACCCTGAACTCGCGATTGTTGTTCATGTGCTGAAGCAAAGCGGTCTCGGATGTATAGCTGCTGCGATTAAGAGGCGTGGGGCGAGAGCCACAATCCTTGAAGCAAGCGGCTTCTCAGATCGGACGATTCTATCCCGCGATCAGGTTGCGGATCAAATCATCTGAGGGAGTGGAATGTGAGCAAGTTGTAAATTGGAATAGTCCTTCAACGTATTCGCATAGTCCTACGAAAAATCGAAGAAATCTGATTACGGAATTGAGGCTCCATATGGATAATCTGGTCCGCGTATCGGGTATCAAACGGTGTCTATCGAAATAAGATCGAAACGAAATGGCAGTGCCGACTAAATTAATCTTGTGCTTTGCGATGCTCGGCCTGGCGTTGGGTATGACGAGTACTAACGCGAGCGCTCGAGGCAATCGGCCCGCCGCCGCATGCTCATCATCCAAAAAGACCCGGGAGATCAGAGCAAGGATTGCATACAGGTCGGCGGCATTTCATTGCCGGCATTGCTTGCAGGTCAGTTGCAGCGGCTATCGGCTGCACCATTCGGTGTTGCATGTGGCGCGCACAAAGCATCACTCGCATCGCACCTCAACGGCGCGGATTCGGCCTGTGGTCAGGGCAGGCATGAAAATCGTTGAACCCACGAGCAACGTCGCGTCATTCGAGTACTTTCGCGCAATGGACTCGGATAACTCGCCCGGGGCGGATGGTGCAGTAATCGTCGTGAGAGCGAGAACGTATTCGGTCGAACAGAACATTGCGTCGAATGTCGCTATTGCGGACCAGACAGATGGCGCATCGAAGCTGATGCTAATGAGCGCGGCAGCACCTCCACTCGGCTCGATAACTGGATGGGATGCGTCGCCGCGTCGCAGTGAAAACATGGCAATCCTGAAGGACTGACGGAGCGATCCCGATCAGTTCTGTAGGGAAGGTCGACCTTGTTAAACCCATAGAAGGAGATAACGGTGCAGAAAATAGACCGTGATGAATTGGCGCAGGCGAAGCTGGCTGGTGGTTACAGCGTTTCCAGTAGTTCAAGCAGTTTCAGTTCGAGTTCCAGCTCGAACACGATCACGGTCGTGGTCGTTTCGGGCAATCGTTCTTCGAGCGGAAACGGTCGCCCTCCGGTGCCATGAGATTTGGCATCGCCGTTTTTGATGCCGGATGTCGGAGTGAAGTGTCGGGGCGGCGATGCAGGCTTGAAGTGTTGACGGGATCAATCCCGTCAGTTGTGTAGCAAGGCAGTTCTTTCATAACCCAACGAGGAGAATGAGATGCAGAAAGTAGAGCGCAGCGTGTTGGAAAAGGCGACGGTGGCTGGCGGCTGCTGCAAGTCGAGCGCTACGAGCACCAGCACGAGCACCAGTTCGAGCAGCAACACGATTACGGTCGTCGTCAAGCGTTGATCGTCGGCCAGTGTTCGCCGTTGGAACGCTGTAATCATCTGGCGTTGCGGCGGTGGACGTTGGCGACATGATGCCAGGCGAGCCCCACGCTCCAGCGTGGGGCTTTGCGTTTCGTGATCGCTTCGCGAGACAACGCATTGTCGATGTAAATGCCCATTTGCATTCGGGCGAGCCCACGCGAACGGCGGCAAAGAACTGCCTAAATTCAAAAGAATCAATCTATGGATCTGTTGTCGTGGCGGATGGGGTGGTCGCGTCTGCGGGGTGTGCTGGGCCATGCGGCGCGGCGTACGCGGCTTGTCGCGCTGCGTGTCGTGGCGTCCCGTGTTCCGCTTGCCGCACTTGAGCCGATTGCCGTTGGATTCTCTCTGCTAAAGGCGTCGTTCGACGCAAACCGACGCGCGCTCGGTCGCGAGCGGGCCGATTTTGCAAGCGAAATACTGAAAATCACCGCACCACGCAGCAGTCGCCTCCTGTCCGCCGGTGCGCTGGAGAAATTGATCGACCAGCGATTGCACTTTGGACGCCAACGCCAGTTCGATGAGGCATGGCCCGATCTTCAGCGCATTGCCGGCACACTTGAGCAAACAATCGCGCAGCTCAGGCGCGAGGCACCGGGCTGTTCGTTCATCGTGTCGCCGTTTCACTTCGTATCGCAGTATGCAAACATCTATGTGATCGACGATTTGCGCGCGAAGCTTGGGCTTGCACGGATCGGCGTGGTGTCCGGCGTGCCGCGCGACATCTACGGCAGTGACGATGCGATGATTCCCGGCCTCGATGTGCTGTACACCTACGGTCAGGACAACCGCACCGGCCTTGGCTTGCAGGTCGCGCGCTCGCTCAGGCGCAACGGCGTGGTCGTGATTTTCGCTGACGTGCCGCCGTTCACGCTGCATCGTTATCCGATGGAAACGGTCGGCGTGTCGATGTTCGGCCGCGCGGCGCGCATTCACAACGGCGTGTTTCGCATGGGCGCGCCGCTCGGCGCGATTCTGCTGCCGTTCTATCTGCGCTTCGAACGCGGCCGCTTCGCCGGCACCTTGCTCGAACCCATACGGCTCGGCGATCCCGATGCGCCACACCGCGTCGCACGCGAAATCGAGGAGGCGCTCACAAACAACTTCGAACGCTCGCTCGTTGCGGGTCATCCTTCGCTGTATGCGTTTGCGCCCGTGAAATAGAACCAGATGCGCGCCGTCCCGATGCCGTTTCGACGAGTCGACGCCAGCACGACCCACCGGGCAGATCATCATGGAACCAACCAGTCTCCCTCAGTTCAAGGATGTGCCTTGGCGATGGATCGCTTACGGCGCCTCGGGCATCGTCGTGGCGGCCGTTGCCTTCGGCTTCCTGCACGAGGTCGAATTGAAGCAGGACGTCCAGTGCGAAATCGTTTCGCCATCCGATGTCAAAGTGCAGGGATTGAGCGGACTCGTGTCGTCCGTCTATGTGCATGCAGGCGAACGTGTGACGCCGGGCATGCCGCTCTTTCGTGTGCAGCGCGACCTGTCGCTCGCAAGCGACGGCCGCCAGCGTTCGATGTTTGACGAGCAGATGCGCGATGACCAGATCCACGCCGCTGACGCGCAGTACCAGCAGCGCAAGGCGCAACTCGATGCGCAACTCGATGCATCGAACGCGACGATCGGCAACCGTCGCGCTGAAGTCGTGGCGCTCGACGAACAGATCGCGCAAAGCCGTCAACTCGTAGGCGAGGCTGAGCATAAGTTGAATCGACTGCAATCCGTATCCGATTACGTGACGGCAGACCGGATAGAGCAGGCGAGCGCCGACACGCACCAGATGAAAATTTCGGTCGCGCAAGGACTCGCTCGGCGTCAGCAACTGAACGGCGAGATCGCGACGCTGCGCAGCACGCAAGGAAATCTGTCAGCGCAATTGAAGGAAAACGACGCGCGCCATGCTCGCGACATTCAGGACATCCGGATGCGCTTCGAGCAGTCGCGGCAAGATTCGACGATTTCGGCGCCGAAACCGGGCATCGTGATGTTTTCGAGCCTCGTGCCGGGCAGAACGCTCGAACCCGCCGATGTCGCGCTCGTCATCTCCACGGAGGACAAGAGCGCGTTGCGCGCCGCACTGCGCATTCCATCGCGCCGTCGGGGCTTCGTGCAGGCGGGGCAGATCGTGCGCCTGAAGTTCGACGCGTTTCCATATGTCAAGTTCGGCACTTATGAAGCGCGCATCGACGCGATCTCGCAAACGACGGTGCAATCGCTGATGTCGCCGCCACCCACGACGCCCACGTCGCCAAAGGACATGGGCGATGGCGACTTCATGGCATGGGCAACGTTGCATGGGAGAACATTCGATTACGCTCAGCAGCATTTCGACATCCTGCCCGGCATGCGTGCGACGGCCAGCATCGTGGTCGAACGCCGGACGATTGCCGAGTGGGTGCTCGAACCGTTGTTTCGCACGATAAGAGGTTGATCCCGATGCGCGTCATCTATCAAAACGAGGTCGCGGAATGCGGCTACGCGTGTCTTGCGATGGTGCTCACGCATTTTGGCCGCGCAACCGAGGTGCGGGAGTTGTCCGCCTATCGGCCCATCTCCGCGAACGGTCTCTCGCTGATGGACCTCTACGACATGGCCACCGAATTCGGCCTGGCGGTGCAGGCCTATCGCTTCGGATTCGAAGACCTGCCAACCATCCGGCACGGTTCGATACTGCATTTCGGCGGCGCGCATTTCGTGGTGTTCGAAAAATGCGGGCGTGGCTATGTGCAGATTCTCGATCCGGCGACGGGACGACGGCGCATTTCGATGGACACATTTGCGTCGGCAGTATCGGGCTTTCTGCTCGAGTGCTCACCGACTCCCGGGATGCCGCGCATTCGCGCGAAGCTCCAGGTGCCGAAGGCGCTCGCCCGCGTGCGGGCGCTGAACGCGGACTTGCGGCGTCATCTCGCCAAAGTCATGTTCGTGATGGTCGGTAGTCAGTTCGCGATTCTCGCGGCGCCTTACCTCGGCAATCTGACGCTCGACTACGTCGTCGCAGCGGACAACGTCAATCTGCTGAACGTGCTCGTGTTGACGTTCGCGGGCATTTTCGCGGTGGGTGCGCTGAGCCAGTATGTCGAGGCGCGGCTTCTCGAACTGCTGCACCAGCGCGTGCGCGTGACCGCGACGGAGGGGCTACTGGGGCATCTGCTGCGCAATCCGGTTTCATGGTTTGAGAAGCGGCACGTCGGCGATGTGTTTGCGCGCGTCAAGGCGCAGGACGAAATCAGCCTGCAGGCAACGCGCACCTTCACGCAGATGTGCATCGACACGACGGTCGGTTTGCTGGCGCTCGCGCTCATGCTGATCCAGAGCCGGATGCTCACGGCCGTGGCCCTCGGCATGTTCGCCGTCTATCTGTCGATCGCGCTTGGCATGTTCGCGAGCATGCGCGACAACCACGCACTCGTGCTGGAAACGTCGGCCCGTTGCGACGACGCGCTGATCGAAACGATCCGCGCCGCTTCGCTGATCAAGCTCGCGCAGGGCGAAACGCGGCGCACGGCAATCTTCATGACGAAGTATCGCGAGTACGTAGCGGCCTTGCTGGCGGGCAACCGTCTGACTAGTGCGCGCGATGCCTTCCTGAAGGCCGTGCAATACGCGGACACCATCGCAATCACATGGGTTGCGGCACGCCTGATGCTCGGCGGGAAAATCTCGGTTGGGGTGTTTTACTCGTTCCTGATCTACAAGTCGCTGATGTCGGACCGTTTCGCGCACACGGTCAACGGCGTGTTCTCATACTTCATGCTGAGCGTGCCTGTTGCGCGTGTCGATGACATCGTCGAATGCGAGGGGGAGCGCTATACGACCATCGCCGACACCCAGCGCGCGATGGAAGTCCGTACGTTCGAGCGCATCGAAGTTCGTTACGTCACGTTCAGCTACGGCGTGTCGGATCAGCCGGTGCTGAAAAACGCCAGCATCGACATTCGCGCAGGCGACAAGATCGCGATCACGGGCCCATCCGGTGCGGGAAAATCGACGCTCTTCAAGCTGATTTCAGCAGCCGAGCCGCTGCAACATGGACATATGTCGCTAAACGGCATCGCATGGCCAAACCTTACCGTCGACGAAATCCGTCGACACGCCGCTCATATGCGGCAAGGCGATCTGATCCTGCATGGCTCGATCGCGGACAACGTGTCGCTGTTCTCGGCAAGCGTCGATGAAACGCGCCTGCAATCGGTTCTCGAAGACGTGGGTCTATGGAATGATGTGATGCATCTGCAGATGCGCACCCGCACGATCATCAGCGATACCATCGCCAACATCTCGGCGGGGCAGCGGCAGCGCTTATTGCTTGCGCGTGCGCTCTATCAGGGCCGCAGCCTGCTGTTGCTCGACGAGCCCACGTCGAATCTCGATCCGGTTTCCGTCAGGCGCATCGGCGAACTGCTCCAGCGGCTCGATTGCACGGTCGTCGTCATCACGCACGACATGTCGCTCGCGTCGACGTTCAACCATCGTTACCGGCTCGTCGATGGCGCGCTCGTGCGTGAGCCTTGCAGTCCCGATCACATCGCAGCAGGCGAGCCGTCGCATGCGTAGATGCAGAGCTTCTCTCGTTGCGGCTGCGCTTTGCGTGACGAGCATCGGCGCGTATGCTGCCGATCTCGTGACCGCCGTTCAGCAGTCGCTCGGCTATGACGCCGATCTCGCGCAGGCGCGCGCCGCGTATGAAGCCGCAAAAGAGGCCGTGCCGCAGGCGCGCGGAGCGTTGTTGCCGCAAATCTCGGGCGGGTGGGGACGCAGTTACAACAGCATCGCGACGGATGGCTTCCCGAGGACGTCGTACTGGCAAAACGGCTGGACCGTCTCGCTGACGCAGTCGTTATTCGACTGGACGAAATTGGCTGCCTACCGCCAAGCCGACTACGTCGAGGTGCGCGGCGCCGTCGATGTCGAAGTCGCGCGGCAAACCGTGCTATTGCGCGCGGTGCGCGCGTATTTCGACGAACTAGCGGCAGAGGACGAGATCGGGCGGGCGGCGGAGTACGCAGCCGCCGTGGATGCGCATATCCTGATCGTGCAACGCAATCGCGCGGCGGGCGAGGCGACCGTCGTCGATCTGCGCGAAGCCATGACGACCCGGGAGCAGGTGTGGTTGCAACAGACCGACGCGCAAAGCGCGTTGCTGGCGAAGCGCCGCGCGCTCGAACAAATGACAGGCGCGCCGTTCGACGCGCTGGCGCGGCTACCTGACGCGCTCGCGCTGCCGCGCCTCGCGCCGGAAGATAGCGACGCCTGGGCGACGCAGGCGAAGGAGATTGGCTACGTCGTCCAGCAAAGAAAACTCGACTGGGAGATTGCGAAGCTCGACGTCAGCAAGGCGGAGGGCGCGCAATATCCGTCGGTCTATGCGACGGGTAGCTACACGCCTGCGGGCGCCGCATCCGGCTACGCACGGCCGACCACGACCGCGACCGGCATGCTCTCGATTTCGATTCCGCTGTTTGCGGGCGGCGCGGTGCAGTCGAAGCTGCGCGAAACGCAGGCGCTGCAGGACAAGGCACGCGATGCGCTAGCGGCCGCGGCGCGTGCCGCCTATGCGTCGGCGCGCGACAACTACGCGCGCTATCAGCAGGGTCGGACGCGGGTCGAAATGCTGATGCATCTGCTCGCTTCGTGTCGCGAGACGCTCGCTGCAACGCGCGTGGGTTACAAGGTCGGCTCGCGTACCAGCACCGACGTGCTGCGCGCAATCGACATGCTTTACGCCACGCAGCGTGACCTGTTCGCCGCGCGATACGACGCCCTCGTCGCGCTGATGCAACTGAAGGCCGACACGTCGATGCTAAGCCTCGCGGATATCGTGCAGATCAACGCGGTGCTGCATTGAAAACATACGAATACGAAGCGTAACGAGCGGTTCTCGTAAAGAACTGTCAAGAATGCGGCGAGCAACTGAAAGAGCGTCAACGTTTAATCAACCGGCGCGTTTAGAGCGATGACCCCACCAGGTCGACGGCCAGCGAGCCGTTAGTCAACAACCCAAGGTTTGAGGATTCAAGCAATGAACAAGCACATCATCGCCGCCGCTCTGGCAGGTCTGTTCTCGATCGCCGCATTCGCGCAGGCATCGGCGCCCGCAGCAACGGAAGAAGCGCCCGCAGCAGCATCGGTGCCCGCTGCCAAGCACCACGCAAAGAAGCACCACGCGAAGAAGAAGCACGCGCACAAGAAGGCAGCGCCCGCAAAGGCAGCCAGCGACGAAGCAGCATCGGCAGCACAGTAAGTCTTAGCGCTGTACGCTGATAGTGAAGGAGGAAGCGCGGTTTTGAAGCCGCCTTCCTCTTTTTTGTTTCAGCGGGCCGTGTTGCGCTGATCTGCAAACGGACCCAGCGCCGCGGCAAAACGGCGCGCGCATGACAGGCCAAATGCTGTCGGACGCATGCCCCGGTCGTGCGCGACATCGAAACCCATGCGCCACGCTGCGATCCGTTTGCCGTAGCAGGTCAACGCATCGAGCGATTGCATCACGAAGACGATGGACGGCAGGATGCGTTCGTAAAGCGCTTGCGCGTTCGTGTGATTCCCTTCGATGAAAGCGCTGTAAATCGCAGCTTGCCAGTCGAATGAATCAGGTGCGACGATCAGGCCCGCGCAACCGGCGCGCAGATTGTCGATCAGTTCCTGGCCTCCGCGCCCATTGAACACGGGTAACGGACTGCCATGCTCGCGCAGCCGCTCGATCGTCGAATGAATGATCGTGGCCGGGCCTTCGCCTTTGAGCCACTGAAATTGGCCGCACTGCGCGGCGAGCGCAACGAGCGATTGAACCGTTAGTCCGACACCCAGATATTCAGGCGCATTCTGGATACCGACAGGCACGCGCACGCGCTGCATGACGTCGGCAAAAAAATCGAAGTAAAACGATTCGGGTTTGTCGCGAACCGATGGTGGTTGCAGGATCAGCGACGAGGCGCCGTGATCCGCTGCGTAATCCGCCAATGCGAGTTGTGCGTCGGCGGTGTCACCTGTGATCGTCACGGCGAACGGCACACGACCGACAATGTGTTCGCCCGTCCATTCGATAAAACGCTGCTTCTCTTCAAGCGATAAACGGTTGACCTCCGTCGCAAGACCGAGAATCACGATGCCGCTTGCACCCGCATCGATCGTTGCGTCGATCTGCGTGTGGATCGCTTGACGGTCGAGCGTATCGTTTTCGTCGAAGTAGGCGTAGAGCACGGGCCACATGCCGCGTGGCGAGAAAGAGGATAGTCGCGTCATGATCAATGCGAGTCGCGCGGCACAGGCGCGCCGCTCGCACCCACCAGGAAGTCGAGATCGGCACCCTGATCGGCCTGCAATACATGCTCGACGTAGAGCCGATAATAGCCGCGTGCGGGCAGCTCAGGCGCGTGCCATGCGGCACGGCGCCGTTCGAGTTCTTCGTCTGTGACGTCCAGATGCAAACGCCGCGCGGCGACGTCGAGTTCGATCATGTCGCCCGTCTGCACGAGCGCGAGCGGTCCGCCTGCCGCTGCTTCGGGCGTTATGTGCAGCACCACCGCGCCATATGCCGTGCCGCTCATGCGGCCATCGGAGATGCGGACCATGTCGGTAATGCCTTTTTGCAGGACCTTTTTCGGCAGCGGCATGTTGCCGACCTCGGCAAAGCCGGGATAGCCCTTCGGCCCCGCGCCCTTGAGCACCATCACGCAATGCTCGTCGATATCGAGCGAGTCGTCGTCGACCTTCGCGTGCAGTTCTTCGACGTTCTCGAACACCACCGCGCGCCCGCGATGCTTCAACAGCGAAGCCGTGGCCGCGGACGGCTTGATGACGGCGCCATTCGGCGCGAGATTGCCGCGCAGCACGGCGATGCCCGCTTGCGGCTTGAACGGCTCGGCGAAAGTGGTGATTACCTTCTGATCGTAGTTGGGCGCATCGCTTACGTTGTCCCAGATGGTTTTGCCATTGACGGTCAACGCATCACGATGCAGCAGCCCTTGCTCGCCGAGTTGCCGCAACACGGCAGGCAAGCCGCCCGCGTAGTAGAAATCTTCCATCAGGTACTCGCCCGATGGCTGCAGGTTCACGAGGCACGGCACATCCGAGCCGAGTTCCCAGTCGTCGAGCGCGAGATCCACGCCGATGCGCCGCGCGAGCGCAATCAGATGCACGACGGCATTCGTCGATCCGCCGATCGCGGCGTTCGTGCGGATCGCGTTTTCAAAGGCCTGGCGCGTGAGGATCTTGTCCATCGTCACATCGTCGCGGACCATCTCGACGATGCGCCGTCCGGCGAGATGCGCGAGCACCTGGCGGCGCGCATCGACGGCAGGAATCGCCGCGTTGTGCGGCAGGCCGATGCCGAGCGATTCGACCATCGACGCCATCGTCGATGCCGTGCCCATCGTCATGCAATGGCCGCGCGAGCGATTCATGCACGATTCGGCGTCGATGAATTCCTGCTGGCTCATCGTGCCCGCGCGTACTTCTTCGGACATCTGCCACACACCCGTGCCCGAGCCGATCGTGCGGCCGCGAAAGCGGCCGTTGAGCATCGGTCCGCCTGACACGGCGAGCGCGGGCAGGTTGCAGGAGGCCGCGCCCATCAACAGCGCCGGCGTGGTCTTGTCACAGCCGACCAGCAGGATCACGCCGTCGAGCGGATTGCCGCGTATCGACTCTTCGACATCCATCGAAGCCAGATTGCGAAACAGCATCGCCGTGGGCCGCAGGTTCGATTCGCCGAGCGACATCACGGGGAATTCGAGCGGCAGGCCGCCAGCCTCGCGCACGCCGCGCTTCACGTACTCGGCAAGCTCGCGGAAGTGCGCGTTGCAGGGCGTCAGTTCCGACCATGTATTGCAGATGCCGACCACGGGGCGGCCATCGAATTCATCGTGCGGAATGCCCTGGTTTTTCATCCACGAACGATGGATGAAGCCGTCCTTGTCGTTGCGGCCGAACCAGCTTTGCGAGCGGAGTTTGCGCATGAGGTCTCCTGTTTTGGTGTCGTTTTTCGTGCATCGGTGCAGATCAGCTTAGCCCATTCGTTGCACGAGATGGCGTTCGTCGGAAGCGCCGCGAGGATCACGACGCGACGCGGTTGCAGCGCAACAGACGCGATGGACGGACGAGTTTGCGCGGCACGGCAGGCAGAACCCTTGACGGCGCTTGTGGAAACGCGCCGCGAATGCGTCATTCGTTGAACGCCGACCTTCCAATAAGCGACACGCGCAGTCGCTCATCACGCACTGCAGCATCCTCGCAAAGTCTTGCTGCACAAGGGCTGCAAGCATCCGCTAACGCCCGTTCGTTTTTCCTCGTGTCGCATTTCCGCAAGCGTCTGTCGCAATTAGTCGGCTAGGCGGGGTTTTTTCTGGCAACTATGTAGTCACACATGTGCAGGCCGGCGCCTGCACCACGAGGAGATGGACTCGATGAAATCCCCAAAGGTCGTGGTCGAAGGATTATGTAAGGTTTTCGGGCCTAACCCGAAGTTGGCGCAGGACATGCTCTCGCGAGGCGCGTCGAAGGACGAGGTATTCGCCAAGACGGGGCATGTGGTCGGCGTCCACAATGTCTCCTTCGATGTGCAGGAAGGCGAGATTTTCGTGCTGATGGGCCTGTCCGGCTCCGGCAAGTCCACGCTGATCCGTCTCATCAACCGGCTCGTCGAACCGACGGCGGGCAAGGTGATTATCGATGGCCGCGATGTCGCCGCCATCAAGCGCTCCGAGCTGACGTCGCTGCGTCGCACCGACATGAGCATGGTGTTCCAGTCGTTCGCGCTGATGCCGCAACGCACGGTGCTGTCGAATGCGGCGTTCGGCCTCGAAGTCGGCGGCATGGGACGTAAGCAACGCGAGAAGCGCGCGCTCGAAGTGCTCGAACAGGTGGGCCTTGCGACGTTCGCGGGCAAGCTGCCTTCCGAGCTGTCGGGCGGCATGCAGCAGCGCGTCGGTCTCGCGCGTGCGCTCGCGGTGAACCCCTCGCTGATGATCATGGACGAGGCTTTCTCGGCGCTCGACCCGCTCAAGCGCAAGGAAATGCAGAACGTGCTGCTCGAATTGCAGAAGAACCAGCAGCGCACCATTCTGTTCGTGTCCCACGATCTGGAAGAGGCACTGCGTATCGGCACGCGCATCGCGATCATGGAAGGCGGGCGCGTTGTGCAGATCGGCACGCCGCAGGACATCATCGCGAACCCGGCGGACGACTATGTGCGCGCGTTCTTCGAGGGCGTCGATACGAGCCGCTACTTGACGGCGGGCGATCTGATGCAGGCGAACGGCGTGCCGCTGGTGCGCAATCTCGATCAGACGAGCGTTGCCGAGTCGCTGAACGGCAGCGCTGAATACGCGTTCGTGCTGGATGCCGAGCGCCGCATCCGCGGCTTCGTCACACGCGAGGCGATCGGCAACTCGACGCCGTCACTGAACAAGGTCGAATGCATTTCGCGCGGCGCGCCGCTCGAACATGTCGTGTCGCGCGTGTGCGCGAGCGCGACGGCTCTGCCCGTGGTCGACGACGAGGACCGCTATTGCGGTTCCGTCGATCAGGCCGCGGTCCTGAAGGTCATTACGCGTAACAGAGGTGGCGCCCATGTCTGAGATGATTCCACTCGGCCGCTGGGTCGATCAGTCCGTTCACTATCTGCTCGATCACGATGCGAGCACGTTCGATTCGATCGGCAAGGCGATCGAGAGCTTCGCCGCGATGATCGAGCATGGCCTGCAGGCCATTCCGATGTGGGCGCTGATGGCGTTCTTTATCGGCATCGGCTTGTGGCGCGTGGGCTGGCGTTTTGCAGTTTTCGCCACCGCTTCGCTATTGCTGATTTACGCAACCGGCTTCTGGGACCAGACGGTCATCACGCTTGGCCTCACGCTGTCCTCAACGCTGATCAGTCTCGTGTTGGGCATTCCACTCGGCATCTGGACCGCGAAGAACAAGCATGTGCATATGATCGTGCGCCCGATTCTCGATCTGATGCAGACGATGCCCGCCTTCGTCTACCTGATTCCCGCGGCGATGCTGTTCGGGCTTGGCCGCGTGCCGGGGATTCTCTCCACGGTGATCTTCGCGATGCCGCCTGCCGTGCGTCTGACGAGCCTCGGCATCAAGCACGTGAACCGCGAGATCGTCGAAGCGGGGCAGGCCTTCGGCTGCACGCCGTGGCAGCTGCTGTACAAGGTGCAATTCCCGAACGCCTTGCCGTCGATCATGCAGGGCGTGAACCAGACCATCATGATGGCGCTGTCGATGGTGATCATCGCGTCGATGGTGGGCGCGGGCGGTCTCGGCAACGATGTGCTTGCGAGTATTCAGCGCCTCGATATCGGGCTGGGTTTCGAAAGCGGTCTGTCCGTCGTGTTGCTGGCGATCATTCTGGACCGCATTACCGAGAGCTTCGGCCGCTCTCCTGGTTCGGCCACCGCGCCGCGCTTTGCGGGCCTGCGCAATGTGATGCGCGTGCGCCGCGAGCAGCAGGCTGTCGCGCAAAGCTAGGTCTCTGTCGTTTTCACTCAAGCGCCGTATTTCCGGCGCGTCTGAAATAGAACCAATAGTGGTTGCCCCGCGAGAGCCTTTGGGCTTTCGCGGTGGCCAAACACATTCTTCTTTGTGCATCACGGAGCGCGACGTGACGTCTATCAGGGCTGAAGCGCCGTTGTCGAATCTTGCGCATGTGGGCTTTCTGACCTTGCCCAGTTTTTCGATGATCGCGTTTACGAGCGCGGTCGAGGTGCTGCGGATGGCGAACTACGTTTCGCGCGCGCAGCACTATCGCTGGTCTGTGATCACGACGGACGGCGTGCCCGTGCGGGCGAGTAACGGTCTTACCGTCAAGCCGACACGCACGCTCGAAGAGGCGGGCATGCCGGATGTGCTGATCGTGTGCGGCGGCACGCAGATTCGCAATGCCGTCGATAGCAACGTGAAGACGCTGCTCGCGGATGCCGCGTCGCAGGGCGTGCCGCTGGGCGGTATTTGCACGGGCGCTTATGCGTTGATGGCGGCGGGAATGCTCGACGGTTATCGCTGTTCGGTGCATTGGGAAGACCTGTCGGCGCTGCACAAGGAATATCCGCATGTGCAATTCGCCGACGAGCTGTTCGTGATCGATCGCGATCGCCTGACGTGTACGGGTGGCACCGCGCCGCTCGATCTGATGCTCGATCTCGTCAGTTCCCGCTTCGGGCAGAACCTCGCGGCGCAAGTGTCCGAGCAGTTCATTCTCGAGCGCATCCGCAGCGCGAGCGACCCGCAGCCGATTCCCGTCGATGCGCGCGTCGGGTTCTCGCGTGCCGAACTGATCGAAGTGGTGCGACTGATGGAAGCGAATATCGAAGAGCCTTTGTCGCTCGAAGAACTCGCGCGGCTCGTGCAGTTGTCGCAACGCCATTTGCAGCGGATGTTCAAGGTTTATCTAAGTGTGTCGCCGACGCATTACTACCTGTCGCTGCGATTGCGGCGCGCGCGAGATCTGCTGCGCACGACGGACGCATCGATTGCGCGCGTGACGGCCGTGTGCGGATTTCATTCGCCGTGTCATTTCAGCAAGGCCTATCGCGCGCAGTTTGGTCATGCGCCGAGTGTCGAGCGCCGCCACGCGAACTAGCCGGCCGAGCTGCAAACTAATCATTCCGAGGAGAATCTGATGAAACGCAAGCTGATGATGATGGCCGCGCTGTGCGCGACGGCTGCCGCGACCGCGCACGCCGCCGACCCTGCCGTGTGCCGCAACGTCCGATTCGCCGACGTTGGCTGGACCGACATTGCGGCGACGACGGGGCTGGCATCGACGATCTTCCAGGGTCTCGGCTATAACCCGACGAAGACGATTGCTTCCGTGCCGATTACGTTTGCGGGCATCAAGAGCAAGCAGATCGACGTATTCCTGGGTTATTGGGCGCCGACGATGGACCCGATCATCCAGCCGTTCGTTAAGTCCGGCACGATCAAGGTGCTCGCGACGCCGAACCTGACGGGCGCGAAGTATACGCTTGCTGTGCCGGAGTATGTGTACAACGGCGGGCTGAAGAACTTTAGCGATATTGCGAAGTACGCGGACAAGCTCGATGGAAAGATCTATGGCATCGAGCCGGGTAATGATGGCAATGCGTTGATCAAGAAGATGATTGATGGCAATCAGTTTGGGCTTGGCAAGTTCAAGCTGGTCGAGTCGAGCGAGGCGGGCATGCTGGTGGAAGTGAACCGTGCGGTTCGCGATAAGAAGTGGATTGTGTTTCTCGGCTGGGAGCCGCATCCGATGAACGTGCAGATGAAGATCGATTATCTGTCCGGCGGGGATGATGTGTTCGGGCCTAATTATGGCGAGGCGAAGGTGTTTACGGCTACGCCGCCCGATTACGCTGCGCGGTGTCCGAATGCGGCGAAGTTTGTGTCGAACTTGCAGTTCACGACGGCTATCGAGAATCATGTGATGGTGCCTATCATGAACAAAGAAGATGCAAATAAGGCTGCGCTGGCATGGTTGAAGGCTAATCCGCAGGCTTTGGATAAGTGGCTTGCGGGGGTGCAGACTATTGATGGCAAGGACGGCTTGCCGGCCGTTAAGGCTTATATTGCGGGGCATTGAGATGGGGTGGGGTGGTTTGGTTTGCCTGGGTTTTCGCTGGCATCCGCGTTTTGTTATCTAGCTTCAGGCGTCGCCCCTGTGCGGGGCGGCACCTACTTTTCTTTGCCGCCGCAAAGAAAAGTAGGCAAAAGAAAGCGGCTAACACCGCCAGTTCTTGTGTTTGCCTGAGGGCCCCCAACCGGTCTTACGCTTCACAGGGCAACGCGCTGATTTGATGTTAGTTGCCAACGCTATAAATGAACGCCTCACCCGCTTCGAGTACCCGTACTCAGGCAAGCGGCAGCGAATGGTATGTGCCGCCCAGGTGGCAAACTGTGTGTAGGTTGTCGCGTCGTATAGCCTGGCGCTCTTACGGGGTGGAACGCATGCGCTATCGGTCCGAAGTGAGGCGTTTGAGGTGCTACGGCCTACACACAGTTTGCCACCTGGGCGGCGGAGGAATAGCTGGCACGGCGTGCTCCGACGCGGGTGCGTGAAGCGGGTGAGGCGCTTATTCAGAGCGTTGGCAACGGACGTGGGTCACGTGATTGCCGCGGGAAGTGAGGGACCGGTTGGGGTCCCTCAGGCGGGGAGAAATGTTGGCGGTGTTAGCCGCTTTCTTTTGCCTACTTTTCTTTGCGGCGGCAAAGAAAAGTAGGTGCCGCCCCGCACAGGGGCGACGCTTGAAGCGCGAAGGCATAGCGCGGATGCCAGCGCAGAGGCCCAAAACACCGAACGGCAACGCATGAAACACGAAGCCAAACCGCGACTGCCAGAGCAAGAACAAAAACCTTAACAGCGTCGCAGACGAAAAAAAACCATCAGGCCCTGATCAAAAACCCCTGCATATAAGCCTGATCGGCCTTCCCATCCCAAACCCGCCCATCAACAAGCACCGCCGACGGCGTATCGGCATACACGCTCACACCAACATTAGCGGCAGCCTGGCAATAAAGATCAACCTGATTAACCTCACCCGCAATCCGCGCAAAATCATCCCGCCACCCGGCCATCCCCCACCGCGCATACTGCGCAAAAAACCAAACCCCTTCCGCAGGATGCGGAAAATTCACCGCGCCATCAGCAAAAAACTTCACAGCCCGCCGCTTCTCATCAGAACCCGCAGCAATCAACCGTGGCGCAATCAACCCGGCGGGCACGCCAACAAACTCATCCGCAGCAAGCCGCGCCGAAATCTCCACACGATGCACGTCATCATCAAGCCATCGACACGCCTCGAGCATCGTCTGCACGAGCGCCCGAGCAGTATTTGGATATCGCGTAACAAAATCGCGCCGGCTCGCCAGCACCTTCTCGGGATGATCTGGCCACACCTCACTCGTATACGCAATCGTCCTGCCAACACCGCGCTCCTGCGCAACGGCATTCCACGGCTCGCCAACACACAACCCGTCGAGCCGGTCCTGCGCAAGCGCATCGACCATCTGCGGCGGCGGAATCACCACGCCCTCGATATCGCGCAAAGGATGCACGCCCTGCGAAGCGAGCCAGTAATACAGCCACATCGCATGCGTGCCCGTTGGAAATGTCTGCGCGAACACGGGCTTGCGACCGAGCGTCGCCAGCGCGGCAGGCAGCGTCTTGTGCTCGTCGAGCGCAGCAGCAAGACGGTTCGATACCGTGATCGCCTGGCCGTTGCGGTTCAGCACCATCAGCACGGCCATATCCGTTTGCGGGCCGCCGATGCCGAGCTGCACGCCATACACGAGGCCGTAAAGCGAATGCGCGGCGTCGAGATCGCCTGACAACAGCTTGTCGCGTATCGCGGCCCACGACGGCTGCTTCAGCAGTTCGATCGTCAGTCCGTGCGCATGGCCGAATTCGAGCAGCTTCGCCGCGACCAGCGGCGCGGCATCGCTGAGCGCGACGAACCCGAGGCGCAAGTGCGTCTTCTCGAGCTTGCCGGATTCGTCGGAGGAAGAGGTGTAGGCAGGTGAGTTCATGGGCAACGCATCAATCTGGCAAGTCGGCTGCGGCGACGATCTGGCGCGCGACTTCGGCGAGCTTCACGCCCTGGTTCATCGCGCGCTTGCGCATCGTCGCGTAGGCGGCATGTTCGGTCATCTTTTGAGAATCCATCAGCATCCGCTTCGCGCGGTCGATCAGCTTGCGCTCAGCCAGTTCGTTCTCGGCCTGCGCGAGTCGCTCGCGCAGTTGCGATTCCTGCGCGAAACGCGCCAGCGCCACTTCGAGAATCGGCGCGAGGCGTTCCGTCGCCAGACCTTCGACGAGATACGCCGTCACGCCCGCGCCGACGGCGTCGCGTATCAGTTGCTGATTCGCGTCGTTGCTGAACATCAGCACCGGGCGCGGCGCCGTCGCGTTCATCACGGCAAGCTGCTCCAGCGTGTCGCGCGAAGGCGATTCCGTGTCGACGATGATCACGTCGGGTCGTTCGCTCTCGACAGCTTTGTGCAACGCTTGCGGCGACGCCGTGGCGGCGAGCATCTCGTAGCCGAGCCGCGCAAGCGTATCGCGCAACTCGCCGATCGGCTTGTCGGTGTCGGTTACGAGCAAAACACGCAGCATGGATTGCCCGGTATGGAGTAGGGGGAGTTACGCAGCTTCATTCGTCGGATTGCGGGTTCTGCATTGCGCTTCGCGGCGGGTGGCGGCAGCAGTCGCGTGTCTGCTGTGACCTGTCGGAAAGCATGCAGTAACACTGCAACTTGCATGCCACCAAACGACAATCGCTGTCACGTTTGCTGCGCACAGCTTCGAGCCGTCACGACAGCATGCCGCTGTTGCACCGTGGCAGTGCGCGTCCCAATGTATTGCACCTGTTTGGCGCAAAGATGTGAATGCGGAGCGGGCCGTGAGTGACCTGCTCGCGTGGAGCGCTTTACCGCGGGCCGAGCCAGCGCGCGTAACTGCGCGGCGAGAAAGCGAAGGTCAAGGCGATCATCGCGGCGATGCAAGCCGCGAGCATGATCCACGCGGCCGTGAAGCTGCCCGTCAGGTCGCGCAGGCGTCCGGCGATGATCGGCGAGATCGCCGCCACGATGAAACCGACGCCCTGCACGAACGCAACGAGCCTTCCGGCGAGTCGATGATCGTCGGCATGATCGAGTGCCGTCACGAGGGTCAGCGAGAACGTGCCGCCGAGTCCCGCGCCTGCAATCGCGACCCACGCGAGCGGCAGCGCATCCGGATACGCGAGCAGCCCGACTATGCCGGTGAGTTGCGCGGACAGGCCGGCGACGAGCCACGGCCGGCGGTCGCGGAACGACGCTGCCGCGAGCGGCAGCAGCAGCGCCGACGCTGCCTGGAAGACGGTCATCGCGGCGAGCAGCGAGCCGCTGTGTGCAACGCTCGCGCCGCGCTGCTGGTAGTAAGCGGGCAGCCACGCAACCAGCGTCGTGTAGCCGCCATTGACGAGGCCGAAGTGCAGGCCCAAGGCCCATGCGCGGCGCTTCTTCCAGATCGGCACAGGCGGGTGCGTCGGGATCGCCGCAAGGTGTGCGGAGGCTCGTCCATCGAACGCCGATGCACGCCGTTGCAACACGAGCCAGCACATGCAGGCGAGCGCGGCAGGCACGGCCCACATCGCGAGACCCGCGTGCCACGAACCGGATGCTTTCGCGACATAGGGGCTCAGACTCGCGCCCAGCCCGCCGCCGCCCATGATCGACGCGGAGAACAGGCCCATCGCAAGCGGCACGCGTGCATGAAAGCGCTGCTTCATCACGCCCGGCAGCAGCGCCTGAATGACGGCGACGCCCATGCCCGCCACGAGCGCCGTCATCAGCAACGCCGTGCCGCTCGACGCCGCCAGCCGCGCGCTGCACGCGACGGCAATCGCCAGCAGCCCCAGCGCGACGCCGCGCGCTTCGCCGGCCACGCGCGTCAGCAGGCCGGCGCCGAACGCGCCGAATCCCATCGCGACGACGGGCAGGCTCGTCAGCAGCGAGGCGCCCGAGAAACTGAGGCCCGTGGCCGCGCGGATCGTCCCCATCAACGGGCTCACGGACGTCAGCAGCGGCCGCAAATTGACGCCGATCGCGACGATGACCGCGAGCCAGAGCCCGTCCTGCCACGATAAAGCCGAGGATGTCGTGCGACGCGCAATGCGCGGGGAATCGATGCCGGGAGTCTGGTTCACGGGGTGTCCTGCGGATGGATCGAAAGCGTTTGGTTAACCATAATAACGTAAAATGGTTAACCATTCGATGAGAATCCGCTATCGCCGGTATTTGGAGGATGCTGTCGACGCTTCATGCGTACAAGGCCGCGCGCCGCTAAAATACGGCCGCCGCCGCAACCTTCTCAATCGCAAAACATGGCCACACGCCCGAACACACCGCCGCCCGCTTCGGAAGAAGACAACGTCGAGGACCGCATCTACGCGTCGATTACCACGGCGCTGCTCGAAGGCCGCCTGCGCCCGGGCGCGCAGCTCGTCGAGCGCGATCTCGCGGCCGCGTTCAACTGCACGCGCGGCGCGCTGCGCAAGGTGTTGGCGCGGCTCGGGTTCGAAGGCAAGCTGGTGCTGGAAGCGAATCGCGGCGCGTTCGTGCCGGCGCCATCGGAAGAGGATGTGCGGCAGGTTTATCGCGCGCGGCAGATCGTCGAGGCGGGCATCGTGACCGCGCTATGCGGCGCGCTGACGTCGCAGGACAGGCGTGTGCTGAAGGCGCATATCGCCAGCGAGAAAAAGGCGCTGAAGGATGGGCGCGTCGATGAGCAGGTGCGGCTCGCGGGGCACTTTCATGTGCTGCTGACGCAGATTGCCGGGAGCGCGGAGTTGCAGGGCTTCGTCGCGCAACTGGTCGCGAAGACGGAGCTGTACAAGGCGCTTTACGACCCGTCGAAAGGCACGACATGCTCCGCCGACGAACACGCGCAGCTCATCGAGGCTCTGGATGATGGTGACTTGAGCGCGGCGCTCGAAGCGATGCGCGCGCATCTCGCGGAACTGGAAGAGCGCGTCGTGACGCGCATGCAGACCAGTGCGAGCGACGATCCGCGTGCGGTGTTTCGCGGATGAATCGATCGGCATGCGTTGCACATGCCGCATCTTTTGCTGTGATCGACGACTGCCCTGTACGTCGATTCACGATTGCGTCGCGCCGGTTTCAGGCGCGGGACGCTTCAGTGGATTGCCGCTACATTAGCGGCGGCGCATTGGTGCGCTACGCGGGCCGCTGCTACGTTCGTCCTTGTGACGGAAATTGATGCGCCCTTTGGTCAGGTCATAGACCGACAGTTCGAGCGTGACGCGGTCGCCCGCGAGGATACGGATGTGATTCTTGCGCATGCGTCCCGACGCGTACGCGCCCACGACCACGCCGTTATCCAGCGTGACGCGATAGCGGCTATCGGGTAGTACTTCGTCGACGATGCCGTCCAGTTCAAGCAGTTCTTCTTTCGCCATGCATTACTCCTGGTCGATGAGGGAAGGGTGCCGCGCGTGGCGCGCAGCGTAACTTTTGCGCGGCAGCGCGAAGGCTGCCGCGGCGATGCGGTGAGACAGTAATACGCGCCTTTTGCGGCGCGCGTGTGATCAGAGATCGGAGACGGTCTGTCCGTCAATCCGGCCGTCGATCACTTGTGCTGCATGCTCCATGCAGGCCATGCGTGCCTTGCCCGCGCCTTCGAACGGCCGGAAATACGACAGGCGGAACACGCGGCCATCGGCGGCGGCGTTCGCGCCGACGCGGCAGATGCGTACCGACGCGTCGTAGCCGCTGTCGATCGAATTGCGGTGCGCCACGCCGTTCGCCGTGCGGCGCGGATAGATCAGCGGATGAATTTCGTAGCCCTTGTAGGTCTTGGTGCCTTGAGTCGTCATATACAAAGTCCTGTGATGCGGCTGCCGGCGCGCGTCACTGCAACGGGCAGGCGCGGCGAATAGGCAGCGGGCGGCGCAGCGCCATCGGGCGCGCCGCAATGGAAAAAGTCTCGCGCGAGCCGTATGCGCTGGCTCGAACGCAACCGCGATCAACGCGGAACGGATGGAGAAAAATACGCTGATGCCGCGCGGGCAACGAACGTAGCGAATGTCACCCCGTCGGGTTCAGGCGTGCAGCGCGTGGCCGGAGTGACGAAGACCGCCGGGTTGCCGCTGCATGATGTTGCGCGATAACGGGACGGCTGGGATGCAATGCAACGCGGCGAAGACGTTGACGCGTTACGGTGAAGAAGTTGACGGGTGGTGCGGGCAGAGCGCTGCGTTAAATATATTATGCCCTAAAAACAGGGCTTTGGGTAGCAGAAACTTTCCCTCCACCGCTTTCGTGGAGCATGCTCGTCTGGCGCGCGGCGCCCGTGCATGGCCGCTGCTCGCGCTCAGTCCGTCGTCTGCGTCAGGCGTTTTTGCAGCTCCCGGCTGGCGGCGAGCGGTATGCGCGCGTCGTCCCACTTCGCGAGCCATTCGACTTCCTTCGACGTGAAAACCTGGCCGTGGTTGCGCAGCGCGTACTGCAGCGAATCGATGATGTGATTGCGGATGATCTCGGGCGTGCGTGCATCGTCGAGCACGGTACGAAACGCTTCGAGCGTAGCCATCGGTTGCCTCTTTTCAGTGAACGCTGGTGAAAGACCTGACTCTTATCGCACATCAAAAAACCCGGTGCCACGCGGTCAAAATTCACGTCGCTTCACCTCAGCGGGCCGTGCTGGGTATGCGCTTTGCAACGCGCATAAGGCTCCATGAGGCCCGCCATTCCAGACGATTCCAGACGACACGAGGTTCACCATGACACTCAGAACAATCGCGCCGCTCGCGCTATGGACCGTCGCGCAACTGGCGATCGCGGCAACGGGCGATGCGTCCTGCGGCGTGCTGGCGGCCGCGGGTGGCGGGGCTGGCGCGTCGGGAGCGTCGGGGTCATCGAGCGTGTCGGCCGCGAGCGGCTTCGCGTTGCGCGACGGCGAGCCCGTCGATCTCATCGCGGGCGGCAAGACGGTACACGGCACGCTGTATGTGTTGAAGGACGGCGGCATCTATCGCGCGTACTGGCAGCCGCAAGGCCGCCCCGAGCGCTACGTGCTCGCGAACGCGGGAACGGATGCCGTGCGCCTGATCGCGACGCCGGCGCAGGGCACGCCCGCCACCGATGGCATGCCGGGCACGACGCTCAATCCGCAGCAGGTGTTGTCGTGTCCGACGCTGTGAGCGCGCGTGGGCGTCTCAGGTTTGACGGTCAGGCGGCGGGCCACCACGCCCAGCCGCGCTCGCTACGTTGCAGCTCGACGACGGAAAGGGGCGGAACCTCGATGCGCGCGAATGTCGCGGACGGCGCTTGCAGCACATGCATGAGCGCCGCGCGGATCACGCCCGCATGGGTGACGGCGATGACCGTGCCGCGATGCTCGAACGCATCGAGCCATCCGCCGATGCGCAAGGTCAGCGCATCGAACGATTCGCCGCCATGCGGCGCGGATGACGGATCGCGCGTCCACGTGTCGAGCGCGTCCGTTTCTTCGTTTGCCACGTCGAGCAAACGGCGGCCACGCCAGCGGCCGAAATCGGCATCGGCGAGATCCGGCACGGTCGTCGCCACGAGTCCAAGTGCCTGCGCCGTTTCCAGCGCGCACGCAGCGGGGCTGCTGAGCGCGGCATCGGCGTTCAGCAAGGCGGCATGCGATGCGCGGAACGCGGTCACTTCTTCGGCCGCGCGCGCATCGAGGGGATCGTCGGCGGGGA
The DNA here is from genome assembly GCF_002902925.1 of Paraburkholderia terrae. Lineage (GTDB taxonomy): Bacteria > Pseudomonadota > Gammaproteobacteria > Burkholderiales > Burkholderiaceae > Paraburkholderia > Paraburkholderia terrae. The sequence goes on along the minus strand of NZ_CP026112.1, from coordinate 1,962,471 downwards.
ACGTGCCCTTGCGCTGCGCGGCCGTCGCCGGGTGGCTGATCAACAACAGGCGTGTGCGCATCGAAGGCCTTGGGTCCGGGAAATGGGAAGAAAGAAGAGAGCGTTCCGCAGTTTAGCCGTAGAATAGTCGCCACTCGAAGCGCGGAAGCCGGTGCAAGCCCGGCGCGGTCGCGCCACTGTAATCGGCAGCAAATGCGTACACAACAGGCTGTACACAAGCCGGAAGCCAGACCCAAGCTTCGACCTCTCTTATCATTCGACTATCGGGGCGCGTAACCCTCAGGAGATGTCCGTCATGAACGACGCTGTTCTCGACCAGGCCGGTCAGACTGATCAACCCGCTATCACCCCAATCCCGCTGCGCGAGCTGATGCCGTGGATCGTCTTCGGCGGTCTGCTGATGCTGCTTGCGCTCTATTTCGTCGGTGCCGAAGAAGGCGCGACGTCGCTGATTCCCGGCATGTACGTGCATGAATTCGTGCATGACGGCCGTCATCTGCTCGGCTTTCCTTGCCACTGATCGCGTAAGGGAGTCATCACCATGGTTGGTAAGTTATTGATGCGAGGGATGCTCGCAGGCATCGTCGCGGGTCTGCTCACGTTCGCGTTCGCGCGGGTCGCAGGCGAGCCGCTCGTCGATACGGCAATCTCGTTCGAAGAAAAGATGCAGGCCGCGCACGATCACGGCGACGCGAGCGGTGGTCACGATCATGAAGAAGAGCTCGTCAGCCGCGGCACGCAGGCGGGGCTCGGACTGCTGACGGGTGTCGTCGCCTACGGCATGGCGTTCGGCGGGCTGTTCGCGCTGACGTTCGCGTATCTGCACGGGCGCGTCGGCCGGCTCGGCGCGCGTGCGTTGTCGGCGTGGCTCGCTGTCGGCGCCTATGTCGCCGTCGTGCTGGTGCCGACCATCAAATACCCGGCGAATCCGCCTTCTGTCGGCGATCCGGATACGATCGGCATGCGCACCGGGCTGTTCTTCCTGATGATCGTCACGTCGCTCGTCGTGGCGGTGTTCTCGATGAAAGTCCGCAAGCACCTGATACCGCGGCTCGGGCTGTGGAACGCGTCGATCGTGGGTGGCATCGTGTTCATCGCGATCATCGGCGCGATCCAGATCGCGCTGCCGACGGTAAACGAAGTGCCCGATGCGTTCCCCGCCGTCGTGCTGTGGAAGTTCCGCTTCACGGCGCTCGGCATGCAGGCAATCATGTGGGCCACGATCGGCCTGCTGTTCGGCGCGCTGGTCGAGCGCAGCGAACGCATCGCGCGCGCGTCGGCTGCAGCGGCGCGCAACTCGGCTTATCTGTAACGCTGCTTTCCCGCGCCTGCGCTCGAATGCGCAGGCGCGCGGTTCTCTTCTTCATTTCGTTCAGTTCGCCGCTTCCCGGCAATTTCCAGAAACCGCGTCAGACATGGGTTGCGGTTCAATGGCGACCAGACGAGCATCTGCGAAATCGTCGGCGCGTCGGCGAGCGGTCTGAACACGACGCCCGCCAGTTGCGCCTTGCGCATCGACTCCGGCACCAGCGCGATCCCGACGCCTTCGTCTACGAGACTCAACACCGTCTGCTGCAACTGCACCTCGAAGCGCACGTCGGGCGCGAAACCGCCTTGCGCGCAATGATCGACGATGGTCGCGCGCAGACTCGGCGACACGGCTTCCGAAGCCATCACGAACGGCTCGTGCGCGAGCTGCCCGATTTTCAATTGACGCGCGCGAGCGAGCGGATGCTCGCGCGACAGCGCAACGCACAGCGGCTCGGTGAAGATCGCGCGGGTATCGAGATCTTTGCTTTGAGCGCCCGGAAACATGATCGCGGCGTCGATCTGACCACTCAGAACCTGCGACGCCAGATCGTTCGATACGACTTCGCGCAGGTTCAGCGATACGTCGGGCCATGCATCGCCGTACGCGCGGGCATAGCTGGGCAGCACGCTGTACGCGGCGCACATCGTGAAGCCGATGGTCAACTGGCCGCTGTCGCCGATGGCCGCCGCGCGAGCGTTTTTCGCCGCCTGCTCGATCGACGCGAGAATCGCCTTCGCGTCCTCATAAAAGCGCTCGCCCGCTGCCGTGAGCACGACGCTGCGCGGACTGCGCTCGATCAGCGTGACGCCGAGCGACGCTTCGAGCGCGGCCAGTTGCCGGCTCAGCGGTGGTTGCGACAGATTCAGCCGCGCGGCCGCGCGCCCGAAATGGCGCGTTTCGGCGAGCGTGACGAAGTAGCGAAGCGGCTTGACGTCGAGCATGATGCAAAAAAAGTATCGTCGCAGGTTTGATTCGGCATTGGATTGTATAGGTGTAAACGCTTACCCTTGCGCGTTTCTGTCGTCTTTACCTTCGGTGCCGCAACTTCATGCTGTCTACGCTCGAAATCCTGCTGCCTGTCTTCGCGCTGATCTTCGCGGGCTTTTTCTGCCGCCGCCGCAATCTGCTCGGCCCCACGGCCGCTTCCGAACTGAACCGCTTCGTCGTGTGGCTCGCGCTGCCCGCGCTGCTGTTCGACACGATGGCCCATTCGACCTGGCATCAACTCGATCAGCCGGCGTTCATCGCGACGTTCTCGATTGCCTGCGCAGGCGTGTTCGTGGTCGTGCTGCTGGCGCGGCTCGCGAGCGGAAGGCATCTCGCCGATGCAAGCGTCGACGCGATTGCGGCGTCGTATCCGAACACGGGCTACATCGGCTTTCCGCTCGGGCTGCTCGCATTCGGCAACGAGAGCCTCACGCCGACCACCATCGCGACGATCATCGTCGCCTGTGTGCTGTTCGCGCTCGCGATCGTGCTGATCGAGATCGGCTTGCAGACCGAGCGCACGCCGCACAAGCTCGGCGCGAAAGTGGTGTGGCGTCTGCTGAGGAATCCGCTGATCGCATCGCCGATCCTCGGTGTGCTGGCGGCGAGCGCGGATGTCACGCTGCCGCATAGCGTCGAGACCTTCCTGAAGCTGCTGAGCGGCGCGGCAAGCCCGTGCGCGCTGGTGAGCCTCGGACTGTTCCTCGCGGAAAAGCGCACGCCGGCGGAGGAAGCGGCCGAGCCGGTCACGTCGTTCGTGCTGACGGCCATCAAACTGATCGCGCAGCCTGCGCTTGCATGGTGGATCGCCGCGCGCGTGTTCGCGCTGCCCGCGCCGATGGTCGACATGGCCGTGCTGCTCGCCGCGCTGCCGACGGGCACAGGCCCTTACATGCTTGCGGAGTTTTATGAGCGCGAGGCGCACATCACGTCGCAGACCATTCTGCTGTCGACGCTCGGGTCGCTCGTTTCGCTGTCGCTGCTGCTGTTCTATATCCACGCGCCGGGGTGACGGCGGCCGGTTGATCCGTTGTCGCGGGCTTGCAACGCGCGCTGAATGAGCAGTGGTCTGCTCATTTTTTTCGCCTTACACTCGTCTAAAGTTCCATATAAGGATATGTGTTTTATATATGGAACAAAAGCGACCGAAATATCGGCGAAAAACAGGCAGACAGCGAGAGACCAGACAACATGAAAAGCTTGACCATCAACGCCCGGATCGCGACGACGATCGCGTTCCTCGGCGTGCTGCTGATCGCGACGGGCGCGCTCGGCATCTTCGGCATGGCGAAAAGCAACCAGGCGCAGCGCGACGGGTATGAGGTCAATTTCTCGTCGGTGGTGGCGCTGGGACGCTCGGGGACGGCGATGTCGCGGGCGCGCTTCGGCCTCGACTGGGCGATGAGCAATCCGCACTCGCCGCAGCTCGGCGAGCAGCTGAACCGCGCGAGGCGTCTGCTCGGCGACTCGGACAAGGCATGGGCCGAATTCCGCGCGTTGCCGAAGACGCCCGAATTGCAAAGCCTCACCGACGATCTCGACGCCAAACGCACGGCTGTCTTGCGCGACGGCATCGACCAGTTGATCCAGGCGATCGGCAGCGGCGACACGAGCTGGATGGATGAGAGCCGCGTGAATCATCTGATCGGCCTGTATTCGGCGATGAACGCGAGCCAGGGCGCGCTAGAAAAGTATCTCGACGATGCCGCGCAGGCCGACGCCGACCATTCTTCCGCGACGTTCCGGACGCTGCTGACGGCGTGCATCGCGAGCATTGGCGTCGGGCTGGGTGTCGCGGTCCTCAGTTGGCGGGCGTTGCGCCGCGCGATCATGTCGCCGATGCGCGACGCGCTTGGCCAGTTCGACGCGATCGCATCGGGCGAATTGCGCACGCGTGTCGAGATCCGTTCCGAGGACGAAATGGGGACGCTGCTGCACGGCCTCGCGACGATGCAGGACAAACTCGGCGCGACGATCACGACGGTGCGCAAGGGTTCCGATTCGATCGCGGCCGCGACGCAGCAGATCGCGGCGGGCAATCTCGATCTGTCGCAGCGCACGGAGGAGCAGGCCGCGTCGCTCGAACAGACGGCTGCGGCGATGGACGAGTTGACGTCGACCGTGCAACTGAACGCCGAGAACGCGCAGCACGCGAGCAAGCTGGCTGAGGACGCATCATCGATGACGGCGCACGGGCGGGAAGCGGTCGGCAGCCTCGTCGAGACGATGCATCTGATCGACGCCGGCTCGTCGAAGATGACGGGCATCATCACGGCGATCGAAGGGATCGCGTTTCAGACCAATATTCTGGCGTTGAACGCGGCCGTCGAGGCGGCGCGCGCGGGCGAGGAAGGGCGCGGTTTTGCCGTCGTCGCGGGTGAGGTGCGCAGTCTCGCGCAACGGTCCGCTGCGGCGGCGAAAGAGATCGGCTTGCTGATCGCGGATTCGACGGCGCGTGTCGCGCATGGGGCGCAGATTGCGACGGGGGCGGGCGATACCATTCGCGGTATCGAGACCGCGATTTCTCGGGTGGCGAAGATTGTTGGCGAGATTGCGACGGCGTCGCAGCAGCAAAGTGATGGCATCAAGGAGGTGAGCCTCGCCGTTACGCAGATGGATGAAGTGACGCAGCAGAACGCGGCGCTGGTCGAGGAGAACGCGGCGACGGCGGCCGCGCTGGCGGATGAGGCGAAACGGTTGAGTGAGTTGACGGCGGCGTTTAGGGTAGAGGTGGGGTGAAGGCTAATATGTGGTGTGCTCGTGGTTTCGCTGGCATCCGCGATTTGTTAGCGTGCTTCAAGCGTCGCCCCTGTGCGGGGCGGCACCTACTTTTCTTTGCCGCCGTGTATGGACCGGGGACATGGGTAACGGGTGTGCGGGGACATGGGTAACACCTTGTCCGTTCATTCTGGCTCATCCAGGTTGATGGTTGTCAGTCGGTGATGCATGAAATACACGTCATAGCCGTTCTCGAGACCTGCATGTGGCCGCATGGCAATGGGCATGTTGTGCAGGGCATTTGATACCTTGAAATGTCGTGACCTGAAGCGCACCTCGCCATTGCATCCCACGCGCACAACCGTGTCGTTGCTGCCGTATTCGATAGGCGGCAGTTTCTCGGGATAGGTCCGCGCACTGACGCGATATCGGGTAGCTGGCGTGGCCATGCCCAAGGCCTGATGCGGACGCTGATGGTTATAGACGGTGCGCCATGCATCGAATGCGTTCTGCGCGTTGCGCAGGGTACGGAAGTGCTGGCCATTGAGGACTTCCGCCTTCAAGGTACGGTGAAACCGTTCGTCCTTGCCATTGGTTTGCGGATGCAACGGGCGGCTGTGGGACAGTCGCACGCCCAGACGAACAAGCCAGACTCCCAGCGCGGTAAGCTGTCCCGGCTGGCTTGGACTGCCCCACGGCGAACCGTTGTCCGCGTTGATGCGCGACGGCAGACCGTAGCGACGGAAGGTCTGCCGCAAATGAGTGAGCACGATGCGGGTATCAGTCTTGCCACAGGCATCGAGCACAAGACTAAAGCGTGAATGATCGTCCAGTACCGTCAGCGGCGAGCAGCGTCGACCGTCCTGCAACTCAAACCAGCCCTTGAAATCCATTTGCCAGAGATCGTTGGGCTGCGCGTGCTCGAAACGCTGCCAGGGCGTGGCGGCATCGGAGGCCTCGGGGCTGATCAGGCCGTGACGGTGGAGGATGTCAGTAATGGTGCTGGGCGCGGGCACCCCGACATGGCCCTGATCACGCAGGCGCTGGCCGATCTTGCGCCCACCCCAGGCCGGATGCGCCTGTCGCAGGGCAATGACGTCCTGTTCGAGCTGCGATGCCGTGCGCCCCGGGCTCTGCTGCGGGCGACGCGAACGATCGGCCAGCGCGGCGTCGCCACCCTGCGCGTGACGCGCCAGCCACTTATAACCGGTCTTGGGACTGATCCCGAAGCGCCTGCACAGTGCACGCCGGTTGGCGCCTTCCTGCGAGGCGAGTTCAACGAATTCCAGACGGAGGTTCATGGTGTTTCTCGGGTTCCAGGACATGAGCGGCTCCGGGCGAATGGTTCGCCCAGAGTGTTACCCATGTCCCCGCACACCCGTTACCCATGTCCCCGGTCCATACACCGCCGCAAAGAAAAGTAGGCAAAAGAAAGCGGCTCACACCGCCAGTTCTTGTGTTTGCCTGAGGGCCCCCAACCGGTCTTACGCTTCACAGGGCAACGCGCTGATTTGATGTTAGTTGCCAACGCTATAAATGAACGCCTCACCCGCTTCGAGTACCCGTACTCAGGCAAGCGGCAGCGAATGGTATGTGCCGCCCAGGTGGCAAACTGTGTGTAGGTTGTCGCGTCGTATAGCGTGGCGCTATTACAGGGTGGAACGCGTGCGCTATCGGTCCGAAGTGTGGCGTGTGCAGTACTACGGCCTACACACAGTTTGCCACCTGGGCGGCGGTGGAATATCTGGAATGGTGTGCCGTAACGCGGGTGCGTGAAGCGGGTGAGGCGCAGCGCAAGAGCGTTGGCAACGAACATGGGTCACGTGATTGCCGTGTGAAGCGTAAGACCGGTTGGGGGCCCTCAGGCAAGAAGAAATGTTGGCGGTGTTAGCCGCTTTCTTTTGCCTACTTTTCTTTGCGGCGGCAAAGAAAAGTAGGTGCCGCCCCGCACAGGGGCGACGCTTGAAGCACGCTAACAAATCGCGGATGCCAGCAAAAACCCATAAAAACCAAACCGCCCGCGCCACGAAGGCAAATCGCGGATGCCAGCAAAAAACCACAACGCGGATACCGACGCAAAAGCCGAAACACCAAAACCGAACCGCCCCTCACCCAAACCGTTCCACCCGAAACGGCTTCGGATCGGCAAACGGCGTCTCCCCAGTCATCATCTCAGCGAGCAGCCGCCCGGTAACAGGCCCAAGCGTCAGCCCATGATGGTTATGCCCAAACGCGAACCACAACCCACGATGACGCGGCGCCGGCCCGATCACAGGCCGCATATCCGGCGTGCAAGGCCGCATCCCGAGCCACGGCTTGTCATCAACGCGCTCGCCCAACCCAAACGTCACACGCGCAAGCGGCTCTACGCGTTCGAGCTGAATGCCCGTCGGCGGCGCGCCGCGCTCCGCAATCTCGACGCCCGTCGTCAGCCGCAGGCGATTGCCTTCCATCGGCGCGATCACATACCCGCGCTCCGTATCGACGATAGGCACGGACAGCATCTGCCGCGCCGGCCGATAGTGCATGTGATAGCCGCGCTTCGCGCGCAGCGGAATGCGATAGCCGAGCGGCTCGAACACGGTATCGGACCACGGCCCGAGCGCGAGCACGACTTCTTTCGCGCTGAGCGTGCCGTGTTGCGTCTCGACAGTCCACGCATCGCCCGATGAACGCAAGGTCGCCGCATCGCCAGTGACGAAGGTCCCGCCGTTCGCTTCGAACAGCCGCGCATAGCCTTTCACCAGCGCACCCGGATTCAGCACGCTCTTCGGGTCCTTCCAGTGAATCGCGCCGCAGATGCCTTCGCCCACCGACGGTTCTTGCACATGCAGCGCAGCCGCATCGAGTACGCTCACGTGCAGTCCATGTTCGCGGATCGCGTCTTCCGATGCTCTCGCTTCGCTGTCGAACGCGGCGCGCGTGCGGAACGCCTCGATCCAGCCGCCGTCATGCACGAGCTCGCCGACACCCGCGCGCGCGATCAGCTTGTCGTGTTCATCGACACATGCGCCGATCAACGGCATCAGGTCACGCGCGGCAGTGGCGAGCCGCTGCGGCGACGATTCCCACCAGAAGCGCGCGAGCCACGCTGCGTAAGCGGGCAGCGCCTTGTAGTCCCAGTAGAGATCGGTCGACTGGTTGCGCGCGTAGCGCAGCAGTGTGCCAAGCTTGCGCGGAAAGCCGTACGGCACGAGCGACGAGCGCTCGATCAGCCCCGCGTTGCCGAAGCTCGTCTCCTCGCCGGGTGCGCGCCGGTCGACCAGCGCGACGCGCCGCCCGCGATCCTGCAGATGCAACGCCGACGACACGCCGACGATGCCCGCGCCCAGCACGATGACGTCGAAATCCATAACGTTTGAAATGATGTTGAGTAATGCGTCAGAAGCGCAACGAGCGCGTGTCGCCACGCGCTCGCGCATCGAGTCGACGGAGCCGCTTTCGGTGCGGCCAGCTTCGGCTCAGCAGCGTATCACTTCGCGATGATGTCGCGCTTGAAGTACTTCTGCGACAGCGCCGTCAGCGTGCCGTCCTTCTTCAGTTCGGCGAGCGCGGCATCGACTTTCGCCTGCAGCGCCTTGTCGCCCTTGCGCAGACCGAAGCCCGTGCCTTCGCCGAGCGTCGACGGGTCTTTCAGCGGCTCGCCGACCATGTCGAAGCCCGCGCCCGCCGGCTTGCTCAGGAAACCATCTTGCGCCGTCTGCGCTTCCTGCACGGCGGCGTCCAGACGTCCCGCGGCGAGGTCCGCGTACACCTGATCCTGATCCTGATACGACACGATCTGCACGCCCGCATTCGCCCAGTGCTTCTTCAGGAAGTCTTCCTGCGACGAGCCTTGCAGCACGCCGACGTGCTTGCCTTGCAGGCTCTTCACGTCCGGCAGCAGACTGGAACCGCGCTTCGCGATCATCACGATGGGCACGACGTAAATGGGCGGCGTAAACGCGATGCTTTCCTTGCGCTTGGACGTGATGTTCATCGCCGAGTTGATCACGTCGAACTTGCGCGCCTGCAACGCAGGAATCAGCCCGTCGAATGCGTTCTCGACCCACACGCATTTCACCTTCATCTTCGCGCAGACCGCGTTGCCGACGTCCACGTCGAAGCCTTCGAGCTGGCCCGACGCGGTCTTGCTTTCGAACGGAGGGTAGGCGGCTTCGATGCCGAAGCGCAACGTGTCGGACGATTGCGCACAGGCGGCGCCCGCCGTCACGGCAAGGACGGCGGCGGCGAAGGAGAGCTTCAGGTTCATGACGGTTCCTGTCGTTGATGATCGGACCACACGCGACTAGCGGCGGCGCAGTTGAAATATAGACTGAAAGTCCAGTATGGACTATAGGGAATACGATAGTCCAGTGATCAAAAATACCGTTCTGTTTGTTCCGGAGCCTTGCGCAGAAAGGGTGAGAGCCGCGAAAAGTCTATCTATACCGGTCACCTTGCGCACGCTGCACACGTCCAAAACGAGACTTTTCTGTCCAAATTGACAAAGTCTCAAGTAGACTATAAGTCTACGTTTCGGTCGGATCGTCGATCGGAAAGGAATTGCAATTGACGCATCACGCGTCGCCTGAGGAGATGATTTCGATGATGACCGCCTTGCCACTCGCCGTTGACGAACAGGCCGTCCGTGCCGCGCTGCCCGCGCTCGACGTGCGCCGCGCGCTGACCGCGATGTTTCGCGCGCTCGCTTCCGCCGAGGCGGTACAACCGCCGCAAACGCTGACGCTGTTCCCGAACGGCGCCGGCGACTTCATTACCTATCTTGGCGTACACGCCGACGCGAAGGTGTTCGGCGCGAAGCTGTCGCCGTATATCGTGACGGGTGGCAAGCCGGTGATCACGGCCTGGACCGCGCTGATGTCGATGGAAACGGGCCAGCCGCTGATGTGGTGCGACGCGGGTCTCCTCACCACCGAGCGCACGGCGGGCACCACGGCGCTCGCCGTCGACCAGCTTGCGCGCACCGATGCGAAGCGGCTTGCGATCATCGGCGCAGGCGCGGTCGGCCTCGCGCATCTGCGGCATGTCGCGCCGCTGCGCGCGTGGGAATCGATTCGCGTGTATTCGCCCGATCTCGCCGCCACCGACGCGAAGCGCGCCGCCGTCCAGGCCGCCGATGCGCGCGCCGAAGCCAGCGCGAGTATCGAAGCGTGCGTGAAGGATGCGGACGTGGTGATGCTGTGTACGTCGTCGGGCACGCCCGTGCTGCCGCGCGACGCGCTGACGAAGCCCGCGCTCATCACGTCGATCAGCACGAATGCCGTAAACGCGCACGAAATCGATCCGGCCTGGCTGCCGGAGATGGACGTCTACTGCGACTATCGCGCGACGACGCCCGCGAGCGCCGGCGAGATGAGGCTCGCGGCGCAGCACGGCTGGTCGCCGCAGAAAGTGAAGGGTGATCTGCCGTCGCTGCTGGCGGGTACGTGCGAGAAGCCCGCGTACGCGCGGCACGCGTTCTTCCGCTCGATCGGCCTCGGCCTCGAAGACGTCGCGATCGCCAGTGAGCTTTACCGCCACCTGACGGATCGTGGAGACCAGGCACAATAGCTACAATGGCGATCAGCCGCCGCTGCGGGTCGAGCGTAACAACCGCAGCGGCATCATGAATACCCCGCGAAGACTGCCCCTGCCCGCCGATGCGCAAGAAGAATACGTCCCCCGTCAAGGATCTGCTGCTGACCCGCTATGCGCCCATCGCGGACGGCATCGCCGCACTGTTCTTCCCGTACGCGGAAGTCGTGATCCACGATCTGCATGATCAGACCGTGCTGTATCTCGCGAACAATCTGTCGAAGCGGGAAATCGGCGACGATTCCGCGCTCGAGGAAACCGAGCATTCGGCGCGCGAGCGCGTGATCGGCCCGTACGAGAAGCTCAACTGGGACGGCCGCCGGATGCGCTGCGTCAGCAACGTGCTGTTCGACGACAACGGCCAGCCGGCGGGCATGCTGTGCATCAATTTCAACATCGCCGTGTTCGACGACGTGCGCTCGACGCTGGATCTGTTCATCAAGGGCGCGGGCGTCGTCGCGCAGCCGGAAGAGCTGTTCCGCGACGACTGGCAGGAGCGCATCAACACGTTCCTGCATGGGTGGCTGCGCGAGCGGCAGATCGGTCTCAACGGACTCACGCGCGAGCACCGGCGCGAACTGGTCGAAGCGCTCTACGCGGAAGGCGCGTTTCGCGGCAAGAGCTCGGCGAACTATGTCGCGAACGTGCTTGGCATGGGGCGTGCAACAGTCTATAAGCACCTGAAGCAGATGAAAGAGGGCGCGAGCTGACGCATGCGGCTGCGTGCCGCTCGCGCTTCTTTGTCCAATCATGCATCTGTGAGGAAACGACTGTGACCGTACGTTATCGACACTACAAGGGCGGCATTTACGAGTTCATCTGCGAGGCGACGCTCGAATCGGACCCGAGCGTCACGATGATCGTCTATCGGGCCGACAACGGCACCATCTGGACGCGGCCGGCATCGGTATTCTTCGAGATGATCGAGCACGAAGGGCAGACCGTGCCGCGTTTTGCACCCATCAACTAGCGCCGATCGACTAGAAGCGCCTGATGGGCGGCGTAGTGGGCGCGGATGGAATGTCGGTGGCGTCGGGCGCGTCGAGCACGAGATCGCTCTGGGCGACGGCCACGCACGGCAGGATATAGCCCTGCGTCTTTTCTTCGGCGCTGACGCCCGGCCATTCGACCGTGTACCGCACGCTGCCTGATTCCAGCTTGCACAGGCATGTCCGGCAGGTGCCGTTGCGGCACATGCGCGGCAGATGCAGATTCGCGAAACCCGCGGCTTCGAGAACGGTGAGCGATTCGGGTGCATCGAACGTGCGGCCGAGCGGCTCGACACGCACCGTGAAGGTCCGCTCTTCATTCGATTCATGCAGCGGCGCGCTGCGGGACGGTTCTTCGCTGGACATCGCGCTCACGAAATGGATACGCCGAGAAGCCGCCCGACGCCGAACGTGAAGGCGGCCGCGATCAACCCGATCACGATCTGACGGAAGGCCGAGAACACGGCGCCGCGTCCGTTGAAGAGCGAGGTGAAAACGCCGACCGCGGCGAGGCCGAATGCGCTCAACGCGACGCACTGCGCGATTGCCGCTGTGCCGTGCGTCCAAAGAAAGGGCATCGCCGGAAAAATCGCGCCCAGCGAGAACAGACAGAACGACACGCCCGCTGCCGTCCACGGATTGCCGCCCAGTTCCGCCGGATCGAGGCCGAGTTCTTCGCGCGTCAGCGTGTCGAGTGCTTTCTGCTTGTCACGCATGATCTGCGCGGCGACGCGTTTCGCTTCGTCGGCGTCGATTCCCTTCGACTGGTAGATCAGCGCCAGTTCGTGCTGCTCGGCTTCGGGCGTGTGCTCGATTTCGTCGGCCTCTTTCGCGATCTGCGTGCGCGCGAGTTCGCGCGCATTCGTCACCGACAGCCACTCGCCGAGCGCCATCGAGCACGCGCCAGCGATCAGCCCGGCCAGCCCCGTCAGCAGGATTGCCTTGTTGCCCGTGCCCGCGCCCGCGACGCCCATGATCAGACAGAAGTTCGACACCAGACCGTCGTTCGCGCCGAGCACGGCGGCGCGCAGGTCGTTGCCCGACGTCACGTTCCTGTGCCACGACTCGGCGGCCGCGATCTGCGCGCCTTTCGACGGCGGTGCTTTCTGAGCTTTAACGTCGGCGACCATCTGTTGCATCACGGCGGCGTGATGCTGCTCGTCCTTCGATAGCTGCGCGGCGTCGGGCTGGTTCGCGTACTTGTCGCGGTCCGCATACTCGGCGGCGGCGAGCGACGGCAGCACGAATTTCGGCCCGAACGTATGAATCAGGCCGCGCATCAGATGCGTCTTGACGCTGTGGCGGTGCGGCGGCACGCGCGCGCCGTTAGCGTGCAGCTTGTCCGCCCAGAGGTTCGCATGCACGCGCTCCGCGCTCGCGAGTTGCGTGAACAGCGTGCGGCGCTGCGGATCTTTTTCGACGCGCGACAGCGTTTCGTACAGCGCGGCGCTGTCGAGTTCATCGGCGAGATTCGTGCGATAGCGTTTGAGTTCGTGCCGGGTGGCCATCCGTCGATGCGCGACCGGAGTCGGTCGGTATTGGTGGGGTCAGGACGAAGCTTAACGCAGCGCGGGTCGGCGCGCTGCGGGCAGGGGAGCGGAAGGGGCGTTCAGTGGGTCGTGCGGATGCGCATGTAGCGGTAGACCGTGTTGCGCGCGAGACCAAGCTCACGCGCGGCCGCCGAGATGTTGCCGTTGTTGCGCGCGAGCGTCTGCTCGATCAGCGTCGCCTGCAACTCTTCCATTCGCGCGGGCCGCGACGGTGCGGACGGCGCGGACGACTCGACGGCAGGTAGCGCACGCAACGGCTCGTCGCTTGCTGGCTCGCAGTCGTGCAGGAAATCGTCGGGCAGATGCTCGACATCGATTTCGGCCGCGCCTTCGGCCATGATGCCCGCCGTGCGCAGCACGTTTGCCAGTTGGCGCAGATTGCCCGGCCAGCGGCATCGCGTGAAATATTCGAGCACGTCCTGCGACACGCGCGTGGGCATCCGCTCGCTGTCGGGCTCGTCGCTGCGCAGCCGCGTCAGAATTCGCTCGACCAGCACGGACAGATCGGTGCGCTCGGCGAGCGCGGGCAGCGTGACGACGAGGCCGTTGATACGGTAATAGAGGTCTTCGCGGAACGTGCCTTCTTCGATCATCGCGCGCAGGTTGCGGTGCGTCGCGCAGACGACGCGCACATCGACGGGCACCGCGCGTGTGCCGCCGAGCGGCACGACGCAGCGTTCCTGCAGCACGCGCATCAGACGCACCTGCTGAGCGAGCGGCATGTCGCCGATTTCGTCGAGAAAGAGCGTGCCGCCGTCGGCCTGCACGATCTTGCCGACGTTGCCGCGCTTTCGCGCGCCCGTAAAAGCGCCGTCCTCATAGCCGAACAGTTCCGCTTCGATCAGCGTATCGGGTAGCGATGCGCAATTGACGGCGACGAACGGCGCGTCGCGGCGCGGCGATTCTTCGTGCATGGCGCGCGCGAGCCATTCCTTTCCGGTGCCCGTCTTGCCGAGCACGAGCAGCGCAATGTCGCGGCCGCGTACTTTCTCGACGCGATCGAGGACGGCGGCCATGCGCGCGTCGCCCGTGTCGAGCGTGGCGAAGGTGATGGCGGCAGCGCGCGGCTTGCCCGACGTCGGCGCAACGGACGACGACGGCGTGACCGTGCGTGGGCCGCCTGAATCTGCGGAAAACGCGGGGCGCGCCGCGTATTCGGCGCGCGCGAGCACGCGCACGCCGCTCGGCAGCATCAGCGTCAGGCATTCACCGGGCGCGCGCAGCGCTTTCTGGAGCGCGGCGGGAAATGCCGTGCCGAACAGCATCTCGAAGGGCTGGCCGAGCAGCGTGTCGAGCGGGCGGCCGAACTGGAACAGCGCGCTGCGGTTCGCGGCGAGCAGCGCGCCATCGGCGCCGAACGCGGCGAGCCCTTCGAACAGCGTGCCGATGAACTCGCTGCGCGCATGGAAGCGTACGCGCACGGCATCGCCGAACTGGTTCGCGAACAGCTGGTTTTCGATGATCTGCGCCGACATGCGCACGAGCGCCAGTGTGTGCTTGTGAAAGCCGCGCGGGTCGCCGCTCACGTCGAGTGCGCCGATGGTGCGGCCGTACGGATCGGCGATCGGTGCGCACGAGCAGGTCAGGATGCGATTGGCCTGCAGAAAATGCTCGCCGCCATGCACGACGGTTGGCTGGCCTTCGGCGAGCGCGGTGCCGACGGCATTCGTGCCGCGATGCGCCTCGGACCACGACACGCCCGGACACAGCGCGACGCGCTCCGCTTTCTCGACGAAATCGCTGTCGCCGAGACTGTGCAGGATCACGCCGTTGCTGTCGGTGAGCAGCACCATGCTGTCGGTATCGACGATTTGCGCATGCAGCGTTTCCATCACGGGCAAGGCGTGCGCATACAGCGAGCGGTTGCAGTCGACGAGATCGCGCAAGGCGAGTGGACGCAGCGGATGAAAGTCGGGCGCCTCGGACGCGCGCAGGCCGAAATCGCGCGAGCGCGCATGCGCCTGCGCGAGCACATCGGCGCGGCCCGTGACGGACGGCGTGACGGAACGTTGGGTCACTGCATGTCTCCGATGTTGTGCATTCTGCGTGCTGCTTCGTGCAGACGAATCGAGCGAGTGGTCGCTTTTGCACTGCAGCACCGCATGCCTGATGAAAGCTGCGCAGTCAGGCTGCGCCAGCCGGGGAGGCCGTCGGTCTGTGCCGACTCATGCCGGTCCATCTTACAGGAGGACGCGCGGCGCGTGTTCCGCTTGCCTTCTGGTACAGAAGTGCAATGATCGTAGACAGGCATGCGTTCGCGCCGCGTGCCGACACTGGGACCACGTTTGTTGGTCCCGGACAGCGCCATTTCGAGGAGAACGTCATGGTGCGCATGGAGTTGAGAGTCGTCCTCGCCACGCTTGCGATCTTCATCGCACTGGGCGGCATTGGACTGTCGATCCACGGTTCGCTGTACTACCTGAATGACGAGATCTGGACGGGCGTGATCGCGATTGTGATCGGCATCGTGGGATGCGTGACGATGCTGACGCTGTGGCCCCGGGATCTTCCCGGCAAGACGCCGCCCCAGCATCCCGCCGACGATGTCGGACCGCACGAACATCATCCGCATCTGCCGACTCAGTTTTAGGTTTTGGACGTGGTGTTTCGCTGCGCTGCCGCATTTTTGAGGGTTGTTGCGCGGGCGATTGTTCGGGGTTGATGACGCCTTTTTGTTTGGGTTTGGTGCCGTTTGGCAGTGCATGGCGGCACCATGCTGGCATGTGGCGAAACAAAACTTGCGGCGCGCCGGAAGTCGTCTACAGTGTTGAGATCAACTGCCGGCGCGCGCGGTAAAGGCGTGTGTTCGCGGTTGACAGCCCGCGCTGCGATCCATAACGGAGGCTTGAACAGGGGCACGCGCGGTCCTCGGCGGTGTGTCGTTCGACCAAGGTGTTCCCATGCAGATCATTTTCCCGAAAGAAGTCCCTGAGTACTCGGGGCGCGAGCTGACTCTGGCGTTTCCGGCTATGGTCGATGGGCAAAGGGTGGAATGCACGATCACCGCCGAGGCTCTCGAAGATCACTTTGGGGCCGCGTCGCCGCGGCTCGAAGATATGATGGGTGCGTTTTCGACGCATCGCGAGAGGATTGAGGCCGCTACGCGGCGGTTGTTGTCTGAGACGCGGGCTCAATGTGTTGTGCTGCGCAGTGGGTATGTCAGGTTTTATGAGGCTAATTGGCGGAATTAGGGCGCCTTGGCGGCGCTAGTGTTTGCCGCTGAGTGCTTGCCATTTCGCTGGCATCCGCGTTGCGCCTTCGCGGCGCGCGCGGTTTGTTTTTTTTGCTTTTGCGCTGGCATCCGCGATTTGCCTTCGTGGCGCGGGCGGTTTGGTTTTTATGGGTTTTCGCTGGCATCCGCGATTTGTTATCTAGCTTCAAGCGTCGCCCCTGTGCGGGGCGGCACCTACTTTTCTTTGCCGCCGCAAAGAAAAGTAGGCAAAAGAAAGCGGCTCACACCGCCAACTCTTGTACTTGCCTGAGGGCCCCCAAAGGGTCTTACGCTTCACACGGCAATCACGTGACCCATGTTCGTTGCCAGCGCCCTTGCGGTGCGCCTCACCCGCTTCATGCACCCGCGCTTCATCATGCAATGCCAGACAGTCCACGGCCGCCCAGGTGGCAAACTGTGTGTAGGCCGTAGCACCCTCACACGCCTCACTTCGGACCGATAGCGCATGCGTTCCACCCTGTAAGAGCGCCAAGCTATACGACGCGACAACCTACACACAGTTTGCCACCTGGGCGGCACTTACCATTCGCCGCCGCTAGCACGTGTACGGGTATTTGAAGCGGGTGAGGCGCTCATTCGAAGCGTTGGCGACGAACGCGAACAGAAAGGCTGTCGTGTGAAGCGTAAGACCCTGTGGGGGCCCTCAGGCAAACACAAGAACTGGCGGTGTGAGCCGCTTTCTTTTGCCTACTTTTCTTTGCGGCGGCAAAGAAAAGTAGGTGCCGCCCCGCACAGGGGCGACGCGTGAAGCTAGATAACAAATCGCGGATGCTAGCTCAAACACGAGCAAACCAAACCGCCCCCGCCACGAAGTCAAACCGCCGAGCCCCTCGCCCCGCGCAGCGGAAAAAAACTCAAACCATAACAACCTTATCCAAAGTAACAGGCAAATCCCTAACCCTCACGCCGGTGGCGTGATAAACAGCATTCCCAATAGCCGCCACCACGCCAGTGATACCAATTTCCCCAATCCCCCGAGACCCAAGCGAATTAATAAAAGGATCAGGCTCATCGAGCACCACAACATCGAGCGCCCCAACATCCGCATTCACGGGCACGTGATACTCAGCGAGATTGGCGTTAATAAACCGCCCATACTGCTTATCGAGCGTCGTCGCCTCTTCGAGCGCAGCACCGATCCCCCAAACAAGCCCCCCCATCAATTGACTGCGCGCAGTCTTCACATTGAGCATCCGCCCAACGTTATAAACGCCGGTGAGCCTGGCCACACGAATCGACCCAAGATCGGCATCGACATGGACTTCGGCGAACACCGCGCCCCAGGAATGAAACGAGTAACGCTGCTTCTCGTCGCCGGGTTTCGTGCTGGTCGTCGCTTCGATCGGCTGCCCGCCCGCGCGCGCAAGCACCGCCGCGATCGGATCGCGCCTTGAAGGATCGGCACGGCTCGTGACCCAACCGTTTTGCACGACAACATCATCCGGCGACACACCGAACACGGGCGAACCACGATCGGCCAGCGCCATCGCCACCAGCTTGCCACGCGCCTGATCGCACGCGTCGCGCACAGCCGGCGACACGCTCGCGACCGACTGCGAGCCGCCCGACACAGGCGCCTTCGGCAGTGACGAATCACCGAGCCCAAAGCGGATATTCTCCGGCGCAATGCCGAGCGCATCCGACGCGACTTGTGTCATCACTGTGTACGTGCCCGTGCCGAGATCCTGCGTGCCGGAAACTACCATCGCCGTGCCGTCCGGCAGAATGCGCGCAAGCGCCGCCGCTTCGCTGCGATTGGCGGGATACGTCGCCGTTCCCATCCCGAGTCCGATCAGCGTATTGCCGTCTCGCATCGAACGCGGCTCCGGCTTGCGGCGCGACCACCCAAAGCGTTCCGCGCCGACGCTATAGCACTGGCGCAAGGCCTTGCTCGACCACGGCTTGTTTTCCTGCGGGTCGTTCTCCGCGTAGTTCTTCAGGCGCAGTGCAATGGGGTCCATCTTCAACTGATACGACAGTTCGTCCATCGCTGTTTCGAGCGCCCAAGAACCCGTCGTTTCGCCCGGCGCGCGCATGAAGGTCGGCGTGCCGACGTTCAGTTGCACGAGTCGATGCGTCGTCACCTGGTTCGGCACTGCGTACATCATCCGCGAGACCATGCAGCAGGTCTCCGTCCAGTCCTCGATCATCGATGTGTTCGAGAAGCTGTCATGCCGCATCGCGGTCAACGTGCCGTCGCGCTTCGCGGCGATCACCATGCGCTGCTCGGTGAAGGGCCGCCCGCCGACAGAGCCGAACATCTGCGGACGCTCCAGCGCGAGACGCACGGGCCGCCCCGTCTGCTTCGCGGCCATCGCGCACAGCACCACATGCGACCACGCCGAGCCCTTGCAGCCAAAGCCGCCGCCGACGAAAGGCGAGATCACGCGCACGTCGTCGGGCGACATGCCAAGCGTCTTCGCGACGGAGGTGCGCGTGCCCGTCACGCCTTGCGTCGAATCGTAGAGCGTCAGGTGCGGGCCGTCCCACACGGCCATCGTCGCGTGCGGCTCCATCGGGTTGTGATGCTCCATCGGCGTCGTGTAGACGGCGTCGACGCGCACCACGCCCGCCGCCAGCCCCGCGTCGTAATCGCCGCGCGAGGTGTCGGTCTGCCGGCCTTGCGGCTTGTCGGGCGCATGCGCGCTGGACTTGGCCTGCGTGAAATCGAGCGCCGCCGGTTGCGCTGCATAGGTAACGCGCAACTGGCGCGCGGCATCGGTTGCATGTTCGAGCGTATCCGCGACCACCACTGCGATCGGCTCGTTGCTGTAATGGATCTGGTTGTCCTGCAACAGCGACAGATGCCGGCCCGCTGGCGGCGCGAGCGCGGGCCGTCCGCCGTTGGGCAGGCGCGGCGCGTTCTGGTACGTCATCACGAGCAGCACGCCGGGCAACGCCGACGAGCGGCTCGAGTCGATCGACGCGATCGCGCCTTTTGCAATCGTGCTCGTCACGAGCACGCCATGCGCCAGACGCGCTTCGGGAAACTCGGCCGCGTAGCGCGCTTCGCCCGTCACCTTCAGCAAGCCATCCGTGCGATCGAGCGGATGTCCGATCATCGTATTCATGCGACACCTCCCGCTGCCTGGTTCACCGCGCGCACGATCGCGTTCTGCGCGAGCCGCACCTTGAACGCGTTGTCGTGCAGCGGCTTCGCGTCGTTCAGTGCCGCGGCGGCGGCGTTTTTCAATGTGGCGTTATCGAGCGGCTTGCCCGCGATCATCTGCTCGGCCGCCGTCGCGCGCCACGGCTTGTGCGCGACGCCGCCCAACGCGATACGTGCGCTGCGCACGGTGTTGCCGTCCATCCGCAGCGCGGCCGCGACGGACACCAGCGCGAACGCATAGCTCGCGCGGTCGCGCACCTTCAGGTAATACGCGTGCTCGCTAAAGATGGGCGGTGGCAGATCGACGGACGTGATGAGTTCTCCTAGACGCAGCGTGGTGTCGAGATCGGCGCGTTCGCCCGGCAGACGATGAAACTCGCCGAACGCAATCACGCGCTCGCCTTGCGGGCCGCTCACGCGCACGTTCGCATCGAGTGCGGCGAGCGCGACGCTCATATCGGAAGGATTCACGGCGATACATTGGGTGCTCGCGCCGAGAATCGCATGCGTGCGGTTGTGGCCGTTGATCGCGGCGCAGCCGCTGCCAGGCTCGCGCTTGTTGCAGGCGGTGAACGCGGTGTCGTAGAAGTACGGGCAACGCGTGCGCTGCATCAGGTTGCCGCCGACGGTCGCCATATTGCGCAGTTGCGCCGATGCGCCCGCGAGCAGCGTCTGCGACAGCAGCGGATAGCGCTCGCGCACCAGCGCATGATTCGCGGCGTCGCTATTGCGTACGAGCGCGCCGATGCGCAGGCCGCCATCGGGCAGCGTCGATACGCTATCGAGCCCTTGTATGCGCGTGATGTCGACGAGTCTGACGGGCCGTGTCACGCCGCCTTTCATCAGGTCGAGCAGATTGGTGCCGCCGCCGATGAACATCGTGCCCGGCTGCTGCGCGGCGCGCACGGCACTGGTGATATCGGCGGCGCGTTCGTAGGAGATGGCATCCATGATGGTCTCCTCGTTACGCGACGTCGCTCGTCTTGATGACGAACGTCGAGTAGGTGTAGTCGGTGCCGCTGCCGACCGTGCCGCGATGCGCGGACTGCACGGCCGCGACGATATTCACGTACGCGCCGCAGCGGCAGATGTTGCCGCTCATGCGTTCGCGGATTTCTTCATCCGTCAGTTGCGGCGGACGGCGTCGGACGTCCGCTGTGACCGTGCTGGCCGTGCCGGCGTCGAATTCCGTGAGCAAAGCCGTCGCCGAACAGATTTGCCCCGGCGTACAGTAGCCGCACTGAAACGCGTCCTGTTCGATGAACGCGCGTTGCACCGGGTTCAGCGTGCCGTTGCTCGCCAGTCCTTCGACCGTTGTGATCGTTTCGCCTTCGTGCATCACGGCCAGCGTGAGACATGAGTTGATGCGACGTCCGTTGGCGAGCACCGTGCAGGCACCGCATTGCCCGCGGTCGCAGCCTTTCTTCGTGCCCGTGAGGCCGGCGTATTCGCGTAGCGCGTCGAGCAGCGTCACGCGCGGCTCGAGTTGCAACGTGTAGTCGCGTCCGTTGATGTTGAGCTTCACTGCGCGCGGCGGCACCGTTGTGCGTGCAACGGGCTGTGCCGCGGGCGGCGTTTGTGTCTGCGCGTGCGTGTAGGGAGCAGTGGTAACTGCGGCCGCTGCGGCGGCAGATTGAAGGAAGCGGCGGCGTGAAGTGCTGGATGGCGAGACGTCATGCTCGTCCTGGCGGGTCGTGTGCGCATCGTGTTGTGGGCACGAACCCTGACAGTCGTTGTGGTGGGACATGATGTTCTGCTTGCTCCGTGAAAGTTCGATGCAAGCTTGCGCCGCATCGAACCCGAAGCGGGCGCCCGGTGCATGACAAGCCTTGTCAATGAGCAATTTCGATGCCGCCGGTGCAGAACATCACAGACGACCGCACACGCGGCGAACTGCCTTCTCAAACGACTTCACGCTGCACTCGGCGCGGTGCAATGCAAAGATTGCGGCGTGTTCGTGCAGCGTTGAAAACAAGTGTTGATCGTGGCACATCCGGCGTGGCGCAGCCGTGACGGATAGATGGCGCGAAGATGGCGGGAGGATGGCGGCAGTGCCATGCGCCGAGCGACTTCAGGCGCGCTGCAAAAACAAAACGCGCGTCGAACCTCAACGCGCGTTTTACATGAAACAGCAGTGACTCAGCCTGTGAGCCGATCAATCGATGCCATGAAACACCGCATCGTCCGGGCCGAGATAAGCGGGCGGACGCCACGCGGCATCGCGCATCGAATGTTGAACCAGTTTCTCGACGCCGAGTAGCACCGCAAAGATCGCCATCCGCACGGGAATGCCGTTGTCCGTCTGGCGGAAGATCGCGAGGCGCGAATCGTGGTTCAGATCCGTGCTCAAATCGTTCGCGCCGGGGCGGCTGTCGCGCGGCAACGGGTGCATGATCAGCGTGTCCTGACCGCACACGGTATCGACGAGCGCCTGATTGATCTGGAAGTCGGGCGTATAGCCTTCGAACGACTCATCGGCGAAGCGCTCCTTCTGGATGCGCGTCGCATAGACGACGTCCGCGCCGCGCAGGCCGTTGGTGAGATCGTGCGTCTGCTCGACCACATGACCGTTGCGCGAAATCTGATCGACGATATACGCGGGCATTTCCAGCGTGGGCGGCGAAATCAGCGTGAACTTGATGCCGCGATACAGCGCAAGCAGCTTGACGAGCGAATGCACGGTGCGCCCGTACTTCAGGTCGCCAACCATCGCGATATGCGCGCCGTCGACGATCTTGCCCAGACGCGAGAACTCGCGCTGGATCGTGTACAGGTCGAGCAGCGCCTGGCTCGGGTGCTCGCCGGGGCCGTCACCGCCGTTGATCACGGGAATGTTGGTGGCGCGCGCGAATTCGGCCACGGAGCCCTGATCCGGATGGCGGATCACGAGGGCATCGACGTAGCCGGACATCACGCGGCTCGTGTCGTAGATCGATTCGCCCTTGGCCATCGACGAAAACGTGAAGCCCGTCGTGTCGCAGACCGAGCCGCCCAGGCGGCAAAACGCCGCGCCGAAGCTGACGCGGGTACGCGTGCTGGCCTCGAAGAACAGGTTGCCGAGCACCGCGCCTTCGAGCACGCGCGAGATTTTCCGGCGGCGCGCGATGGGCTGCATGATGTCGGCGACGCGGAACAGCGCTTCGACGGCGTCGCGCGAGAACTGATCGACGGACAGCAGCTGTGGCTTGCCTTCGAACAGCATCTGGCTGGCCAGCGACTGCGAATCTACGCTCTGCGTATGCTTTTCGGCGGGTGCGCCGTTGACGACGATTTCCGATACGAAGCGCTCGACGATTTCCGGCATCGCGCGCGATTCCTGCGAATCGTCGGGCAGCAGCCATGTGTCGAGCGCACGCTTCGACACGCCGATACGTGTCGCGAAGCCGTCACGGGTGAGATTCAGACGCCGCATCGCGTCACGGAGAAATGCTTGTTGCGGGACGGTCATGGGCTGCCTCTCTTTTCGTCAGGAGATCGGGTGGATATACGCGGTGCGTATATTAATTCGCTGGGCTAGGAAGTCAAGGAATTTCGTGCATCCATTCGTCCGGGCGGCTGATTTCGCCTGTGCTGGCGAAACGCTCGCGGCGGCAAGCGCAGTTTTGCGGTTACACTGCCGGACATGGAAAACGGCTCATTGCTTCGTGATCGTGTGGAAACGGGTACGCCTCTGCGTGCCGCGCCCGCACGCGCCGCTTCCAAAGCCAAAAAACAGTTGCTCATCTGACCGGAGCTGCTGTTCCGTCAGATGTGCGACGGAACAGCCTCGATCAACGGTCCTCGAAACTCCCGCTTACGATCCTGCTTCCTCGCCGCTGAACGGTTCCCGTACGGTCGCGTTTGAGGAAAGTCATGTTCAATTTTTCGGGTATCTGGATTCCCCTTGTCACGCCGTTTTCCGCAAACGGTGCCGTCGATCACGATGCGTTGCGCTGCCTGATCAGGCTCTACGCCGACGCAGGCGTCGCGGGCGTGGTCGCGCTCGGCACGACGGGCGAGCCGTCTTCGCTCGAGCCCGGCGAGCAGGAAGCCGTGCTCGCGACCACGCTCGACGCGGCGGGCGGCGCGCTGCCGGTGATCGTCGGCGTGTCGGGCAACAACGCGCGCAGCGTGCGTGAGCGCGTGTTGCGCCTGAATGCGTTGGCGCTCGCGGGCGTGCTGATCTCGGCGCCGTACTATGTGCGTCCGTCGCAAGCGGGCATCGCCGCGCACTTCACGATGCTCGCCGACGCAAGCGAGCATCCCGTCGTGATGTACGACATTCCCGCGCGCACCGGCGTGCGCATCGAGCTTGAGACATTGCTCTCGCTCGCCGCGCACCCGCGCATTCAGGCGATCAAGGACTGCGCGGGCTCGCTCGATACCACGCACGCACTGATCCTCGACGGCCGGCTGCAAGTGCTCGCCGGCGACGACATCCGCATCTTCGACACGCTCTGCATGGGCGGCAGCGGCGCGATCGCGGCGTCGGCGCATGTGTGGCCGGAGCGTTTCGTCGCGCTCGATCGCGCGTTGAAGGCGGGGCGTCTCGATGAAGGGCGCGCGCTTTTCCATTCGCTCGTGCCGTTGATCGGCGCGCTGACGGCCGAGTCGAACCCCGCGCCTGTGAAGGCGGCGCTCGCCGTGCAGGGTCTGATGGAAGGCGACTTGCGCGCACCGATGACGCATGCAAGCGAAATATTGCGCGAGCGTTTGCAGCAACTGCTTGCCGTCTGACGTTCGCTCGACGGTTTGCGATCTCCGTCTGCGTCGACCGCGCGCAGTCTCTCGCGGTCTGGTGCGACGGCGAAAGCGCACTGAACCTCATGCGGACATGCGACGAATCCGATGTCGTCCAATTTGAGATGCGGACCCGGCGGATGGCGTGATAATTCGCGCCACCGTTTTTCCCCATCAACGAGATCGATTCGTCATCCTGCGTATGCTGGTTCACCGCAACACCGCGCCGTCCGCCGCGCTTACAACGACACTTGCCGCGTCTTCGTCTCTCGCATGCATGTCCCGGTGCATCGTCACGGTTGGGACGCAGGGCGGCTGCTGATGTCGCTGATCTGGGGCACCAGCAAGAGTCTGACGAACGGCTCGGTGCGCTTCGTCACGCGGCACACCGCGCTGACCATCGCCGCGCTCGTCGCCTGCGGCAGTTCGGCGCTGGCGTTGACGGCGGGCATCGTGATCGGCCGCGATCATCCGAAGCGCGACGCGGCCGCGCAAGCCAGCGACAACCGCGTCGCGCGCGACTACACCATCACTGAACTCGGCAAGCTGAATGCGGCAATCGAGCAGATGGAGCCGCGCCTCACGCAGCTCGCCTCGCAGGTCGCGACGCTGCACGATTTCGAAACGCGTCTGAAGACGATCAAGACCTTGCCGCGCCCGGTGTTCGCGGCGCCCGTGCTGTCGGCGAGCGACGTACTCGGCGACGACGCGGGCGACGACGTGACTGACGGCGCGCAGCAGAAGAGGGACAAGGCGAGGCCGTCGGCGAAGGGCGGCGCCAGAGTCGCTCCGAAGCACGACGCGGACGACCATGATGGTCCGTCGACGCCGAAGCCCGCCGAACAGCCAATCGACAAAGCCAGCGAAACCGCAGCGGAAAACGGCGAAGGCGGCCCGTCGCTGCCGCCGCGCCGTTGCGACGAACTGACCGGCCACCCGGCGCGCGACGCGCTCGCGATTCACGAACAGATCGCCTGCCTCGTCACGACGCTGTCGGCGCTCGAACAGGAAGCGACGCTGCACGTCGCGAACTGGGAGTCGTTCCCGGGCCGCATGCCCGTCGATGGCGCGCGTTTCGGCTCGCCGTTCGGCAATCGCGTCGATCCGTTCACGCATCACCTGAGCTTTCATCCGGGCGTGGATCTCGTCGCGCTGCCAGGCACGTCGATTCTCGCCGCAGCGGGCGGCCGCGTGATTCACGCGGGACCGCAGGGCGGCTACGGCAATGCCGTCGAGATCGACCACGGCAACGGCCTGATCACGCGCTATGGGCATGCGTCGAAGATCGTCGTGCAGGAGGGCGATCTCGTGCTGCCGCGCCAGCATATTGCCGATGTCGGCTCTACGGGCCGCTCGACGGGGCCGCATCTGCACTTCGAAGTGCTCGTCAACGGCGCGCCCGTCGATCCAACCGACTATCTCGCACTTTTCATGGGGCCGTCTCATGGCTGATTTACTTCGCCCGGGCAGGCGGCGCGGGCGTGTCCGCGGCCACGTCGTCACGCAGCGCACGTATGCATTGCAGCCCGTGCGTTCGCTCGCGGTGCGCATCGGCGTGTGGGCGCTCGTTTGCATCGCGTGCATGGCGGCGGGCGCGGCGGCGATGCATGGCTACGCGCAGCCCGATGTTTCAGCGGGCCCGTCGTGCGTTGCGCCCGCAGCGCACGACGAGTTGCAAGACGCGCTCGCACGCGCGCAGCTCGCGCTGAAGCAGGAAGCGGCGTCGCGCGCGAGCGTGCAGAAATCCGCCGAAGCGCTCACCGTCGAAGTGCGCCGGCTCCAGGCGCAAGTGCTGTTTCTGCAGGGCCAAAGCCGTTCACGCCGCTGAGGCGCGGCGCGTTTTCAACTTCATCCCGGTATCGATTATGTTCAGCAAGAAGAAGTCACCCGGCGTCTCCCAGAACAAACTGGCGACCCTCATTGCACACGACGTGACCATCACAGGCGACATCGAATTCAGCGACGGCCTGCGCATGGATGGCCACATAAAAGGCAACGTCGCGGGTAAGACGGGGTGCGAGACGCTGCTGGTGCTGAGCAATCGCGGCTCGATCACCGGCAACGTGTACGGCTACGACGTGATCATCAACGGCAGGATCACGGGCGACGTGATCGCCGATCACTTCGTCGAGTTGCAGGAGAACGCGCACATCACGGGCAACATCTACTACCAGCAGTTGCGGATGGATGTGGGCGCGTCGGTGGATGGCAAGCTGACGCGGCGCGATGTGACGCCTGCGCCCGCGAGCCCGCATATCGAGCCCGCGACGTTCCCGCTGCAAAAGGCCGATGTGTCGACGGTAGATCAGTGAGGGCCTGGACGGCGGCTCACCTCACGTCGTCGGCATGCGCTCCTGGAGCAACTCGCTGAATGCGTCGGCCGTGAGCGGCTTGCCGAGCAGGAAGCCCTGCATTTCATCGCATTGCAGGTTCTTGAGCTTGTCGAGCTGCGATGTCGTTTCGACGCCTTCCGCCACCACGTCCATTTCCAGCGAATGCGCGAGCGCGATGATCGCCTGCACGATCGCGCTGCCTTCGTGGCCGTCGGCATCGAGTCCGCTCGTGAAGAAGCGGTCGATTTTCAGCTGCTTCACGCGAAAGCGTTGCAGATAGGCGAGGCTCGAATAGCCGGTGCCGAAGTCGTCGATTGAAATTTCGAAGCCGCTGTTCTGGAACTCGCGGATCATTTCAGTCGTCTTGGCGGCGTCCTGCATCGCGACCGTTTCGGTGATCTCGAACATGATCTGGCTGCAAACCACGCCTTCCGAGTGGACGATCTCCAGCATCTTCGTGACCAGATCCGGCTGCCCCATCT
Organism: Paraburkholderia terrae; assembly: GCF_002902925.1. Lineage (GTDB taxonomy): Bacteria > Pseudomonadota > Gammaproteobacteria > Burkholderiales > Burkholderiaceae > Paraburkholderia > Paraburkholderia terrae. The sequence goes on along the minus strand of NZ_CP026112.1, from coordinate 1,935,463 downwards.
GGCGCGGAGACAGGTTGATCGCGATTTTCATCGACGGCAGGCCGGCGCTTTCCCAGCGGCGAATCTGGCGGCACGTCTCGCGCACGACCCAATAGCCGATCTCCACGATCTGCCCGGAGCGCTCGGCGATCGGGATGAAATCCATCGGCGCGAGCACGCCGATTTCCGGGTGATTCAGGCGGATCAAGGCTTCCGCGCCCGCCACGTCGCCGCTGTCGCCGCGGAACTTCGGCTGAAAGTGCAGCGAGAAGTAACCCTTGCCGAGCGCCTCGTGCAGCGCGCTCTGGATCTTCAGCGTGCGCATCGCCGCTTCGTTCATGTGCGCTTCGAAGAAGCGATACGTGCTGCGGCCGCCACGCTTTGCTTCGTACATTGCGGCGTCGGCGTGCTTCAGCAGCTCGTCGACGGAATGGCCGTCCTGCGGATACAGTGAAATGCCGATGCTGGGCATGATCTGCAGCATCTGGCTTTGCGTGCTGATCCCTTCGCGCATCCGTTCGAGCACGGCCTCGGCCATCCGTTCCGCGTCGCGAGGCGCGCCGAGGTTTTCGGCCAGCACGACGAACTCGTCGCCACCGAGCCGCGCGACGGTATCGACGTTGCGCACGCATTGCCGCAGATGGTGTGCGAACGATTTCAACACTTCGTCGCCGAACGCGTGGCCGAGCGAATCGTTGATCGTCTTGAAGCCGTCGAGGTCCATGAAGAGGATCGCGAAGCCGCGGCTGCTCAGCTTCGACGCCTGGATCGCGCGCTCGATGCGCTCGTTCAGCGTGCGGCGGTTCGGCAGATCGGTCAGCGTGTCGTAGGTGGCAAGTCGCACGATCTGGTTGTTCAGCGACGAAACCGAACCGGCGAGGAAAGTTGTGTGTGCATCGAAGCGCGACAGGATCAGCGTGACGATCAGAATCACGAACGTGAACAGGATGATCGTCGTCGCGAGCCACTGCGCGTTGACGCCGCGCGCGGCGCCGCATATCGAGCCAGGCAGGAAGTCGGCGGCGGCCATGCCCGTGTAGTGCATGCCCGTGATCGCGACGCCCATCACGCAGGCTGCGCCGATGCGCTTGATCAGCACGCGATACTGTCTCGAATCGCGCAGCGTGTGCGCGATCCACAGCGCAGCCATCGACGCCGCGATCGCAATCGCGACGGACGCGGCGAACAGACCCGGACGATAGTGGATGCCGGGCTGCATCTGCATTGCAGCCATGCCGGTGTAGTGCATGCCCGCGATGCCGAAGCCCATCAGCAGGCCGCCCGTGACGAGGCGTCTGGCGGAGAGCGTCGGGCGCGCTACCTGGACGAGCGCGAAGTACGACACGATCATCGCGATGATCAGCGAGTAGCTGGTGATCGCGAAGTCGTAGCCGAGCGGGATGGGCAGCGAGAAGGCCAGCATCCCGATAAAGTGCATCGACCAGATGCCCGTGCCCATTGCTGCCGCGCCGCCCGCGAGCCAAAGATGGCGCAGGCGGGCGGATGCCATAGTCGAAATACGTCCGGCCAGGTCGAGCGCCGTGTATGAAGCCAGTGTTGCGACGGCGAGCGACACGACAACCAGACCCAGATGGTAAGTGCTCTGCATGTCAGTTCCGTCGCAAGAGGAAGTTCCCTCGACTGGTTAACGGCAGCATGCCTAAAACATTGAGCTCTTTTTTAAAAGTTTTATTCGAAGATTTAGCGAAGCATTTTGAAAGCCCTTTAGCGGCTTTTGAAGCTTTTTAAAGGCATGAAATTGCCCGCGCAAAATGACGGGTAAAATATTCCGATAAAGATCAGGGTTCCTGTTCCATTTCTGACCAGGCGCTTGCTGCCTGCGTTTCCAGCGTGAAGCCTTCGTCGAGCCATTGCAATGCGAGCCCGTCGCAACATGTCACGAATAGGGTATCGGCTGGATATTCGCGCAATTTAGACCAGGTGATTTTCCGATGCGGCAGATTGAGTACGCCGGGAATATGACCGCGGGCGAAAAGCTCGGGGCTGCGCACGTCGGGCAGTACGAAGTCGGGCTCCGGAAAAAGTCCGTTCCGCTCAGTCGTGGTGGAGGCGAGGCAAGGAAAAAAGTTGATTCCGCACGATCGATGCCGCCCCGATCGCTGCGCCGTCCGCACCGAGTCGCGTTATATAAATGGGCGGCGCGTTGAAACCGTGCAGAAGATTGGCAGCCAGCAATTTTTTAACTTTCGGTTCCACACGGGGAAACAGGGCGCTCAATGGACCACCTAGAACAATTTTTTCAGGGTCCAGTAGATAGACAAGATTGAGAATACCCGTCGTGAGCACGTTCGCCCACTCGTCGAACGTCTTCTCGAGATCGGGTGCATGAGCTTTCGCGCCGATGCTCGCGAGCCATTGCAAACCGTCGGCGAGCGTGCGGTCCTTGGGGAGAAAGGGGCGAAAGCGTTCATAGCCCGCGAGTAGCTCGAATGTCTGTGTTCCGATGGCGGCCGGCGTCGCACCCATCACCATGTGTCCCAGTTCGCCAGCATATCCGTGCGCGCCTTCGAGTATCTGACCTCGCTGGACGATTGCGCCGCCCAGACCCTCGGTGAGCAGGATTAGCAGCATGTCTTGCGCATCCTGCTCGCGTGCGATGGTCCGTTCGGCATTTGCAAAGGCGACTGCGTCGTTGCAGATCGTGACGGGCCACGGCATGTCTTTGTGGGCTGCCAACATGTGTTTCAACGGAACGTCGCGCCAACGCAGAAAGGGAGCGACGACAACGCGGCCACTGTGGTCAACGAGCCCGGGCACCGAGACGCAGACGCCGTGAATCTGGGTCGAGTCAATGACTGTCTCTTTCAAAAGGCGTCCCGGCAGGCTCGCGATCTGCTCGACCACGCGATCAACGTCATCGGCGTGGGTTTCGACGGATTCGCTGATCCGATGCACGATTCGCATCCCCAGATCGACAAGTACAACTGTCAAGGTAAGGCTGGAGATATCGATTCCAATCGCGTATGCCCCTTGAGGATTCAGGCGCACCCCTGAACCTGGCCGGCCCGGCCGGCCACCCTCGGAACGGTCGGACGTCTCGACGACGAGTCCGGAGTCGATCAGTTCCTTGACGGCATGGCCAATCGTGGCGCGCGTCAAGCCCAGTTCGCGCGACAGGTCCGCCCGACTTAGCGTTGCGCCACGCCTGAGCTGCCGCAGACATCTTGCCGTGTTGATGTGACGCAGCAGCATGGGGGTCGTCGTGGTGGTTTCCTGCGCCGTGCTCCCGGAAGGTATTGCGTGCTCGTGCGGAGGCAACGGCCTATCCGTAGACGCATCAGGAGGGGGCGCTGGATGCGTTGGCCGGTTATCGAGTGCCTGTTCCCGGGCGGCTTTTCGAAACCTGTACAGGTAGCTTTTCAACGTCGCCGTCGTGATGGCTAGCCCATTCTCGTTCAACGCCTGCACGATGTCGGCAATGCGCGCGCCAGCAGTGAGGCGCTGCTCGATTTCGGGCAGGACGCTGCGCAGCCTGGCTGCCTTCGTACTGGCTTCGATTTCGTCAATGGCAGAGCGAAGCGATCTGGGTGGCTTCATCGGCGGGTTCCTGTGATTATTCTGCATTCTAGATGCATTCCAGATGATGTTCAAATGCATCCTATAGTCAAAATTCAGCGTGTAAACCCCGCTGTATCTCTCTTTTAGTTTGTTTAAACTACAAACAAACGGAATGCATCGACGCTTCTGTCGGAGGGGAGGATTGAGATGGGGCACAGCATTGCCATCGCGCATTTTGTCCAACGCAAACGAAACGAGGCTGACGTTCGCTGGCCATCGGAAGCACGCATAGCGAGGGTTGCCGTCCCCGCGGCGCGGATCGGGGCCAATGCGCTCGGCGTCGCGCATGGTCGTCGCGATATCGAGTGGCCCGCAATCACGCCTTCGACTGCAAACGACGCTTTCCGTCCAACCCAACCTTTGACTGGTGAAACTATGCTCAGGAATATCGACCCGCTTCTCGGCCCGGAACTGCTTTCGGTGCTGCGCGCAATGGGCCATGGCGAGGACATTGCCATCGTCGATCGCAACTACCCGGCGTTGAGCGCCGGTCCGCAACTCATCCGGCAGGACGCAGCCGACGGTCCGCGCGTGATGGACGCGATTCTCTCCGTGTTACCGCTGGACAAGGGCGCACAGACGGTCACGCGCATGGAGGTGCGCGACAAGCCGGCGGAAATCCTGCCGGTAATGAGCGACTTCATTTCAGTTGCGAAGGCACACGCGCCGCATCTCGAAGTCGATTCGTTGCCGCCGGCCGAGTTCAAGGCGCGCGCATCGAAGGCTGTGGCCATCGTCGTGACTGGCGAAACGCGCGTGTACGGGAATATGCTGCTGCGTAAAGGCACCTTGCCTGTATGAGCGTGAGTGCGAAACAGCATGCCTGTTCAATGGAGGACTTCATGACTGATGTGTTGATGAATCTGCGATTTTCGGTTGCGTGTGCGATCGCCAGAGAGGCGGGGCAATTGATACGCACGCGTTTCCTCGCTCGCGACGATGCATTGAACTTCAAGTTCAAAGGCCCTCAGGACTATCTGACCGAAACGGACGGAGAAGTCGAGAGACTGATCGCCGCGCGACTCGCGGCATTGTTTCCGGATGACGCCTTCTTCGGCGAAGAGAGCGGCGGCGAAGTAGGCGATAGCGTCTGGATCGTCGATCCGATCGACGGGACGGCCGATTTCGCGCGCGGCGTGCCGTATTTCTGCGTGTCGATTGCGTTTGTCCTTCGCGGCAAGACGGAAATCGGTGTCCTGTACGACCCCATGTCCGACGAACTGTTCGCGGCGCACAGAGGGCATGGCGCCACGGTGAATGGACAACCCATCAAGGTCAGCGCGATTACGGATATCCGGCAGTCGGTTGTCGAACTCGGCTGGTCGTCGCGCGTCCCGTTCGAACGATCCGCAAAGGTGCTCGAGAAGTTGCATGCGCTTGGTGCAGGAGTGAAGCGACGCGGATCAGGCGCGCTCGGAATCGCTTATGTGGCGATGGGGCGGCAGGATGCCTATTGTGAATTGCACATCAACTCATGGGACGCGGCGGCCGCTGTACTGCTCGTCGAAGAAGCGGGCGGATGGGTCAACGATTTCCTGACGCAGGCATGTCTCACGCAGGGCAATCAGGTGATCGTATGCACCCCGGCGCTGCGCGGCTGGCTGGAAAACGTGCTGAATGTGTAGTCGACGCGGAAATGAATCCCGCTGCTTGATCAAGGTAGAGAGAACTATGTCTGATAGTCCAGCCAACCCCTTTGCATTGAATGGGGAAATAGCGCTCGTCACGGGAGCGACACGAGGAATCGGCTATGCGTGCGCCAGGGCACTCGGCGAAGCGGGCGCCGCTGTCGCGCTCGGCTGTCGCGACGTGCGGGCCGGCGCGGAACTCGCGAACGCGTTGCGCGACGGTGGCATCAATGCGATCGCGGTACACATGGACATGCTGTCGCTTGAATCGATTGAACAGGCGGTCGCGCAGGTGGAGACCGAACTCGGTCCATTGTCCGTTCTGGTCAATAACGCGGGTCACAGCCGGCCGGCGCCCGCCATACAAGTCAAGGCCGACGACTACGACGCGATGTTCGACCTGAACGTCAAAGGCGCATTCTTTGCGTCCCAGGCTGCTGCACGCACGATGGCGGCGCGTGAGCGCGGATCGATCATCAATATCGCTTCGCAGGCGGGCCTTGTTGCTCTCGACGGCGAGTCGATCTACTGCATGACGAAAGCCGCGATGATCCATATGACGCAGTGCCTCGCCGTCGAATGGGCACCGCATCACATTCGCGTGAATGCGGTCGCGCCGACATTCATCCGCACTGACAGCACCAAAGGCTGGCTCGAGAACGAAGCATCGCTCAATTCTTTGCTGGCGCGAATTCCGCTGCGAAAGATTGGCGAACCGGAGAACGTGGCTGAGCCGGTGGTGTTTCTCGCATCGAACGCGGCTGCGCTGATTACGGGTGCAACGCTGAAGATCGATGGAGGCTGGACGGCTGTGTGACACAGGATGCGCAGACGCCGTCAAGGCGGCGTCTGCGTGAAAGAGGATGCGCGATGGCCGCGACGCGCAGACCGATCAACACACGCGGTCAAGACGCAGATCATACAGAGCTGGAAGGAGACAACCATGAACATCGCGAAGCTGACGTGCCTGATTCCACTAAGTTTAGGATTACTACTTGGTTCAATTCAATCCCGTGCGGATGAGCCGGTCAAGATCGGCTTTCTGGTAAAGCAACCCGAAGAGCCATGGTTTCAGGACGAATGGAAGTTCGCCGAAATGGCTGCGCGCGAGAAGGGCTTTACGCTGGTCAAGATCGCGGCGCCATCGGGCGAAAAGGTGATGAGCGCAATCGACAATCTCGCGGCGCAGAAGGCGCAAGGGTTCGTCATCTGCACGCCCGACGTGAAGCTGGGGCCAGGCATCGTCGCGAAGGCGAAAGCAGATGGACTGAAGATGATGACGGTTGACGACCGTCTGGTCGACGGCACGGGCAGGCCGATTGCGTCGGTGCCTTACATGGGCATCTCGGCGTCGGAGATTGGAAGGCAGGCGGGCGAGAGCATTGCGTCGGAAGTGAAGCGGCGCGGGTGGGCGATGAAGGATGTGGGCGCTATTGACGTGAGCTACGACCAGCTCCCGACTTCGCACGATCGCACGGCTGCAGCAGCCGATGCACTGGTTGCCGCGGGATTGCCTCGCGCGAACGTCATCAACGCGCCGATGAATCATCCCGATACCGAAAATGGCTTCAATGCCGCGAATATCGCGCTCACCAAGAATCCGCAGTTCAAGCATTGGGTTGCGTTCGGCCTGAATGACGAGTCCGTGCTCGGCGCCGTGCGGGCCGCCGAGGGACGCGGATTCAGGGCCGGGAACATGGTCGGTGTCGGCGTGGGCGGATCGGAGTCCGCGCTCAACGAATTCAAGAAGCCGCAGCCGACGGGATTCTTCGGCACGGTGATCATCAGCCCGAAGCGGCACGGCGCGGAGACCTCCACGCTTGTCTACGAGTGGATCAAGACGGGCAAAGAGCCGCCGTTGCTCACCCTGACGACGGGCATGCTCGCGACCCGCGACGATGTGAATCAGGTACGGGAAAAAATGGGCCTCGTCGTGAGCAAATGAATCTGGCGGTGACAGCCAGTGTGCTGCACCGCTTGTCGGTACTTACATCGATTCATACCTGCTGGAGGCAACGTGTCGTTCCTGCGCTTTGAAAATGTGTCGAAGGTCTTTCCCGGCGTGCGCGCTCTCTCCGGTGTGTCGTTCGAGGTTCGCGCGGGCGAAGTTCACGGCCTGATGGGAGAGAACGGCGCAGGAAAGTCGACGCTGTTGAAGATACTCGGCGGCGAATATCAGCCTGATGCCGGGAGGATGCTGATCGATGGAAAGGAAGTGCGATTCCCGAACGCGGCCGCATCGATCGAGGGAGGCGTCGCCGTCATACACCAGGAGCTTCAATATGTCCCCGATCTCAGCGTCGCGGAGAACCTTTTGCTAGGGCGGTTGCCAGTTACAGGCGGCTGGTTCAGCAAGTCACGCGCGGTTTCGGTTGCACGAGAGCGCCTCGCCGCAATGGGCGTCGATCTCGATCCCGCGATCAATCTGCGCAAGCTGTCCATTGCGCAGCGTCAGATGGTCGAAATCTGCAAGGCGTTGATGCGCAATGCACAAGTCATCGCGCTCGACGAACCGACAAGCTCGCTCTCGCATACGGAAACGGAAGTGCTTTTCAGGCTCGTCAGGCAACTGCGACAGGAACAGCGCGCATTGATTTATATCTCCCACCGGATGAACGAAATCTACGAACTGTGCGACGCATGCACCGTGTTTCGCGACGGAAAAATGATCGCATCCCACGCCGGGCTCAAGGATCTGCCGCGTCCGACGCTTGTAAGAGAGATGGTGGGGCGCGACATCGCCGACATTTATCGCTACAGGAAGCGACCTGTCGGCGAGGTGAGACTGTCAGCCAGGGCAGTGATGGGCAAACCGCTCGCGGCGCCTGCGACGTTCGAAGTCCGCAAGGGCGAGATCGTCGGCTTCTTCGGGCTGGTAGGTGCGGGACGCAGCGAACTGATGCATCTCGTGTATGGCGCGAGGAAGAAGGAACTGGGTGAGATCACCCTCGACGGTCGTGCTATTCGCGTCGACGGTCCGCGCTCGGCTATCCGGCACGGGATTGTGCTGTGCCCGGAAGACCGCAAGGAAGATGGCATCGTCGCGATGGCGAGCGTGTCGGACAACATCAACATCAGTTGTCGCCGGCATTCGTCGCGTGGCGGGGTATTTTTGAACCGGAAACGGGAAGCACAGGTAGCCGACGCATTCATCCGGCAGCTACAGATCAAGACCCCGAGCCGCCGCCAGAAGATCCGGTTTCTGTCGGGCGGTAATCAGCAAAAGGCGATTCTCGCGCGCTGGCTTGCCGAGCCCGACGTGCGGGTGGTGATTCTCGACGAGCCGACACGTGGCATCGATATCGGCGCCAAGCACGAGATCTACAACGTCATCTACGAACTCGCCGAACGGGGCTGCGCGATTGTGGTGGTGTCTTCTGAACTGCCGGAAGTACTCGGCATTGCCGACCGCGTCGTCGTGATGCGTGAAGGGCGTATTGCGGGCGAACTCGATCGCGAGAGAGCGACGGAACAGAGCGTGCTTTCTCTCGCGCTGCCTGACATCCCACATTGATAAGGAGACAGATGTGCAAACGGACGATCAACTGGCAGTAGCCCGTGCATCAGGCGCGCGTGAACTGTCGACGGACGCATTTCCCTTTAGATGGCGCGAATCATTTGCCGAATACAGTCTTGTCCTGATCTTCATCGCGATGTTCGCTGCGATGTCATTCAGCGTCGACCATTTCTTTTCGCTCGACAACATGCTGGGACTCGCGCTGTCCATTTCACAGATCGGCATGGTGGCTTGCACGATGATGTTCTGCCTGGCGGCGCGCGACTTCGATCTGTCAGTGGGTTCCACCGTGGCCTTTTCAGGCGTGCTGTGCGCGATGGTGCTGAACGCCACCGGCAGCGCGGTGATCGCGGTCACCGCAGCTGTTGCAGCAGGTTGCGCGATTGGCTTCGTCAACGGCGCGGTGATTGCATACCTGCGCATCAATCCGCTGATCACCACACTCGCGACAATGGAAATCGTCCGTGGGCTGGCGTTCATCGTGTCCCATGGACAGGCGGTCGGTGTGTCCTCCGAAGGCTTCATCGCATTCGGCAGCCTGACCCTGTTCGGCGTGTCACTGCCCATCTGGGTCACGCTGGTGTGCTTCGTCGTATTCGGCGTGATGCTCAACAACACCGTCTATGGCCGCAACACGCTGGCGATCGGCGGAAATCCCGAAGCGTCCCGGCTTGCAGGCATCAACGTGGACCTCGTGCGAGTGACCATCTTTCTCGTGCAAGGCGCTGTGACGGCTCTGGCGGGCGTGATCCTCGCATCGCGTATCACGTCAGGGCAACCCAATGCGGGTGAAGGATTCGAACTCAACGTGATCTCGGCATGCGTACTCGGCGGCGTTTCACTGCTCGGAGGACGAGCATCGATCTCAGGCGTCGTGGTTGGCGTGCTCATCATGGGAACGGTCGAGAACGTCATGAACCTGCTGAATATCGACGCCTTCTATCAGTACCTCGTGCGCGGCGCCATTCTGCTTGCCGCGGTGCTGCTCGACCAGTTGAAGAATCGGGGCGAGCGCAACTAGCACGTTGCGCGTGGGCTCCCAACGGCCTTCTTGCGAAACAGATGGAGAAATCAGTGAAGAAAGATGAAAGGCAATTGCGTATCGGCATTCTCGGTTGTGGGCCGATCTCCCAGTTTGCGCATTTCGAGTCCGTACAGAAGGCGCAGAACGCAAACCTCTTTGCAGTGTGCGATGTCGACGAAGGTCTGGCCAGACATTTCGGCCAGTTCTACGACGCGCAAAAAATCTACCTCGACTATGACGAGATGCTCGCGGACCCCGATGTCGAGGCTGTCGTCATCGGAACGTCGGATGCCTTTCATGTGCCCGCTTCGCTCAAGGCTCTCGCGGCGGGCAAGCATGTTCTGTGCGAGAAACCCATCGGCGTTTCGGTCGAAGAGGTGGAGCAGCTTGCGCTTGTAGTACGGCGCTCGGGCAAGGTTCTGCAAATAGGTCACATGCTGCGCTTCGATCCCGGCATCGAATCTGCAAAGGCATTCGTGCAGGATGAAATGGGCGAGATGCTTGCGCTCAAGGCATGGTATTGCGATTCGACGCATCGCTACACCAACACGGACGCAATTCAGCCGAAGCCTCGTCAAGGCACGCGCGTGCTGCGTCCGCAAGGCGACCCGAAGGCCGACAGGCAACGGTATTTCATGCTGGCGCACGGCAGCCATCTCGTTGATCTCGCGCGATACCTCGGCGGCCCGATTCGCTCGGTCGATGCGCGGCTAAGAGAGAAGTTCGGTGCGCATTGCTGGTTCGTGGACGTCGATTTCGAAAACGGCACATTGGGACACCTCGATCTGACCATCGCGGTGCGAATGGACTGGCACGAAGGATTTCAGGTCTACGGCGAACACGGCAGCGTGACGGCGAGGATCTATAACCCCTGGTACTACAAGTCGAGTGACGTGGAGGTTTTCCACGAGCGTAATGCCACCACAACCCGTGTGCTGGGGGCGGATGGACATTTCTATCGTCGCCAGGTCGAGGGATTTGCGGATAGCGTGCTAAAGGGCGTCGCCATGCGAGGCGCTGACGTCGACGATGGTGTCGCTTCGATCCGCGCCATGGTCGCGATCGCACAGTCGGTGCGTAGCGGACGACCCATCGAGCTTGCCCAGGTCGGAGGCGCGCTGTGATGACGCCAGGCGTATTTGCCCGCACCTATGCTGCGAAGTATCCAGGCGATCTGTTCGCACGGATTCGCGCTGACGGGTTCTCCGCCGTACAGTTCAACCTGTCCTGTGCAGGGCTTGCCGCGCTGCCCGAAACGTTTCCGTCCGGCATTGGCAAAAGTATCGCGAAAGCCGCCAGAGAGGCGGGCCTTGCGCTGTGTGCGCTATCCGGCACCTACAACATGGCGCATCCTGACATGGCACAGCGAAAGCGTGACAGGCGCGGGTTCGAAAATGTGATGCGCGTCGCGCACGACATGGACGTTTCGCTGGTGACCCTGTGTACAGGTTCGCGCGATACCTCGAACATGTGGCGCGCGCATCCGGACAATGGTTCGGGCGAGGCGTGGAGCGCGCTTCGTGGTGAGCTTGATTTCGCGCTTTCGCTGGCCGAGGAGTTCAATCTCGTCCTCGGTATCGAACCGGAGCCGGGCAATGTCATTGCAGACGCGAGGCTCGCCCGCAAGATACTCGATGAAACGGGCTCGAAGCGTCTCGGCATTGTGCTCGATGCGGCAAATCTCCTTCCACCCGAGGCGCAGCCCCGACAAGCCGAGATCGTCGCGGAGGCGGCAGAACTTCTCGGTGGCAGCCTGTTTCTCGTGCATGCCAAGGACATCGATCGTCATGGTGTCGTCGTGCCCGCGGGCAAGGGCGCAGTCGATCTTCCTGCATTTGTTGCACGGATGAAATCGGTCGGTTACGACGGGCCGCTGGTCGGACACAATTTCGAAGAGTCAGAAGCGCCTGGCGTCGCGGCGTATCTCACGTCGATCATCCGGAGCCAAGCGTCATGAGTGATGGCTACTTTGAGACGCCGGATGGATGCCGGCTCGCTTTCGTGGATGAAGGCGAGGGCATGCCGGTATTGTGGCAGCACGGACTGGGCGCGGATCGCAAGCAACCGGCTGAAGTGTTCCCTGCGATCGACGGCATTCGTCGCATCACGCTCGAATGCCGCGGTCACGGGCTCTCCGCGCTGGGGGACCCAACGGTGTTATCGATCGCGCAGTTTGCCGACGATGCCGTGCTTCTTCTCGATCATCTAGGTATCGAACACGCCGTCGTGGGAGGCATCTCGCTCGGCGCGGCCATCGCATTGCGCATCGCTGCGATGCATCCTGAGCGCGCATCTGCATTGATCGCTGCGCGTCCGGCGTGGGTCGACAGGGACGGTCCTGCGCAACTCCAGATCTATCGCGATGTGGCCGAACTGCTTGCGGCGCACGGAGCCGACGAGGGAGCGGCGCGTCTTGAAGCATGCGCGCGGTTGCGAGAAGTCGAAGCGGTATCGCCCGATAACGCCGCATCGATGCGCGGATTTTTCCGGCGACCGAATCCGCAATCCACCATTGCGTTGCTCAGCCGCATCCCTGCACAAGGTCCGGGCCTCCAGCGCGGAGACTTCAGCAAGCTGAGCCTGCCGACACTGGTCATCGCCAACCGCCAGGACTACGTTCACCCTGTCGAAACGGCAGAAGCGCTGGCCGAACTGATTTCGGACTCGACGCTCACGGTCATCACCTCGAAAACAGAGAGCCACAGCGACTACGTTGCCGACTTTAAACGGGCGCTGCGCGAATTCCTGACACCCATGCGGAATCAGTCATGACACGATCAATGGAAAATCTGCAGACACCTGTCGGTGAGCCCATTCTAGTGATCGATGTTGGCGGGACAAACATCAAGTTCGGTTATTCCTGCAACAGTCAGCCGCTGGATTTCCGCAAGCTCTTTTCGACGGATGCACTCAGAGCCGGCGACCCCATTCGGGCACTCGCGCTGATGGTCGAGGATGTCGTCGCGGAAACTGCCATCACGCCGCAGACGATTGTCATAGCTATACCGGGCTTCATCGACACGGACGGTGATCGTGTTCTGCACGCCGCAAACATCAGAAGCCTCGACGGTCGGCGGCTTGGGGACGAACTTGGGCGACGGGCGGGTTGCACGGTCCTGCTCGAGCGCGATGCGGTATTGGCGCTGATGGGTGAAATGCGCGCCGGGGTCGTCCAGGACGCCGATCATGTACTCGGAGTTTTCTTCGGTACGGGAGTCGGTGCAGCCTTCATGATCGACGGCAAACCATTCCGGGGCAGCGGATGGGCACTCGAGATCGGTCTGATGCCGTTTCTGGCGGAAGGCCCGGTTCCCGAGGGCATGCGACCGGACTGCCTCGAGGCCCATGCATCTGGGCGAGCCTTGCAAGCCATCGCCGCGCGCCATGGCGTACCTATCGACAGCATCTTCCTTGCATCCGCGTACAGCGCTTCGTTAGCGGACGACCTTTCGCGCTTCATCCGTCATCAGGCGATGGCGGTTGGTATGGCTGCAGCCATGGTGTCGCCTGCCACCATCCTGCTCGGCGGCGGAGTCATGGATATGAATGGATATCCGAGAGAAACCCTGATCGGGCTTATCGAAGGGCATTTGCCGTTGTCAGAGACAAGACGTCCGTTGGATTTACGCTGGTCCCGACACGGATGGACTGCCGTCCTGCATGGCGCGCCCGCCGTCCTGACTGAACATCGAGGCCGGGGAAGTCATCAGTCGCGCGTCATCCGGACCGCAGGTAGGCAGCCTTCTCCGGAATCCAACCAAAATCAGTAAAGGCGTTAAAGCAAAGTCTATTTGGGCGCTCGCACGCAAGCGCCCGATGTTGCTTACTGGTGGAACGGGCGTCCGGAATCCGATCCCGGTGCAAACGAAACACCTCGCAATACTTCAGCAAACCCCGCGGTGCGCAGCGTCACGAACTTCTCGTGCGTGGCTCCCGATGACTTGGCGTTCTTTACGACATCGCGGATCGCCACGAGCCGGTTCGGATCGGCACCCACATCACCATTGCCGCTGACGGTCGACGTGATCGCCCAGATCGTCGCCGTGCCATCATCGTCGACGTGCCCGGTCAGGTTGCGCAAACCATCTGTCGCGGGAGCCCACGGAAGCCCGGTTGCGCTGTTGGATCCCGTCGGATAACCCTTGATGGTGTATTGCGAGCCCAATTCGAGACCTGTCTGTAACGTGTAGGCGAGCGTCCACGTTCTCGTGCCCGCGTTGTAGATCCACTTTTGCAGTCCAGCCGTCGGTTGCGCGGCGGCATGGGTGTAGAGGTCGGCGCCGCCCGTGTAACCGTCGCCCTCGTCGGCAACATACAAGGTATTTGCGTCGGCAAACCACAGTCCGAAAGGATACGAGAGCGTGGCAGCCGACTTGTTAGGTGTCGACGGGAAGCCGGCGAGTACACACATGTTGTTCGGCAAACCGCTGGTTTGCAGCGTCGCTGCGTTATAGGGAACGGCTGCCGTGGGCAACGTGGCGTTCGGGGAGGGGACGCCGACACCGTTCGGACATGCGGTGCCCGTCGTGTCGACGAAGTAGACCGTATTCACACCGTTGCTGCCGCTGCCCTTGGTGAAGTACAACACGTTATTGAAAATGGTCATGCCGCGAAAATTGTCATCTTTGCCGATCTTGTCCGCCTTTGCGCCGAGTTCCGTGACCGAGAAACTCGCGAGTGGAGTTGGCGTGCCGGGCGTTTGCTGAGCCTCAGACTGGTTGGATGCACTGATGAATTGCGTACCGGCGCCCAGTATCACGCCGTCGGGTTGCGGGTTCGCTCCGTTACCGGCATTGCCTGCCGTATAGAAAATGTCGTGCCCGTTTCTATTGTTCAGAATCGCGGCCCGGCCGTTGTTGCCACTATATGCGTTGGTTTCGGTGAAACTGAAATGGCCTTCGCTGTCCACGCGGGCGACGGCACGATAAAAGCTCTGCCCAACGGGATTCGTCGTATCGACCACGCCGGGTGTATTGGAATTCGATACATCGATCGTGTTGACGGGTGCCACGTAACCCATGAAAGTCAGGTATTTGCCGTCCGTCGACAGATGCAGCGCAAGTTCCGACTTCGAGCTGAAGCTCGTGACCAACTGGTCGCGGGAAAAGCCTTTCTGCAAACTGTTCGGCACTTCCAGCGTGCTCACCAGCGCACCACCCGGCGAGATCTGGTCGAGAAAGATTCGCGACGTAATGCCGAAGCTTGCGTCGTATCCATCGTTATTCCAGACGTACGGATAGGTGCCGTCGGACGGCGCACCTGTCGACGCACTGCAGCCGCCTTGCGTACTCGCGCAATTGGGCGGAAGAATCGTGCCTGCCTGAACATTGCTCGAAAGGTTGTCGTATGCGCTGCGGCTGATCACGAGCAGTCCGGGATGGAAATGACTGTCGCTGTCCTGGTCGGAGGGTTGCGCCTGCGCGATCGTACCGGCAAGCATAAAGCCGAGAAGTGGTAAGCGTCCGATTGCCAACAGGCGGGGAACCGTGGGGCGAAGCGTTGTTGTTTGCATGAATGTCTCCGTTTGGATTCTGGGAAGTGCAACGTGCGCACCTGCGATAGAACCGCATCACCGTACTGACAATTCATGAACTATTGATTGCGATAGACTTTCTCCAAGCTAGCAGTGGGATCAGAAGTAAGTCGAAAGGATTTTTCCTCATTTTTTCTCGTCCTTAAGGTTTCCTTCAGAATTGCTTTGACGCGCTGACCTGCCCGTTGCGTACGGTCATGCTTTCAATGACACGCCCATAGAGCGAGCGCTGGACTGAAATCGTACGGCTCATTTGAAAGGCGACGATCTGCTTTTGGAGGCCTTTCAGTTTCACTCTGATTGGCTGCGAGAAAGGCCCCCGTCTACACGCGGCGTAAACATCGGAAATATTATGGAGGCCGGCCTTAACGTTCCCTTCAGATAAGCCCGTTAGTATCCCCGTCAAGGCGCACGAAGCGAGTTCTCGCGTTCATCTCCGATCTCTCATCACGGCGGCAGCAACCCATTTCTGAATGTCACCGAGATGAACGGCGCGTGTCCAAGGTGTGTCGTCTCCGGTGTCAAGGTGACGCCGCAATTGGTTACCCGGCGTGCCGCGCGGGTTAGCAACTGCCGCGATCGACCCATCCATTGATTTTCTACACTGGACACCGCCAATGGTGACGAGTGCCTTGTTTTCGACCGCAACCTTGCTGCATGTCGGAGTTGCGTTACATGCGCTCGCATATTTTTGTGGTGCCTGTGCGGCATTCGGAATCGCCTATACCGTCACGGCCATCGTGCTGATAGGTTCTTTTTTTGCGCGACGTTCCATCGAGGCTCCCAGCTATCCCCCTGTCACAGTGATCAAGCCCCTGCGCGGTATGGAAACAGCGCTGCTATCTAACCTTGTGAGCTTTTGCGAACAGTGCTATCCGGGGGCCGTGCAATACCTCTTCGGAGTTCATGATCCTGACGATCCCGCACTAGAGGTCATCGAGAAACTTCGGCGTCTTCACCCGGACGCACATATCTCCGTGGTCGCCGATAGCAAGTTGCACGGCTCAAACCGGAAAGTGAGCAATCTGCTCAACATGCTTCCTTCAGCGGTTCATGATTTCTTCGTTTTTGCAGACAGTGACGTCTCGGTGGGACGAGATTACCTTCGCAGAATAATGGACGAACTGCAGGCGGAAAGCGTGGGTCTTGTGACATGCGCATACGTTGGCGTACCCGATCCAGGCTTTTGGCCGAGGCTTTCAGCGAGAGCCGTCGATTATCAGTTCTTGCCCGGCGTCGCGATGGGTCTCGCGCTTGGTCTTGCCAAGCCGTGTTTCGGGCAGACTATCGCGATACGTCGTGAAACACTGGATGCGATTGGCGGCCTTCGTCAATTTTCCAATTTCCTTGCGGAGGATCACGCCATTGGGGCCGCAGTACGCGCGACAGGAAAAAAGGTGGTCATCCCTGGATTCGTGATCGGACATGCCTGCACGGAATCCACGGCTTCTCGTCTTTTCGAACATGAGTTGCGCTGGAGCAGGACGATCCGCGGGATCGATCCCCTCGGCCATTTCGGTTCGGCGCTGAGTTATCCCGTCGCACTGTCAGTATTCGCGCTATTGCTCTCGGGGGCGTCGATATGGTCAATCTGGTTGCTTGTCACGGCCTTGTGCGCGAGAGTGTTATTGCAGATCCGCATCGATACCATGCTGAGGCGGCCGGTTCGCGATTTTTGGCTCTTGCCATTGTGGGATTTCATTGCTTTCGCCATACTTTGCGCAAGCTTTCTGTCGTCAAGAGTTGTATGGCGAGGCATAAGTTTCGATGTTGACCGCCGTGGATTGTTGAAAAACACACCGGCCAATGAATCTCGTCATTCATCTCGATGATCGGGTGTATCAGCAGACTCACAGCGTTTGCGGAAATGAGCGGGATGCTGTCACTTTCCACGAGAAATGAACGGCAGTGAGCTTTACGGCAGATATGCGAAGCCGCAGTGACGCGGGGCGCATGAAACAGAGAGCACCCGCAGATGAAACACCTTGGAAGTATTGCCGCCTTGTGCGGTCTCGCGTTCGCCCTGTGGCTCGTGTGGCGCGATCATCCTGCCGCCGTGCTGCAACTGCTGAGAGGCGCGGGCATGGGTCTCGTGCTGGCCGCCTTGCTGCATATCCTGCCGATGTGCGCGAATGCATGGGATTGGCGCACCCTGATCCGCGTCCGTGAGCGGCCGTCATTCCCGGCAATGCTCAGGCTCGTGTGGATCCGCGAGTCGGTCAATGGTCTTTTGCCCGTTGCGCGGATCGGCGGGGAAATCGTTTCGTTCCGGCTGCTCGTGCGCGCGGCTATGCGCCCGGCAACCGCGGCGGCGAGCCTCGTCGTCGACATGCAGCTCACGCTGGTCAGCCAGCTCCTCTTTGCTTTGGTCGCCGCAGGCTATGTGCTCGAGCATTCGTCTTCCGATATGGCGCGTTTCGCGGGCCGCCTCGCCTGGGGCATTGCGGCGCTCGCCCCGGTGCTGGTGCTGTTCGCGCTCGTTCATCATGCGCGGCCGTTCGAGCGTGCGGCACGAACCCTCAACCGGATCACGAGCGGCAAGGTGGTCGACCTGGTGGGCACGTCCGCACGCATCGATCAGTCCATCAAACTGATCTGGCGGCAGACTGGCATTGTCGTCCGCTATCTGCTCATCTGGCAGACGCTGCAATGCGCGGGGTATGCGCTGGAGATCTGGTTCGCGCTGCATGTGATCGGGGCGCAGGCGACCTTCGCGCAGGCGTTCGTGATCGAGGCACTGATTCAGCTTGTCAGCAGCGCTGCTTTCCTGGTCCCGGGAGGCCTCGGCGTGCAGGAGGGCGGCTTCGTGCTGATCGGCGGGCTGCTCGGATTCGATGCACCGACGTGCCTCGCACTCGCAGGAGCGCGGCGCGTACGCGATCTGCTGTTCTATCTGCCGGGCCTGCTTGCATGGCAGGTGGCCGAATATGCGTTGCCGTCGACACGCCGTGTTGAAGGCGCGGATTGAGGAAGGAGGCTATGTTTGAGCCGGTCGAAGCGGCGAACGCACGAATCCGCGTAAGGCTCGAATCGATGCGGGAATATAACCGGCTCCGTTCACGATAGGGTCAAGAGGTGCCCGGGTGCCTCGCGCGAATATTTCTGGAGGCATCCGCGGACGGGCGCGCTGCGAGGAAGTCGAGGCACGCGAACCCGCGGATCGGTGCCCGAGACCTCATGCCTTACGCGTCCGCAGAAATCTGAAGAACTCCACGCCTTCCTGAAGACGTCGTCTCATCATTTCCCAACTCACCAGCATCTCGCGGACGATCTCCCAGATCTTCGACGGCCGGAAATAGAAGTGCTTGTAGAACTCCTCCACGCCAAGATAGATCTCCTCGCGCGACAGGTGCGGATAGCCGATCGTTGCCGCCTGGGTGCCCGCGTCATTGATCAGGGTGATGACCTTGCTGTCTTTAAGCCATCCATTCTCGACCGCCTGCTTGTGAAGGACGGTGCCCGGGTAGGGCGCAGCGAGTGACACCTGGATAGTGTGGGGGTTGATCTCTTTCGCATACTGGATCGTCTTCTTGATCGTTTCGTGCGTCTCACCGGGGAGACCAAGAATGAACGTACCGTGGATCTTGATGCCAAGCTTCCGGCAATCTTCGCTGAACTGGCGTGCCATATCGGTCCGCAGGCCCTTTTTGACATTCACGAGGATCTGGTCGTCGCCGGATTCGTAGCCGACGAGCAGGAGCCGCAAGCCGTTCTCTTTCATCACCTTCAGGGTTGAATAACGGACATTCGCTTTGGCATTGCACGACCACGTTACGCCGAGCTTGCCAAGGCCGCGGGCGATCTCTTCTGCTCTCGGTGCGAGGTCGGTGAAGGTATCGTCATCGAACATGATCTCCTTGACTTCAGGCATGTTGTCCCTGATCCATTTCACTTCCTCAAGGACGTTCTCGACTGAACGCGTGCGGTAGCGATGGCCCCCGACCGTATGCGGCCAGAGACAAAAGGTACACCTGGATTTGCAGCCTCGCCCCGTGTAGAGCGACACGTACGGATGCTTGAGATAACCGCTGAAGTAATTTTTGGACGTCAGGTCGCGCTTATAGACGGGTGCGACGAACGGAAGCTGATCCATGTCTTCAAGAATGGGCCGGGCTTCGTTGTGCGTGATCGTGCCGTCGGGCAGGCGATAGCTGAGTCCGAGAATGGATTCGAACGGAAGCCCCTGCGCGATGTCGCGACATGTGAAGTCGAATTCTTCACGGCACACGAAGTCAAGTGCGTCGCTTGCGGCAAGCGAACCTTGAGGGTCAACGGCCACCTTCGCACCGACCATTCCGATGAGGGTCGTGGGCTTGCGCCGTTTTAGATGTTCCGCGAATTGCACATCACTCGGGAATGACGGCGAACTCGTGTGAATGATAACGAGTTCGTATTGCACGGCAATGTCAAGTGTCGTTTCGAGTGACAGGCCGTCTGCAGGCGCATCTACGAGGCGGCTATCCTTAACCAGCGCAGCGGGCTGGGCGAGCCACGTTGGATACCAGAACGATCGAATTTCGCGCTTCGTCTGGAAGCGGGAACCCGCTCCACCATCGAAACCGTCATAGGAAGGTGCCTGCAGAAACAACGTTTTCATAGATTCTCTCAAAGAAAATTGTCTGCTTGAGCGAGATCGGTCACTCGCCGAGACTCGCCGGGCATCGGCGATGTTCGGAGTTTGATTTATGCCTTCAAAACAGGCCGGCCGCTGGCTCACGGTACGACCGCCTCCATCCCCCTATATGCGGGAATGGACAGGCAAGAGAGGTGTGGCTATCACTGGGAATGGAGGACGATCAAGAATACTACGACTTGCAGGCTCGAGATCGCAAAGCGCGGGTTTTCCCCGGTCACGAGCGTTACCGTGAAACTACTTTGCCGGTCGGCGATCATCGAGACATCATGAGCATAGCTTACGATACGCTTCTCGTTAATTTCCAACGCATTACAGCGCACTGTACGGCCGGCATCGCGATGACGATGTGAATCTCAGTCCACCTTTCACGCCGTTGAGAAAATCGTTCCCACGTCGCCGGCGTCTGCCACTATTGCGGCGGTAATATGAGCGATAAAAACGACGTGGAGGTCGCCGAGACCGGTTCGTATGCATGCACGCGCGTTACAAGGGTACTTCGTCCGCCCGCTGCCTGACCTCTGGTGAGGGGGCGAGACATTCACATGCCTCGGGCGATTTGGAGAGCGACCGTATTCGCGCCGTGTGGGACATTGTTCTCAACATAAGAACGTCACATAGTGCAGCGCGCAGCAACCCGGTCGACTGTGGCACGACGCGGAATGGCCGGTGGCACTAACCATGCATATCCGCTTGTTCACAGCGCTCGATGCTTCAATGCGGGAGGCGATGTATGACGCAAGGTCGACACAACCGGGACGGTGTGCCTGTCGGCAACGGCCAGCAAATCAGTCCCGCTGAGTTTTTGCTCATGGCAGGCTTTCTTGCATACCGGGCTCCCTTGGCGGAGGCTGCGACCCAAGCTGCCGCCCGATGTATTCTGCACGCCGTACTCGGGGCAGCAACGGCGGGCGGGTTCCCTTATTCAGACGTTCTCGAAACAATGATGGAGACGGGAGAAAAGTCTTCGCGCCTGTGGTCGCTTGCGGAGCAGGCTGCCGCTGCCGTTGGCGATACGACTGCTTATCTGCAAGTGGTTCGCAATGCCGGCATATCAATGGAGGGAGACCTGTAAATGGCCCCGCGAGCGCCGCGCGTCGCGGCGAGAATGGCTGCCACGATGGAAACGCGGGACGTGCCGATAAGCGTCCGTTAAGTTTCGCGGGTCTAGCATGAACTTGATGTCAATAGTCGAACGGGGTCAGGCGGGGTTGCGCGGCACAGCCCGGCCGAATGGCAAACTCCCTGCCGCTGTGACGGAGGGATTCGATGAAAAACTTTGCTGTGTCGCTGCTCGCAGCATGCTCCGCCGTCGTTCGTGCAGGTGTGTCGCATCGCGAGGTGCGACCCCGGGTCATCCCGGCCGTGCAGCTGTCTGCAGATGCCGGGAAACATCCGTCCGGAGATCTGCCGACCAAGCAGGTCTTGGTCACATACCGGTCGCCGTTGGATTTTTCGTTGAAAGTCCCCGAAGGATGGGCGCGCCGGGAGACGTTACGGTCCGTCGAGTTCGCGGACAAGTACAACCGGATCTCTGTAGTGGTCACTTCGCGGACGCGGCCACTGACGCTCGACGACGTGAAGCTCCATGAGGTGCAGGAGGTTCTGCAGTCCGGCGACGATGTACACGTGTCACATGTCAAAGTCATATGGCTGCCATCCGGCATCGCGTTCGTCGTCACGTATGCGTCGGGTTCGGCAGGCAACCCGGTTATCAACAAGGCCACCCACTTCGAGAATGCGCGTTACCTTTTCTCGAAGAACGGCAAGCTCGCGACCCTGACGCTTTCCGCGCCGTCGGGCACCGATAATGCCGGCCACTGGCAAAGCATGGCGGAAAGCTTCGGTTGGCACTGACGTCGTGGTCGTTGCAGCATGCCACCTGTGTCGCTTCTTTGGAACTTCCCGGTTTGCCGGAAACATAAAAAAGAGCTACACACATCCGCACATTCAATATACCGCGGGCATGCCCAGTGGACGATGTTTGAAGCGTCGATGCACCCAGTAGTACTGGGCAGGAAATTTCAGTATCTGTGTCTCAAGAAACGCATTCATGGAACGCGCATCATTCGTTTCGCTTTCCGAGGGGAAATCGATGAGCGGCGCGAAGACGTTCAACCGATATCCTTTGAAGTCCGGAAGGACTTCCGTGACGAACGGCACGACGCGTGCATGCCCCATTTTCGCGAGTCGCGAAACAGAAGTCAGCGTGCATGCCTGGACCCCAAAAAAAGGCACAAAAACAGAGTTTTCGATGCCGTGGTCCATGTCCGCAGCAAGCATGACCGGCTTGCCCTCGTGAAGAAGTCTCACGATCTTCCTGGCGCTTGTCGAGCGTTCGATCATCTCTGCGCCGAATCGGCCGCGCTGACGTTTGGCCAGATCGCAAAGCCGCGTGTTGGACATGTGTGTGTACAATGAAGCGGCGGGCATCTTCATCGAGTAGAGCATGCACCCAATCTCGATGCCCACGAAATGAAACCCCATAAAGATGGTGGGCGGAGCGTTCTTGTCTTCGAGATCAATCGCGCTTTCGACCTGGACGATGTTTCTTATTCTCTGCGCGCTACCAAACCATTGAATGCCTCGTTCGAGATAGCTGCGGACGACGTGCCGGAAGTGTTCCCTCGCAAGGTCATCGAGCTCACGTTCCGTCTTTTCGGGAAAGCAGAGACGCAGGTTGACAAGGACGATATGTTTGCGACGGCTAGGAATCCTATACAGAGCCGCGCCGAGCGCGCTGCCAAGCCGCGCGACCCATTGGTACGGAAGTATCGAGAGTGCGCGCAGTAAAGCGACGACGAGCAAATGACCGAATTGTTGCAAGACCAGCTCCTGTGTGGTGGTCGGCTATGCCAACTGAAACGCTTCCGTTCGCTGACCACAAACCTTGATCAGGTAAAACTGCCAGGGCGATGTCGCAAGCCTGGCGTACCACACTGAAGCAAAACATCGAAAAGGCGAAATCCGAACTCCCGCTGGACCTTCCGGTACTGTCCAGCAGCGAAGATTGGCGGCGGGAGTGAAATGCGTATAACGGGTGCGGATACCAGCTTGCCACCTCTGGCATGTAACGGGCGGGTGTTTGAGGCGACAATGACTTCTACCGCCGTGGCAGTTTTATTTAAAGTCGACCCGTGGACCATCAGGCCGAGGGCGACTCTACATGAGTGGGTGACCGAATTGCCTCGCAACCGGCCGTTGCTTGCATGATGGGTGAAGGGCCTCCCGTCATGCTTTCGACTGGCTCGCGCTCAGGCAGCCGGTGCATTTGCTGAGTTGGAATTGCCCGTAAGGAGCATGCTGCCTTTGCAAAGAGGGCTGGTCGTGCCCATGAGTGAGAGATCGACTGTCGCGAGTGTACGCGTAGAACATTAACGCGACCTTAACGGATTCGCAGTTTTGAAGAAATATTTTTCTCAGGTGACCGTTTGGGGTGCCGATCGACGATCTGCTGAAATGCTGCGTAACTTTTGGAGAGGACTTGCTAGCTGGTGCGAAAGGACCAAGGGTTTCGGCTCGATTTTCGCGCACAGCCCGAGCTACTTCGCGGAAACCGCCATGGCGTGATGTGACCGGGAGTTGTCGATTACGCCACTGTTGTCTATCCCCATCGAACGGGATAATGAATTTCATCTCGTTCGCCTGAAGGATCAAAATATGTCTCCCGTCACCGCTGTTGCTGCTGCCGATAGTACCGCCGCACTCGCACATTTCACGGCGTCGCTCACCTTCGAAACGGATTGTGCTGATGTCCATGCGGCATTGACTGGTGGCCCGAATGCGATGGATTTCGTGTTGCTTGACGTACGCAGTCCCGCGATGTTCGCACAGGGTCACGTGCCGGGCGCCGTCAGCTTGCCGCATGGCAAGATCGTGGCGTCGAAGCTGGCGGCCTATCCGCCAGATACCTTGTTCGTGACCTACTGTGCCGGTCCGCATTGCAACGGCGCGACGCGTGGCGCAATTCGGCTGGCGCAACTTGGCCGACCCGTGAAGGTCATGATTGGAGGTGTGACCGGGTGGGTTGATGAAGGCTTCCAGCTTGCGACCGCTGTCAGCGTTTGACGCGCGGCTTTCTGGTGGAGGTTCTTGCGACGCTCGGGAGAATGCCGGACGATGGCTTGGGATGGGCGATGTTAAGTGGCGCAATCATCAACCTCCGGTAATATTGCGCCATGCAAGATCATCTCGTCGCGGCGCTCGTCTACGACCGCCTCTGTACTTTCGAATTCGGTTGCGTGACCGAACTGTTCGCACTTGAGCGCCCGGAACTCGGCGTGACGTGGTATCGCTTCGCCGTCTGCGCGGCCGAACCGGGGCCGATTCGCGCGGCGGGCGGGATCAGCGTTGCTGCGCCGTATTCGCTCAAGATGCTCGATCGTGCGTCGACGATCGTCGTGCCCGGCTGGCGCGATCCCGACGAGCGTCCGCCCGAGCCGCTGCTGAAAAAAATCCGCGCGGCCGTCGAGCGCGGCGCGCGTGTCTGTTCGATCTGCTCGGGCGTGTTCGTGCTGGCTGCGGCGGGTGTGCTTGACGGCAAGACGGTCACGACGCACTGGCGATACGCGGAGAAGTTGCAGCAGCGCTATCCGCAACTGCACGTGAAGGCCGACGCCCTCTATGTCGACGAAGGGCAGGTGATTACGTCGGCTGGATCGGCGGCGGGGCTCGACATGCTGCTGCACCTCGTGCGGCGCGACTACGGCAGCGCGATTGCGAACCGCGTCGCGCAGCGGCTCGTCGTGCCGCCGCATCGCGAGGGCGGCCAGGCGCAGTTCGTGCCGCGTCCGATGCCGCAGGACGACAGCGGCCGTCTCGCGCGACTGATGGACTACGTGCGCGCCAACCCTGCGCTTGCGCATACGCTGGCGTCGCTCGCGGACCAGGCGGCGATGAGTCCGCGTACGTTGCAGCGGCAGTTTCGCGACGCGACGGGAATGGCGCCGTACGAATGGCTTATTCGCGAGCGCGTGGCGATGGCGCGCGAACTGCTGGAATCACCCGCCGATCTGCCGATGTCGCGCGTCGCGGAACTGGCCGGCTTCGGGTCCGAGGAATCGCTGCGACGGCATTTCCGGCGCGTTGCGTTGACGAGTCCGGGCGCGTATCGCAAGAAGTTCGGCGTGTCGGCTGTGGCGTGATGTTGCTGCGCTATGCTTGATGCGACAGGAGGCGAGCACATGACAACGGAGTCGAATCACGCGCGCGACGCGGAAGTCACGCGGCTGCTCGATCATGCCCCGCAGCGCGACGCAGTCGATACGATCATGTTCGCGCGGCTGATCGGCGCGAAGGCTTCGAGCGGTAAACTGCTGCATCTCGGCTTGACGCGCGCCGCGCTCGACGCGTTGCGCTCACGTCATTTCCGCGACGCGGCGCCGCTGCAGGCGGTTCCCGAGCACATTGCCGCGAGCGCGCATCAGCCGTTCGTCGATGCGTTGCGCGCGTTCCTGCTGCAGCACGAGTCCTCGCTCGCTGCGACGGACGCCGACGCGCAATGCCTCGCGACGATCATCGCCACGGCGTGTCTGCGTCCCGATCACTTGTGGCGCGATCTCGGACTCGATGGGCGCGACGACGTCACGGCGATCCTCACGCGCCACTATCCGCAACTCGTCACGCGCAACACGGATAACACGCGCTGGAAGAAATTCCTCGCGCGTGAACTTGCGTTCGCCGAGGGCCGCGCGCCTGCGCCCGCGCCGGGCTGTCCTGGTTGCGAAGACTACGCATTCTGCTATCCGTCGCGCTGAACCTGCCTGCACGCTGCGCCGAAGCATCCGCGCAAACCCGGCCGTAGAAACCCGAAGTTGAGCGGGACTCATACCCGGCATCAAAAAACATCGCTTCATCGTCGAAAAAATCGGGCCGCACAATCGCGATGCCATGTCACGCCCTCGCGCTGGCGCGGCGGGTCGCGTCATCCGCGCGGCCGATCACAACAAGATTTGAGACCTTTCCCGCAAATGAATTTGCATGGGATGGGAGTAAGCGCTAAAGCGCTAACTCCCGTCGACATAGGAGACATTCGATGATGCAATCCATCAAGCTTCGCACGGCCCTGTTCGCCGCCGTCGCCACCGCGGCAACCATACTCACGGCAGGCAGCGCACATGCCGCCGACAGCAACGCCGCGAAATCCGGAAGCTGGTGCAGCGCGGGCAAGACCGTACACTTTGCGGGTATCACGTGGGAAAGCGGCGCCTTCGCGACGGAAGTGCTGCGGCAGATTCTGGAGAAAGTCTACGGTTGCAAGACGGATGTCGTGCCGGGCAGCACGGCTGCGACGGAAACCGCGCTCGCGCACAACGACGTGCAGATCTGGGCCGAGCAATGGACGGGCCGCAGCGAGATCACGGCCAAGGCAGTCGAGACGGGCAGCGTGAAGCTGGTCGGCGATACGCTGCCGGGCGGCACGAAAGAGGGCTGGTTCGTGCCCGACTACGTCGTGAAGGGCGATCCCTCGCGCGGCATCAAGGCATCGGCGCCGGGGCTCGCTTCGGTGGCGGATCTGCCGAAGTACAAAAACGTCTTCACCGACGATGAAGAGCCGAACAAGGGCCGCTTTCTGAACTGCCCGAGCGGCTGGGATTGCGAGCGCGTGAACACGCGGTTACTGAAAGTGCTCAAGCTGGATGACGCGTATACAAACTTCCGTCCCGGCACGGGCGCGGCGCTCGATGCCGCGATCGCATCGGCTTACACGCGCGGCGCGCCGATCCTGTTCTACTACTGGGGTCCCGCTGCGCTGATGGCAAAGTACAAGCTGACCGAACTGAAAATGCCCGCGTTCAACGATGCGTGCTGGCAGACGCTGCGCAACGAGAGCAGCACGCAGCAATGCGCGTCGTCGTATATGGTCTCGCACGTGACGGTCGGCGCCTCGACGCCGTTCTACAACGCCGAGCCGCAATTGATGACGATGTTCACGAAGGTCAAGTTTCCGATGGACTTTCTGAACGCGACGATTCTCGACATGAGCGTCAAGAAACTGGACGCGCCGACCATGGCCGCGCAGTTCCTGCGCACGCATCCGGAAATGTGGAAGACGTGGGTGCCCGCCGATGTCGCAGCGAAGGTGCAGGCGGGCCTGGCGAGCTGATTGCGCATCGTCTGAATGGGTAAAGACGGCGGCGTGGTGACAACGTGTCAACGTCCAATAGAACCGGATACAGCCGGGACATTAGATGCGGATACATTGCTGAAAGCCTTGCCAGAAAGAGCGCGGCAGCCGTCGCGGTTGCCTCGACGGACCGCGCCTTTCAATGAATTTGCGCATCCGGACGATCACACCGTGCATGGACAATAGAAGCGGATACAACTGCCCGAACCCAGCCATGCACAGCAATTAGGGACGACTACTCCAATAGATCGTCCCTACCGGTACCGCCGACGTATTCTTCCTCCGCGAGGCGAGCCGCCTCGGCCAGCGGGTCGTCGCTAAGACACGGCTCATCATCGCCGAGGTCCCGGTACATCTCAAACACTGCTTTGCGCGTATGCGGCCCCTGACACCGCGACGAGCAATGCCGCGCTCCATTGAGTTTTCATGACGATCAACTCTCCATTTTTGTGGCGCAATACCTGGTTTTGAAAGACCGGGAAACGCAGATCTATCAGTGTGCCAGTCTTTTCAATCAAAAGCTTCCAATCGCCTTTCATATAGTCATCCGCTATGGGAGCCACCAAAAGCGCATTCTTCACGCGGTAAATTGGTCTTTCGATACTGCCATCACATTGACACCGACTGGTTTGGCGCACACCGCGACAACGGTCAACAAGATGGAGATATCGAGATGTCGAACCAAGCACGTTATTGCGTCATCGGTGCGGGCGCCGCCGGTCTGGCGGCGGTGAAGATCTTGTCTGAGCAAGGCTTTGCCGTGGACTGCTTCGAGAAGAGCGATCGGGTGGGCGGACACTGGCACGTCGACTACGACGCGCTGCATCTCATCACGCCGAAGAGCAGTTCCTTCTTCGACGGCTTCCCAATGCCCGATTCATACCCGATGTATCCGAGTCGCGAGCAAGTCGCCGCGTACATGGTGAGCTACGCCGAGCACTTCGGGCTGACGAAGATGATCCGCTTGAACACGGCGGTAGAGCGTATCGAGCCGATGGGCGAGCGGGGCCGCGATGGCTGGCACGTGACGCTGTCGGACGGCACTCATCACGTCTATCGGGGCGTGGTCGTCGCAAACGGGCATCTGTGGGATCAGAACATTCCTGCCGTCGGCAAGGGCTTTACCGGCCGTTCGATCCACTCGGGGTCGTACCGGAACACGAGCGAAATCGAAGGCCGCGTGCTGGTGGTGGGCTTCGGCAACTCCGGCTGCGACCTCGCCGTCGATGCCGCGCAAAGCCGACTCGACGTCACGATCGCGATGCGCTGCGGCCAGATCTTCCAGCCCAAGACGTTTTTTGGACGCCCGCGTGCAGAGCTGCCGTTCCTGAACGCGATGGCGCCCGAGATGGCAAACATGGTCACCTCGACGCTGATCAACACCGTGCTCGGCTCGCACGAAAACTATCCGGGCATGCCTGCACCCGAGACCTATGACCTCGAGAAGCAGCCGCCGGTGGTGAACTCACTGTTGCTCTACTGGATTCAACATGGCCGCATCAAGGTGGCGCCGGGACTGCGTGCGATCGAAGGGAAGCGCGTGTTCTTCACGGACGGCACAGACGTAGAGTACGACACGATCCTCTGGGCCACCGGCTTCAAGACGACGCTGCCGTTCGTCGACAAGTCGCTGCTCGAATGGCGCGATGGCGTGCCGCTGCGCACGGCCGCAATGACGATGCCGACGTCACTTGAATCACTGTACTTCGTCGGTCTTGCGGCGCCGCGCGGCGCGCAATGGCCGGTGTACTGCGCACAAAGCCGCCTCGTTGGACGTTTGCTGGCCCTGAGTGAGCGTGGTGAAACCGACTTGGCGCAACGCTTTAGCGAGCTCCAGACACCGGATTCGCGCATCGACATCGTGCGCCGGTTCTGGCAAGCGAACCTCGAAGAAAGCAACCAGCAACTCGACGTGCTCGATCAGATGATCGCAGCCGAACGGGTAGTGGAATCCGACCTCGCCATCTGAGCGCGACCAGACCTGAGAGATACCAGAATGAACACATCGAAACAGTACCCGGCCGAGAAGAGCGTCATCGTGACCGGGGCGAACTCCGGCATGGGCCGCGCGACCGCGCTGCGCTTCGCCGCCGAAGGCTGGCACGTCATCGCGATCGACGTGGCGCCGTCCACTCACGACGCCGACGAGAACATCACACCCGCTGTCGCGGACATCAGCAACGAAATGGTATTGAGCGCGGCGGTCGGACGTGTGCTAGAAGGCAAGCCGCGCCTTGCCGCGGTGGTGAACGCTGCGGGCGTGTTTCCGACTTCGTCGCTGGACAGTTACGACGCGGACCTCTATCGGCGCATCTTCGACATCAACGTCCTCGGCACGCTGAACGTGGCGCGCGTGGGAGCGAAGCATATCGGCCCGGACAATGGCGGCACGATGGTGTTCTTCGCATCCGTCGATGCATTCGCCGTGTCGCGCAACCAGTTGCTCTACAGCGCATCGAAGGCGGCTGTCGTGTCGATCACGCGCTCGCTCGCAATCGAGCTGGCCGAGAGCCGTATCACAGTGAATGCGATTGCGCCCGGTTGGGTGGATACTGAAGGCACGCGCAAGGGCGGACGCATCGAAGCAGCGATTTCGGGCATCCCGCTTAAACGCGCGGCTTCCGTCGAAGAGATCGCCGGGTGGGCCTGGAAGCTCGCTTGTGAGCCGTCTTACATCACCGGAGAAACCGTCTGTATTGCGGGCGGCATCTTTATGCGTTGAGCAGCACCCATGCCGTTTCGTGCAACCGGTCGACGACCGCGTTGCATCGGCCTGGAAACGACGGAGGAGATTCAAAATGATTACGAAAAGCCTGACCTCGCATGACGCGCGCGGATTTGATGCGCCATCGAGCGTTCATCACACGTCGACAGCATCGCTTCGCCGCGCTGTCGTGGGCGTGACTTGCGGCAACATGATCGAATGGTTCGACTTCGCGTTGTATTCGTCGCTTGCGCCGATCATCGGCAGGGTGTTCTTCAAGAACGAAGACCACACGACACAAATGCTCTCGATCTACGCGACCTTCGCAGCAGGCTTCCTGATTCGTCCGATCGGCAGCTTCGTGTTCGGACCCATTGGCGATCGTTATGGCCGCCGTACGGCACTGACCTTGAGCATCGCGTTGATGTCAGTCGCGACATTTTGCATTGCGATCCTGCCGGGTTACAACCGCGTCGGCATGGCGGCGCCCGTTCTACTGCTCCTGATTCGCCTGCTGCAAGGTCTTTCGACGGGCGGAGAATATGGCGGCTCGTGCACCTTCATCGCCGAGCATTCGCCCGACAAGAAGCGCACGTTCATGACAAGCTGGCTCGAGTTCGGAAACATTTCCGGCTTCCTGCTCGGCGGCGCGCTTGTCAACCTGCTGACCTTTTCACTCGGGTCCGCGAGCATGGAAACCTGGGGATGGCGCATTCCTTTCGTGGTCGCCGGGCTCGCCGGGCTCGTCGCGCTGTATCTCCGGCTGAACGTCGACGAGTCGCCGGTATTCAAACAGATGCAGGAGAACGAGCAACACCAGAAAGGGCTCGC
This sequence comes from Paraburkholderia terrae, assembly GCF_002902925.1. GTDB lineage: Bacteria > Pseudomonadota > Gammaproteobacteria > Burkholderiales > Burkholderiaceae > Paraburkholderia > Paraburkholderia terrae. Next base: position 1,904,909 of record NZ_CP026112.1, on the reverse strand, counting down.
CAGAAATAAAAGTATCTTCACGCTTCTTATCGAAGAATGGCCGCAGCTTCTCAAATGCGCGGGACTCACGGCCGTATTCAACATCACCTACTACGTGGCGCTCGGTTATCTTCCCGGCTACCTCTCCGACGTGGTCGGACATCCTGTGGAGTTCGGCAATCTTCTCGCGATGATCGCCACGCTCGTCATGCTCGCCTTCATTCCAGTCGTCGGATGGCTGGGAGATCACGTCGGCGCGAGGAAGATGCTCGGCCTCGGATGTGCGGTGATCATCTTCGGTGCGATTCCCGCATTCAAGCTGTTAAGCAGCTCGAGCGTCGCTATCGTGTTCGGCGGCTTGATGATTCTGGTTCTGGCGCAACTGCTCTTCGAAGGCGTCATGCCGGCAACACTCGCCTCGTTGTTCCGGGCGCCCGTGCGATATAGCGGCCTTGCCATCAGCTATAACGTATCGGTTTCGTTGCTAGGAGGAACGGCTCCGCTGATCAATACGTGGCTCATCCATCGGACCGGCAACCCGATCGTTCCAGCGTGGTATCTGATGGGCGGCGCGGTACTCGGTCTGATCGCACTGAAGTTCGTCAAGGACATGACGGGCAAACCGCTTCCGATGTGATGTCAATCTTCTCTCCGCGCGCAGTCTGGCGCGATTCGACTGCCGGCTAACGAAGGAGTTCCGTGATGCGTATGTGCTGGGTTCATCCGACGGCTAGAGTGCCGGAGATGGAGCAACTGTGGAGCACGATCGAAAGGACCATGAATCCCGTCGTCGCGGCTGGCAATGAAATCGAATACCGGTTCTGCGAGGGCAGCTCCAATTTCACGCGGTCCTCGTATGCCGAGCACATGAACTCCGTGCTGATGATGGATCAGGCGATCCGCGCCGAGCAGGACGGTTTCGACGGCGTTTTCCTGGGATGCTGGAACGATCCGCTCTGGGAGACAAGAGAAGTGCTGGGCATCCCGGTCGCGTCGGTCGGCGAACAGTCGATGCTCGCGGCGATGGCAATGGGTCATCGATTCGCGGTTGTCACTGTTTCGCGCAAGACCGCTGTAGCGATCGAACGAGATTTGCTCGCCTATGGCTTTGGCGAGCGTGCCATCGCGCGGCCGGTGCGGTCGATATCGCCGGAATCGGACGGCGGATTGCTGATGGGCGCCGTGACGGACCCGGGTAAAGACTTCATTGCGCGTTTCGAGCAAGCGGCACTGACTTGCATCGCCGACGGCGCGGACATGATTCTGGTCGGGTGTGCCTACTTCGGGCCACTGCTAAGACGCGCGGGCTATACGCATGTGGCCGATACGGGCGTCCCTGTGGTCGATTCGACGACAGTTGCGATCAAGTATCTCGAAGCGATGATGGGGATTGCCCGCACGACCGGTCTCACGAAGTCGATGGGCCCGGTGTTCAAGACGCCCGATCGCGAGAAGATAGAGCGAGCACGTCTGGCGGTTGCGGGCGAGAGCCGGTGATCGTTTAGTCGCGTCTGAAGGAACTGCAATACGGGAGAGAGCCGGGGCATAAAGCCCCGGCTCTCTTTTTTTTCGCTTCGAAAAAACTTCCATAGCCAATGCCTGTGGGTGCCACACGCAACCCTGGCCTTCACGAGGCATTTTGGCCTTCCGATACTGCTTTCACCGTGACGCAACCGAAGCAGAGAACGTTGCTTGCGAGTTGCCTTGCATGACCCCTTCATCCTAAACCCTTAGCGTCCATTGAGGATATCCAAGCATGAATTCGCAAACTACCGCTCGTCAAAAGATCTCATCGGGCGGCGCCTACGAGAGCGTGTTCGGCTACTCGCGCGCCGTGCGTGTGGGGCCGCATCTGCACATCTCGGGCACGTGCGCGCCGCCCGCGCATGAGAAGAGCGACGCCTATGCGCAAACACGGGCAATCATCGACGTGATCCAGAAGGTGCTCATGGAAGCGGACATGCGCTTCGAAGACGTGGTTCGCACGGTGGTTTATGTACGCGACATCAACGATGCCGAAGCAGTTGCCAAAGCGCATCTCGAGACGTTCGATTCGATCCGTCCGGCAAGCACGCTGATCCAGGTCGATTCGATGTTGCGCCAGTGGCAGCGCGTTGAGATCGAGACCTTCGCGATCAGGGAAGAGGAGTAAGGCAAGCAAGGCAAAACATAAAACACAAAAACCTTCGACCCGGCCTCGTGCTTTCGCCGGTCGACTTTCGACATTGTCTGGAGAGTAGCTGATGAACATCAGCAGAAAGATTTCAGCCGTCGCGGTATCGGCGCTTGCTTGCGGTGCGGCGCACGCACAGTCGTCGTCGGTCACGCTGTACGGCGTCGTCGACGTGGGGCTCGACTTCACCAACAACAGCGGCGGCAAGCAACTCTGGCACATGCAGGACGGAACCTACGACGGCATTTATGGGAGCCGCTGGGGCCTGAAGGGCGAAGAGGATCTGGGCGGCGGCCTGAAGGCGATCTTCAGGCTGGAGAACGGTTTCAACGTGGTGAACGGGACGCTGGCGCAGGGCGGACGCGAATTCGGCAGGCAGGCTTACGTTGGTGTTTCGGATGCCCGTCTGGGTACGGTCACGGTGGGCCGTCAATACGACTCGGTCGTCGACTACTTTCAACCCGTGACCATGACGGGTAACTGGGGCGGTCTGGCATGGCACGCAAACGACATCGATAACAGCGCCAATTCGTTCCGGGTGAACAACGCGGTCAAGTACGCGAGTCAGAACCTCTATGGGTTGACGTTTGGCGGCTTGATGGCGCTGACGAACTCGAGTGCCGATGGCACTAGCAAGATCGGGTTGTGGAGCGCCGGTGCCAACTACACGATTGGCAACTTGAACCTCGGCGCGGCTTACCTGAATGCAAAGAATCCGGGCACGTTTCTCTCGGAGGGCAGCTACCAGCCGGATACGACGGGAGCCGCAGTCGGTGCGACGGGTATTTTCAGCTATGTGGGACAGCCTTCGAACCAACAGGTCGTCGCCGTCGGCGGGACGTACAAGATCGGCGACGCGATGCTCGGCCTCGACTGGTCCAATGTGAAGTTCGACCGCGCGAACGGTACGAACGCAGCCGTGAAGTTCAACACGTACGAAGCGTGGGGACAGTACCACTTCAATCCGGCGACGACGCTCGCGCTTGGATATGAATTTACGAACGGCGACATCGGCTACTCGTCAGCCAGGCCGAAGTACCACCAGATCAATCTGCTCAGCGACTATCAGTTGAGCAAGCGCACGGAAGTCTATCTTTCAGCTGCTTACCAGATCGCAGCGGGCGCGTCACAGCCTGCCGACATCTTCGAAGGTGTCACGGGCACCGCATCGTCGAGCAACCATCAGGTCGCCCTGCGCGTAGGCATGGTTCAAAAGTTCTAAATCACCCCTTTTTCGTACGTCGATCGCTTTGCTGCAGTCGCTTATCGAGCCGCCTGCAGTTTTATATCCGGAGCCACTATGAATATCTCGTCCCTTCGAAGCAACAGCGTGTCCGTGCGGTTCATCGTCGCCGCCTTTGCAGCCTGCAGTGCGCTCGCCGCACACAACAGTGCGCATGCCGAGGTGCAAGCCGGCAATACATGGCAGAAGGTGCGGGAGGCGGGCGTGCTGCGTTGCGGAGCGGGCATCACCCCGCCATATGTCACGCGCGACGCCAAAACGCAGCAGTATGGCGGTCTTTTCACCGAGTTGTGTCGCGGCTTCGCAAAGGACGTGCTGCACGTCAAGCCGGAGTTCGTCGATACGAGCTGGCCCAACATGATCGCGGGCGTGCAATCGAACAAGTGGGACCTCGCGATGTCGTTGAGCTATTCGGAAGAGCGCGCAAAGGCGATCAAGTTTTCCGCGCCGGTCGTGTATTCGAGCGTGACCTTCGTCTACAACAAGAACAACCCGAAGCTGAAGAAGCCGCCCGTGACCGTCACCGATCTCGACAAGCCCGAATTGTCAGTCGCGGTGATGTCGGGCTCGATCGCCGACAAGGCAGTCGGCGCGCAAATGAAAACGACGAACATCATGCGGCTCCCGGGCACCGACGAGACGCGTCTCGCGCTTATGTCGAAACGCACCGACTTCATGGCGGACGACAGCGCGACCAACCTGATCGTCGTCGCTGCTCACCCGGACTCGTTGTCCGTGTTCCAACCCAAGCCTGAACTCGTCCCGCAACCGGCCTGTTTCGGATTGAACAAGGGTGTCTCCGACGCCGACATCGATGTGCTGAACAAGTACATCGAAGAGCAAAGAAAGAATGGTTCGATCGACAAGCTGACGAAACAAGCCGTCGATGCGACGGTCGCGTCGGACAAATAGTCCTCGTCGGGAAGTGGCGTTGTCTGCTGCGACGGGCAGCGCCAGAAACGCAACCCGCCATTGCGGAGCCACGGGAGCTGGAACGCTGTAACCAGCCGCCTGAGCGAGACATCAAAGTTGGAGCACCACCATGAATCTTCAAACCTGCATCGAACCCGATTCGCCCAGTGCTGCATGTGTCACGGCAAGCGAGCCAGCCTTTGTCGAGTTCCGCGACGTCTTCAAATCGTACGGCGAGAACCTGGTCGTGATGAACGGCATGACGCTCGATATGCGCGCCGATGACCGGCTGGTCATCATAGGCCCGAGCGGCAGCGGCAAGAGCTCGCTCCTGCGCGTGATGATGGGGCTTGAAGGCATTCAGGGCGGCGAGATCCGCTTTCAGGGCGAGCGCTACATCCATACACCGGAACGGGGCAAGTCCAGCCGGATCGACAAGAAAACTCAGAGGCGAATCGGGATGGTGTTCCAGCATTACACGCTGTTCCCGCATCTCTCCGTGCTGGGCAATCTGATTCTGGCGCCGATGAAAGTCGGCGGATTGTCACGCAAGGAGGCGACCGAACGTGCGCGCAAGTATCTCGCGCGCCTCGGCCTTGAAAACAAGCTGCACGCGTATCCAAGCCAGTTGTCGGGCGGCCAGAAGCAGCGCGTCGCCATCGCTCGTGCGCTGATGCTCGAGCCGAAGCTGATGCTGTTTGACGAAGTGACGTCAGCACTCGATCCCGAGATGGTGGTGGAAGTGCAAAGCGTGATGATGCAACTCGCCGAACAGAAGATGGCGATGATCATCGTGACGCACGACATGCACTTCGCGCGCGATATCGGCACGCGCGTGGTCTTTTGCGCCAATGGATCGATCGTGGAGCAGGGGCCGCCGAACGACCTGTTTCGTCAGCCGAAGGAAGTTCGCACGCGCGAGTTCCTGGAAAAAGTCCTGCATCTCGACTGAGGAGCCCAACGTGGACTATCACTTCGATTTCGACTTTCTGCACGGCAAGCTCGGCCTCTTGCTGAGCGGACTGAAGATCACGCTGGAACTGACGGTTGCATCCAACCTGATGGGGCTGACGCTCGGCTTTCTTCTTTGTCTCGTGACGATGAGCAAGTGGCGCTTCGTCAGGTGGCCTGCGCAGATGTTCATCGAGTTCTTCCGGTGTACGCCGGCGCTCTTGCAGATCGTCTGGTTCTTCTATTGCATCCCGATGCTTTTCGACTTCTTCATCGCGCCCGTGCCGCTCGGAATCCTGGCGTTGGGGCTCAACGTCACGGCATTCAATGCGGAAGCCTATCGTGCTGGCGTGCAGGCCGTACCGAAGGAGCATCTCGACGCGTGCGTCGCATTGGGGCTGCGTCCCTGGCAACGTACGCTTCATGTGGTGCTGCCCCAGGCGCTGCGCATGGCCGCACCGGTGCTGATGACAAACGGCATCGGTGCGCTTCAGCAAAGTGCACTGGTCGCAGTCGTCGCAGTGGGCGATCTGATGTATGTCGGCAGCCAGTTGGCGACCGAGTCGTACCGTCCTCTTGAAACGTATAGCCTCGTCGCGCTGATCTATTTTGCGTTGTCGATACCCGCTTCGCAGATCGTACGGATGATCGAGCGACGGCACGATCTGTCGGTCCAGCGTTGAGGAGAATGACCATGTCTTATGTCAGCGTGATCCAGCCCTACGTCGTCGTCCTGCTGCGCGGACTCGGGATGACCCTGGCCTTCACGGCGGGCTGTGCAATCGTCGGAAGTCTCGGCGGCTTCGTTCTCAGTTTGCTGAGGATGTCGCCGAATCGCATCGTCAAGGCAGCGACCGGCTTTTATGTCGAGTTCTTTCGTGGCACGCCGCTGTTGATTCAGTTGTTCTGGATGTTCTTTTGCCTGCCTGTCGTATTTAACTTGTCGATTGCGCCAGCGGTTTCCGTATTGCTTTCGCTGACGCTCTACATGATCGCCATCACGAGCGAGACGTTTCGCGGCGCATTGCGATCGATCGCGTCGGAGCAACACGACGCGTCGGTTGCGCTTGGCCTCACGCCGCGCGTCAAGATCCTGTATGTGATATTTCCGCAAGGTCTGCTTCGCGCGACTCCGCCTTTGCTTTCCAACGTGATCAGTCTCTTCAAGGAGAGCGCACTTATTTCGAGCGTTGGGATCGCGGACCTGATGTTCGTCGGGCAGAACATCTCGAACAACACCGCTCGACCGCTTGAGTTTCTCACCGTGGTCGGTGTCATCTACTTTCTTGTCGCGTTTCCGCTGACGCGACTGGTTGGTGTGGTCGAAACCCGGCTGTTGCGTCGTTACACGTATTGAATGGTCTTTTGGCACTCGCTACTTCATTGAGGAAATATGAGCCGAATCAAGAGCAGTTCGCGCTACCAGACCGCTATGGTCACCGGGGCATCGAGCGGTATCGGGCGTGCCGTTACGCGCAGGCTCGTCGGAGAAGGATTGCGGGTACACGCGGTAGATCGGGACGCGGAAGCGTTGCGAAACCTCGCGCGCGAATGCGATGTCGAAACGATCGTCATCGATCTACAGGACACGTCGGGGCTCGCCGATCTTTTCAAAAACGAGGAGATCGACATCGTCGTCAACAACGCGGGCACGTTGCCCGGCACGGGGACGTTCGGGGAGCGACCGGAGACGGATATAGACCTGCTGCTCGACATTAACCTTCGTGCGCCACTGCACATCTCGCACATGGCGCTGCAGGGAATGGTCGAACGCAAACGTGGCCACCTGTTTTTTCTGGGGTCGAGCGCGGGCCGCTACCCGCATCCGAACTGCGCAGGTTATAGCGCCGCGAAAGCGGGCATCAGCATGTTTTGCGATGCGTTGCGCTGCGACCTGCTCGGCAGCGCCGTGCGCGTGACCGAGATCGCACCGGGACGGGTGCAAACGCATTTCTACCGGACGGCACTCGGCGACGCGACGGCGAAGGAAAAACTCTATGACGGCTACCGACCCATTCAGCCGGAACACATCGCCGAACTGATCGGCCGGGCGATGACGATGCCAGATTATGTCGACGTGTCGCGTATCGAGGTGTTTCCCACCGACCAGGCGGCTGGCGGATCGCATATCGTGAGGTACGAGGAATAGGGGCTGCACACGCATTTTTGGCCCGCCGCTTTTCTGAACAGGCGAGGGTTACAATTGCCGGATCAACCGTCGTTGAGGACCAGAGCGTGCGACGGCGCGCCGGAGGTGTAACGCAACCGGCGAATTGGATTCATGGCCCTTTAACGATCAAGACAGCGATGACGCTCCAGCAGCTGAATTACTTTCTCGCCGCCATCGAGCACGGCACGCTCTCCAAGGCTGCGGAGCAACTGAATGTCGCGCAACCGACGCTCTCCGACCAGATCATCCGGCTCGAAGAATCGATGGGAACGACCTTGTTCATTCGCACCAATCGGAAGCTGATGTTGACCGAGGCGGGCCGGCGTCTCCAGCCCTTCGCCCAGGCAACGATCACGGCGTCGCGACAAGGCTATGAAGCGGTGCAGTCAGTGCGCGAGCTGAAGGGCGGTGTTGCCAGCTTCGGCACGTTTGGCACTGCGCACCACTACTTTCTGACCGATCTCATCACTGAATTCCGGACCCGCTTTCCGGAAATGAAGGTGAAGATCGTGGGGAACAATTCATCGGAGATCGCGGAAGCGGTGAGCCACGGTGAGCTTGAGGCCGGGCTCGTCATGATTCCGCTGAATGAGCGCAATCTTGCGGTCAGCGAGCCCGTCTGGTCGGCGCGCGTCGGCTACATCAGCGCGGAGCGGAGCCGTGTCGAGCGGCCGAAAACTATCGAAGAGATTGCGATGGCACCGCTCATCCTGACGGAAGCCCGCTGGAATACGTCAGACTCGATCCGCACGACGCTCACGGCGCGCGCCCAGAAAGCGGGGGTGATCCTGAATCCGATCATCGAAGTGGATCACCAGCAAACCGGTTTCGAGCTCGCGGCGCAGGGACTGGGCGACCTCATTGCATCACAGCCGATTCTGCACCAGCTGGGCTACGCAGATCGCCTTGGATGGACGCCCATCGATCCGCCACTTTATGAGGTCTTCGCATTCATACATCGTTACGATGCGCCGCTCTCGGCATCGACGCGCGTCTTGATTCAGATGATGCGCGAGCATCTTGCGCGCATTCAGCGTAGATATGCGCATCTCGACTCTGATTCGCAGCCGGACGGGATGCACGGCGGTGATGTTCGCGATGTCCCGTGAGACCACGTTGGAAGGAGACGAGTTACGGGTCTATTGATCGTCTGCTTTGGCGACAGGTTGCCAGACATCATTTTCTCCTCGAATCGTTGTCCACGCGCAGCGATTTCGCTCGCGGCGCAAACCCTGCGCAATATCCATTCGTCAGAATCTGACCCGTAGCCCTGCGCTTGCGAGGAACTGCTTGTTCGTCGCGGAAGCGCCGCCGCTACCTTCGATGAACGCGCCGCTAAAGATCGTCCCTGCCGCGCCGGTGACGTGTTGATATTCACACATCAGGTAGAGGTCCGTACGCTTGGACAGGGCGTAGGCCGTCAGCAGGTTGAACTGGCTCCATCGCGGCTTTGCGCTGATTACCGCGTTCGAATAGCGCCCGTCGGTGAACGTGTACGATCCGGAGACGCCCCATGAAGGCGTGATCAAATAACTGGCATTGATTTCGTAATTGACGAAGCGCAGATTGGTGGGTGTGCCCGTTTGAGCCGGAGCCAGCGAAGATCCAATGTTTACACCGGTTGCATCGGCAACAGTTGTCTGGGTCCAGACGAATCCGAAATTAGCCGCGCCCAGCGCATAGCTCGCGCCCGCCCCCCAAACCCGTTGTTTGCTTCCGTGGAACGTTGCATCGCCCGACGCGCTTGATCCGTCGAGCGCACCTGTTGCACCGTTACCGGGTTGATCAAGTTGCATGTACGCGGCGCTTAGCGATACCGGCCCGTTTTTATAGGTAGCGCCGGCGCTATATGCGCGATTGACGGCGAATCCGCCGGCCTGGTTCGAGAGCGCATATAGTCCGCCAAACTTCAGGCCGTGATAGTCGACGCTGGCGTATTTGATCGAGTTGCTGAGGCGAAAGAAATCGGAGATGTTGTCGTTGTCGAATGGGTGGGCGAACTCAAGGCCGCCATAGAAGGTCTGCGCCAGGCTTCGAGGTCCAAGATAATCGACCACGGAATCATATTGGCGGCCGAGCGTTACTGTGCCCGCCTGGGAACTCGAGACACCGACCCACGCCTGCCTCCCGAACAGGCGGCCTCCCTGTTGCAGTTTCCCGTTTTGTCCCGAGTAACCGTTTTCGATCTTGAATAGCGTCTTTAGACCGCCGCCCAGATCTTCGGTCCCGGTAAGCCCCCACCGGTCGCCGACAATGTTGCCCGTCGACGCCATCCACGCACTGTGCCCAACTCCTGGCGCAGTCTTCTGGTTACTCACATAAGATATTCCGTTGTCGAGAATCCCGTAAAGGGTCACGCTGCTCTGGGCATGTGCCGCGATGCTGGCACAACAACTCGCGGTGATGAATGCGATCCGTTTCAATTCAATGTCTCCTCGTCACTTTTTGATATGCAGACAGCGGGCGCTGTTCAGTCATTGGATTGCTTTAGGCTTGCGGCGATTGGCGTCGCGGTTAGTCGCTCGATCGGCGGCTTAATCTCGGCATCATCGAGAGCAGCACGCTGTCCCGATCGATAAAGTGATGTTTAAAGGCCATGAGAATGTGACCGACAATCAGCGCGGCCGTCGTGTAGGCGAGCACCATGTGCACCGGGCCCAGGGATGCGGCAATAGCGGTGTTTTTGGCGAGAATCGGCGGAAGATCAAAGAGGCCTGCAACGGGAACTGTGAAACCCGCAGCGGATGTCCAGGCCCACCCGGTCAACGGTAAGCCGAACATACATACGTACAGCAGTATTTGACCGACACCGGCTGCAGCCCGGGCTTGCTTCGACATCGTGAGCGGGGCTTCCGGCGGGCGATGACTGAGTCGCCAGAGGACGCGCGCCGCGAGCAGGAACAACGTGACGGTGGCGATCGACTTGTGAAGTATCACGCTGCCGGTTTGAATCTTCTGCGACAAGGTCAGCGTGGACGAGTAATACCCAACGGTCCACGCCGCGAAAATGATTCCCGCCATCATCCAATGGAGCGCCTTCGCGCCGCCCGTGTATTCCGTGTTTTCCATTTGCAGTCTCCTGGTTGTGGTTAGTCGTTATGGGCAACCTCGGCCCATAAGCGGCACGGACTCTGCCGCTAGTGATCGACAGGGCCAGCTTGCTATTCGCGGGCGCGACGGCGCCGGGGACGTGTGGGATGGGAGAACAGCCCGGAACCCAAAAAGCGGCTCCGATCCCGATAGGTCTCGATGCAATTTCGCTGCGGCGCCTCGGCATGAGTCGAAGCGCCGACCGTCTCGCTTAGAACCCGCTGAAACATCTGCTGGCGCCACATCTGTCTCCTGGACGTGTTGCGATTCCCGTCGTTGGGCGCTTTCCTCGGCCCAAACTTCAGTCGTCGTTGCCCTGATTCAAAATGTCGTTCATAATAAAAAATGTCGACATTATGTGTGAGTCGAGACTATCAGTTTTCTTCGTTTATGCGTGAATAGGTGTTTACGAGGTCAACCCGTAGACAACATTTGTCTAAAATGTCGTCATTGTTGGACCGAAAGGAGAGGCCGTGACTGATGCAGCGGAACTGGGGAGGCGCGACAAGGCGATCCCCGAAGTCGAAGGAACGGGCAACAAAAGCCGCGCGCTTTACGCGTTTGAGGTGATCAGGGCGGACATTCTCGAAGGCAGGCTGATGCCGGGATCAAGGCTGCATTCGGTCATGCTGGCCGAGCGATTGGGCATCAGTCGCGCAGCCGTACGCGAAGCGCTTTCACGCCTGGCGTCCGAGGGCCTGGCCCAGTCGTTCGACCAACGCGGATTCCGCGTCACGCCAGTGTCGCAGGAGGACTTGAAAGACTTGACGCGCGTGCGGATCGAAATTGAGAGCCTTGCTATCAAGGCATCGATCGAGCGTGGCGACGCTGCATGGGAAGGCGCCATTGTGGGCGCGTTTCATGAATTGCAGCGGGCGACGCCTGCGGAGCAGCGGCACCTGCAGCCGTTGATGGGCGACTGGTCTGCCGTGCATCAGCGCTTTCACGGCTCGCTGGTCGCTGCCTGCGGGTCTCCGCGATTGCTGTCGATACGTGAGGCGTTGATCGAGCAGTCCGAGCGCTATCGAAAACTGTCGGTGTCGTATCACCCCGGCGAGCGCAATCTGAATGAAGAACACAAGCAGATCATGGAAGCCGTGATCGATCGCGATGTGGCCGCCGCATTGGCATTAGTTGCCCGCCATTTCAACAAGACGACGAAGATTCTTCTGGAAGGTCCTGTTGTATCCGCCTATACGGATCGTCCCGCATCATGAGCGCGTTCAAGGTTACGCTCAGCTTCGACAACGGCCCCGAGCCGGAAGTCACGCCCTCCGTGCTCGATGTGCTTCGCCTGCACGACGTTCAGGCGACCTTCTTTGTATTGGGCGAAAAACTCCTGGATGGAACGCGGAAGCCTTTATTGCGCCGTGCGCGCGAAGAAGGACATTGGATTGGCAATCACACTTTCCGTCATGTCCCGCTGGGCACGACGCCCGATCGCGCGACTGCCGAGTTTGAAATCGGACGCACGCAGGAGTTGATCGGCGACGATGCGCATGAGAGCAGGCTGTTCCGTCCAACCGGTGGAGATGGCTCGATTGGCCCATCATTGCTGAGTGCTGCAGCGGCCAATTATCTGAAAGAGGGAGGCTACAGCATCGCGCTCTGGAATGCCGTACCGGAAGACTGGCTCAATCCGGATGGTTGGGTCGACACTGCAGTGAAGCAATGCGTCTCACTGAAGCATGCGGCTGTCGTCTTGCACGATTTGCCGACAGGTGCCATGCACAACCTCGCTTGTTTCATCGAGGAAATCCGCACGCGTGGAGGTCACTTTGTCCAGGCGTTTCCGGAGTCATGCATGCCCTTGAACAAGGGCGTAGAGCGAAGCCCGTTGACACCGTACGTCGCTGATCCTGCATTTTTATCTATCAAGGAGTGTTAACTTGCGCCTGGTAAGCTTTATTGTCGATGAACGGCAAGCCGTCGGTGTTGTAGCCGACAACATCATTATCGAGCTTGAGGGTGCGAAGTCGTTAAAAGCTCTCTTATCGAACGGAACTGACGCTCTACAAGCGACAGTCGAAGCGAAAGGCCGGGAAGGGCACAGGTACTCGCTTGAAGAGGTCACCCTGTTGCCGGTGATTCCGGATCCAGACAAGATCATCTGTATCGGGCTGAACTATCGTGCGCACCAGGTCGAGTCGGGCTTTGAGGCTCCGAAGTATCCTCCCGTTTTCACCCGGTTCGCGAATAGTCAGGTCGGCTCCCTGCAGCCGCTGGTTGTTCCGAAGGTATCCGAAGATTTCGACTACGAAGGTGAACTCGCGGTCGTCATTGGCAAGCGCGGACGCCACATCCCGGTTGCGGCCGCTACCGATTACATCGCCGGCTACAGCTGCTACAACGACGGCAGTCTGCGGGATTATCAATGGCATACGTCGCAGTTTGGGCCGGGTAAGAATTTTGTCGCGACAGGTGGCTTTGGCCCATGGTTAGTGACACCAGACGAGGCTGGAGATCCCGACGATATGACGCTCGTAACACGCCTGAATGGCCGCGTCGTTCAGCAATCACCCGTGTCCGATCTCATCTTTTCGATTCCGGAAATCATCGCTTACTGCTCGACATTTACCGAACTCGTTCCAGGCGATGTGATCGTGACGGGAACGCCGAGCGGCGTAGGCGCATACCATCAGCCACCCCTGTGGATGAAGGATGGCGACATGGTCGAGGTTGAGATATCCGGTGTTGGTATATTGCGCAACCCGGTAATCGCAGAGTGAAGTAGTCCGGCGCTCGTGGCAACGGCCGGCGCAAAACGCATCCGGCCGCCAAGTTGCCGCTTGATGTCGAGAAAACGTCATGGTCTGACGGAGATGATCAATTGATAACGCCGGAAGAGATGTTGAGCGCGGAGCGCGCATGCTGTCGACTGGTCCACGAGTATTGCTATGCAGTCGACGACTGCGATGCCGACAGGTTCCTTGGCGTCTTTACAGACGATGCAGTCTGGGACCGTGCGGGCCATGCGTCGCTAACGGGACATGAGCAACTGCGCGCTTTCTTTACCGGGCGGCGCACCGATATCAGTACCTTGCACGTTTGCTCCAATGTGCTGATAAACGTTATCGACGCCGACATCGCGACGGGTCGTTCGTATGTGACGGTTTTCCGCTCAGTACGATCGCCGGATCCAGAAGCATTTCCACCCGCCATTGCCGATCTCGTCGCGCAATACGTCGATGACTATCGGAAGACCAGGTTCGGGTGGCGAATCGCCCGGCGACAGGTGTCTGTGCGGTTCGGAGGCAAGAGTTAAGCGACGGTGCCGGTTCGCCCGCCGGACCGCGTGGAGACGGTAGGGGCAGGCTCGCACGCTCGTCGCAACCTGCATAGCACGGCAGTAGCGCCCGAGGTCTGGCCGGCAACAGCACTGCTTCATTACAAGGAGACGTCATGGATACACCCACACCGACGCCGCGGCCTCAGGCCGTCATCGTCAAGCCCGAGCAGGCCCTGCCTATCAAGCCCTTCGGTCTGGACATGCAGGTACTTCTGAGCACCGAGGACACGGGCGGGGCGATCTCGGTGATCATGGCCTGCCACCAGCCGGGTGAAGGACCGCCTGATCATGTGCACTTCGATCAGGAGGAGACCTTCTTCGTCGTCGACGGCAGTTACGAGATTACGGTTGGAGAGCAGACAACGATTGCTGGCCCCGGCACGATCGTCTTCATACCGCGCAATGTCGTGCACCGCTTCAAGAACATCGGGACAAGCGCCGCGCGCATGCTCGACTGGAGCTTGCCGGGCGGGCAGGATCATTACTTCAAAGCCATTTCCGAACTCGCGGCCTCTGGAGGCTTTAGCGGTGAGAAGGTGATGGAGATCAGCAAGAAGTTCGATACGAACTTTCCTTCGCGTCGCTGAGCGCAGCACATCGGGCGACTCCTTGAGGCGTGTCAGGTAACAGGTCGGACTGCCGCCCTGGTGGCCGAGTCACGCCCACTATTTTTACAGGCGGTTGGCTTGAGTCTGCCTGCTATCAGCGCGCACCATGCTTCTATCGACGTGAGCGACAGCGTCGCGTCTCTCGCGGCATATAGGCGATCTGGATGGTCTTGCTCGGGCGATTCGAATGAATATGCGAGTCTATGCAACCTGAATCTGGCGAAGGATCGCGGGCGTCACCGATCCAGTCAACCGGCGTTGAACGGACATCTCGCGGCTGAGGGTACGTTGAGTGTTCGGACGCGAAGTCGATTTCGGCCGGGACCCGGCGATGAACGTGTGCGAACCGCGGAGTGCATCGGGGGACGACACGGAGGCCTGTCCGATGGCTGCGCTCAAGTAGCCTGGGAAGCCATGAGAACCGGTTTTTGGCGGCATGTGACGGGTCCGCCGCTCGTGAATTAAAAGACCAGACAACCGCTGCCGAAAAAGGGCTGCCGTTGGGTGTCTTTCATGTTAGGCCGAGTCGGCAACCGGCGGACGCGTGTCGCTACTGAGCCCATATATCACCGGCCGAGCGCCTAGCCTGTGCAGTGCTTCCTTGGGAAATGCGAGCGCGAACGGACTAATCGCCTCGCCCCTGGCCCGACGTGCTTGACCGGCTTCGGCTTCGGCGATGATTGGTCGGCTGTCTCAGCTCACTCGGCTTTACCGCAGGTCGGCTGCACACGACCCGAACCGGCAATCTTGAGCGGCTCAGCAGGCTGCTTGAGGAATTAGAGGCATACCCCTGAGCACGTTCTGCAGCTTTCCGGACATGAAGCGCCTGGAACTGTTGGCGAACGCGTGCGGACACGGGGACGGAGAATCCGCTACCCAACTGTTCAAACGACACCCGGAGCTGTGGCCAGACTGGGGTACGATGGTCACGCCCTTGCCGGAACGGCTTGAACTGGCCGCCCCCATTTTGCCGCCTTCGCTGTACTTTTCGCCGCATATTAAGCTTGGGCCGTTAGTTCCGGATACCACGCCCAGTAAGGCGCAGCGGGACGGTCGTGTCGGCTGTATCCACATCTATTGTCCTGTTGTATCCGTTTCTATTGGACAGTGACACAACGAAAATCCGCTGCGCCGCCAACGTCATATAGAATGACGCGCTTTGCCCGTTCTCGCCATGTGGTTCAAGAATCTACAGCTTCACCGTCTTCCCGCTCCGTGGAAAGTGAGCGCCGAGCAAATCGAAAAGTGGCTCGAGCCGCACGCGTTCCAGCCGGCCAACAGCGTCGAGACGACGCGTCAGGGCTGGGCGCCGCCGCGCAATGACGGCACGCTCGTCTACTCGACCAACAAGCAGATGCTGCTCACGTTCCGCGCGGAAAAGAAACTGCTGCCTGCATCCGTCGTGACGCAGGTGACGAAGGCCCGCGCGCTGGAACTCGAAGAGCAGCAGGGTTTCAAGCCCGGTCGCAAGCAGATGCGCGACCTGAAAGAGCAGGTCACCGACGAACTGCTGCCGCGCGCATTCAGCATCCAGCGCGATACGCGCGTGTGGATCGACACCGTCAACGGCTGGCTCGCGATCGATTCCGCGTCGCAGGCGCTTGGGGACGACGTGCTCGGGCTGCTGGTGAAATCGGTGGATCGGCTGCCGATCATGAGCGTGCGCGTCGCGCAGGCGCCCGTTTCGGCGATGACCAACTGGCTGCTCGCGGGCGACGGCCCAGTCAATTTCACGCTGGACCAGGACACCGAGTTACGCTCGCCCGCCGAGGGCAACGCGACGGTGCGTTATGTCGGCCACGCGCTCGAAGCGGACGACATGCGCCGTCATATCGAAGCGGGTAAGCAATGCATGCGTCTTGCGATGACGTGGAACGACCGCGTGTCGTTCGTGCTGACGCCGTCGCTGACCATCAAGCGCGTGACGCCGCTCGACGTCATCAAGGAAGCCGCCGACCCGACCGCGCAGAATGACGACGAACAGTTCGAGTCCGATTTCACGCTGATGACGGGCGAACTGGCGAAGATGCTGGACGGCATCGTCGATGCGCTCGGCGGCGAGCTCGCCGACGGAATTGCGCCGGCAAAGGCCGCGTGACGCAGGTCGGCGTGTCATAAGGCAAGCCGACACAGAAAGGCCCGCGCGAAGCGGGCCTTTTTACTTGCGCGGAACGCCTTGCGTGCCGCGTAAGTCAGTCGAACATATTCCGGAACGCAACGGCGACGATCACGGGCACGCACATCACGAGCGGTATCGCGAAGTAAGGCACTTCGAGATCCACGTACCAGCTATAGACGAGCCAGCCGATCCCCGCGCACAGCGTGCCGATGCCGATGAGCGCGGTCAGGACGTTCAGCGTCGTAGGCGAGGGTTTCCAGCGCGTCTTTTGTTCTTTTGGCGAAGGCGGGTTCATTGCGGCTCCGGAGCGGATCATCACGAGTTTCGATTCGTTCGATTTTACTCCGCCGGCATGCGCACGGCTCAATAGCCGTCGCGCTGTCGCGCCGGCCTGAAAGCGCAATGAAGGACGGCACGGGCTTCGGCTATACGATTTATTCGAACGCCTTGTCGTTCGGATTCTTGTAGAGCGCGCGCAGGTTCTCGCTCATCGGAAAGTCGAAGTTCATGTTCTTCGGCGGCACGGGCTTCATGAACCACCGGTCGTACATGGCGTCGATCTCGCCGCTCTTCATGACCTGCGCGAGCGTGTCGTCGACGATCTTGAGGAAGGCCGGGTCGCCCTTGCGCAGCATGAAGCCATACGCCTCCGACGATTGCGGCGTGCCGACGATCACCCAGTCGGCAGGCTTGGCTGTCAGCGTGCGGGTGCCCGCGAGCAGCACGTCGTCCATCATGTATGCGACGGCGCGGCCCGTCTCCAGCGTCATGCGGCCTTCGCCGTAGTCCTTCGCGCTGATGATCTGCATGTTCATCTTCTTCTCTTCGTTCATCTTGCGCAGGATGCGTTCTGACGTCGTGCCCTGATTCGTTACGACCGTCTTGCCCGCCAGATCGGGAAAGTCCTTGACGCCCGAATCCTTGCGCGTGAGCAGCCGCGTGGTCGCGACGAAGAACGTATCGCCGAATGCGACCTGGTTCTGACGCGACGTGAGGTTCGTGGTGACGCCGCATTCGAGATCGACGGTGCCGTTCTGCACCAGCGAAATGCGGTTCTGCGACGTAACGGGAATGAAGCGTACCTGCAGATTCGGCTTGTGTGTTTTGGCCTTCACCGCGTCGATGATTCTGTTGCACAGGTCCTGCGAGAAGCCGATCACCTGATTGTTCGTATCGACATATGAGAACGGCACCGACGTCTCGCGATGGCCGATCGCGATCAGATTGGCGGCCTCGACTTTGGCGAGCGTCGGCGGCGCGTCCTGCGCGGTGGCGTTCGTCATTGCGGTGAAGCAGGGCGCCGCGACGCACAGGGCGAGTGCGAGCGAAGTCAGTCGGTTCATTGCTGGTCCTCTGGTTGAATCCGTAGCGTGTTTACGAATGTTGCCATGAAAATAATTATTGCAACATATGTTTTACCCTTAAATGCGTTCTCGCGGTGGCCCGGCGTAGTCATGTGCGTGGCACGTTGCGATGGCATGATGAATGCAGCGGTGCGTTCCTCTGTAGCCCTGTGTACTTGTCCATCAACAAAATCAAGGAGAAAACCGATGCACGCCATTCGCCAATGGATCGCTGGAGTTGCCCTCGCTACGACGCTTGCCGCGCTGGCCCCGCTGCCCGCCGCCGCGCAGACCAACCCTGGCACGATGCCGCCGCCGACGCCCGCAGGCGACGGCACGTTCCTGCTGACGATCTTCCTGAAGCACGACCAGTCGAAGCCGCTGCCGAAGATCAACCAGCAACTGGCCGATCAGGGCTTCTACAAGGCGTTTCCGCCGCCCGGCATCGAAGTGGTGTCGTGGTACGTGATGATGGGGATCGGCCAGGTCGTGACGCTGCGCGTGCCCGCCAACCGGCTGCGCGAGGTGAACCGCGCGATAGAGGAGACTGCGTGGGGCGGCTACAGCACCGACTTCTACCCGACCTACGACTACAAGGCGATCGCTGAGCAGGCGCGGGCGAAAAACGGCAAGTGAGCCGCCGCGTCAGTACCACGGCTTGTCGTTGAGCGGCGAGCCGGTGATCTTGACGATGAAGTCGAGAAACGCGCGCACCTTCGCGGACGGATGACGCCGCGAAGGGTAGAGCGCGCAGAGCGGAAAGCGCTCGTCGGGCCAGTCGGGAAAAAGATCGACGAGGCGGCCGCTGTCGAACAGCGGCTGCGTGCCGAGCGCCATGATCTGCGCGATCCCGTGACCGGCGAGACATGCGCCGTGCATTGTCGAGACGTCGTTGACCATGAGGCGGCCGCGCGCGTCGATGATGACTTTTTTGCGCGGCCGGTGAAATTCCCACACGAACGGGCGTCCGGTTTCCGGGTCGCGGTACTGGATGCAGTTGTGCGGCTCGCGTTCGAGATCGGTCGGTTTGAGGGGACGGCCGTGCTTCTTCAGATAGCCTGGCGACGCGGCCGTCACGATGCGCGTGTCCAGCAGCCTGCGCGCGACAAGCGTGGACGGGCGCGGCTCGCCGAAACGCACGGCGAGGTCGAAGCCGTCGGCGACCATGTCGCCGAGCTGGTCGCGCGTGATCAGGTCGAGATTGAGTTCCGGATAACGCGCGACGAATTCGCCGATGCGCGGGCTCAGTACGATCTTCGAGAAGAACGGATCGACGTTCACGCGCAGCCGTCCACGTACGGCGGTTGCGCCCCCTGCCGCCGATGCGGCCGCTTCTTCGAGGCCGTCCATGAGCGGCACGATCTGTTCGTAGAGACGCAGGCCTTCATCGGTGAGCTTGACGGTACGCGTGGTGCGGTCGAACAGGCGGATGCCGAGCCGCGCCTCCAGCCGCGCGACGGAGCGGCTCACGCCGGACTGCGACATGTCGAGCCGTTCGCTTGCGCCCGCGAAGCTACCGCTTTCGACGATCGCCGTCAGCACGCCCATGCCGTTGAGAATCCGTTCGTCGAAGGACATGGTGTGCTCCTTGTTGAGATGAATGACATTGTGTCATGAATCAAATGACACTCATGTCATGGTGTAAAGCGTTGCCGGCGACCAGAATCAATCCCGACGCAAGCAATGTCTCATTGAACGGGAGTTTGGGGATGTACGCAATTACAGGTATCACGGGGCAGGTCGGCGGTGTGGTCGCGAAGACGCTGCTCGCGCAGGGCAAGCAGGTGCGCGCGGTGGTGCGCAGCGAGGAAAAGGGCGCGGCTTGGGCTGCGCGCGGCTGTGAAGTGGCGCTCGCTGAGATGCATGATCGGGACGCGTTGCGGCGTGCGTTCGAGGGTGCGGAAGGTGTGTTCGTGCTGTTGCCGCCCGTGTTCGATCCGTCGCCGGATTTTTCGGAGTCACGGCGCAATATTGCCGCGCTGCGGGCTGCTTTGAGTGAGGCGAAGCCGGGGCGTGTCGTTGTGCTGTCGACGATTGGCGCGCAGGCCACGCAGCCCAATTTGCTGAACCAGCTTGGGATTATGGAGCAGGAGTTGGGCACTCTGCCTTTGCCTGTTGTGTTTCTGCGTGCTGCGTGGTTCTTTGAGAACTTTGTATGGGATGTTGAGTCGGCTCGGGTGAGTGGTGTGATTCCGAGCTTTCTTCAACCGCTCGATAAGCCGGTGCCGATGGTTGCAACTGATGATATTGGGCGCGTTGCCGCGGAGTTGCTTCAGGATGCCTGGACTGGTGTGCGGGTTGTCGAGCTTGAAGGGCCGCGGCGCGTGACGCCTGATGAGATTGCTGCTGCGTTTGCTGATGCGCTTGATCGGTCGGTGCGGATGCAGATCGTGCCGCGCGATGAATGGGAGCCTTTGTTCCTCTCGCAAGGGATGAAGAATCCGCTGCCGCGGATGCAGATGATCGATGGGTTTAATGAAGGGTGGATTGAGTTTGAAGCGCCTTCGGCGTCCATTAAAGGGGATGTCGCCGTTGAGGTGGTGGTTCAGCGGTTAGTGAAGGGTTAGTGCTTTCTGCTCTCGCGGCGCGGTTGGTTTGGTTTGCTTTTGTTTGCGCTGGCATCCGCGTTTTGTTAGCTTGCTTCAGGCGTCGCCCCTGTGCGGGGCGGCACCTACTTTTCTTTGCCGCCGCAAAGAAAAGTAGGCAAAAGAAAGCGGCTCACACCGCCAGCTCTAGTTCCTGCCTGAGGGCCCCCACAGGGTCTTACGCTTCACACGGCAGCCTTTCTGTTTACGTGCGTTGCCAACGCTTCGAATGAACGTCTCACCCGCTTCGAAGACCCGTACTCGGGCCAGCGGCAGCGAATGGTATGTGCCGCCCAGGTGGCAAACTGTGTGTAGGTTGTCGCGGTGTATAGCTCGGCGCTCTTACATCGAGGCGTGCGCTATCGGTCCGAAGTGATGCGTGTGGAGCACAAGGGGCCTACACACAGTTTGCCACCTGGGCGGCCGTGGAATATCTGGCACGGCATGGTGCAGCGCGGGCGGGCGAAGCGGGTGAGGCGCACCGCAAGAGCGCTGGCAACGAACGTGGGTCACGTGGTCGCCGTGTGAAGCGTAAGAACCTTTGGGGGCCCTCAGGCAATAACTAGAGCTGGCGGTGTTAGCCGCTTTCTTTTGCCTACTTTTCTTTGCGGCGGCAAAGAAAAGTAGGTGCCGCCCCGCACAGGGGCGACGCGTGAAGCACGCTAACAAATCGCGGATGCCAGCAAAAAGCACGAGCAAACCAAACCGCGCCACGAAGGCAAACCACGGATGCCAGCACAACCACAGGCAAACCAAACCAGCGTCGCAGACACCAACAAACCCTACGTTAAGCGGCCCGCGCCGCAGGCGCAGCAGACGCCCACAACAAAACCGGAATCGACTTCGAAGTCGGCGTATTACACACATCAGCAACGCTATTCAACGGCAC
Source organism: Paraburkholderia terrae (assembly GCF_002902925.1). Classification (GTDB taxonomy): domain Bacteria; phylum Pseudomonadota; class Gammaproteobacteria; order Burkholderiales; family Burkholderiaceae; genus Paraburkholderia; species Paraburkholderia terrae. The sequence goes on along the minus strand of NZ_CP026112.1, from coordinate 1,883,558 downwards.
AAGCGGATTAGTCTCCGGATAATAAGCCCCGAGACACCCTCGCGGAATATCATACTCAACAAGCAAAAACCGCTCAGCCCGCCGCTCAATCCCATCATCCCAGATGGTTTCCATATCGACCCAATCACCAGCCTTGAATCCGAGCATCGCCATATCAGCAGCATTCGCAAACACCACGCGCCGCTGGTTATAAACCCCGCGATAGCGATCATCCATCGCATAGATGGTCGTGTTGTACTGATCATGCGACCGCGTTGTCATCAAGGTCATCGCACGTTCACCGTGCAGCTTCCGCGCGCGCTGGATCGGCGTATCGCGCTGAATCTGATGCACGACGAAGTTCGCCTTCCCCGTACCCGTCTTCCAGTCACGTTCACGCGAAGCAACCCGCAGATGAAACCCGCCCGGCTGCTCGATCCGCTTGTTGTACTCGTAAAAACCATCGATCGACCACTCAATCGCATCGCGAATCTTCGCGTAATCATTCGCGTAACCAAGCCAGTCCACCTTCGCGCTGCCGAGCGTCGCCTCCGCGATCTGCGCAACGATACGCGTCTCCGACACGAGATTGGCCGACGCAGGCGTGTTCATCCCGTACGACACGTGAACCATGCTCATCGAGTCTTCGACAGTCACACCTTGCGCAACACCATTCTGCAAGTCGATTTCAGTGCGCCCGAGCGTCGGCAGAATCAGCGCTGCCTTGCCATGCACGAGGTGGCTGCGGTTGAGCTTCGTCGTGATATGCACCGTCAGGTCGCAGGCGCGCAGCGCTTCCCACGTGCGCGGCGTGTCGGGCGTCGCGATCGAGAAATTGCCGCCCAGGCCAATGAACACCTTCACGTGGCCTTCGAGCATCGCCTCGATCGTTTCGACCACGTCGTAGCCGTGCCCGCGCGGCGGCTCGAAATCGAACACCTTGCCGAGCCGGTCGAGAAACGCGTCGGTGGGCTTTTCCTCGATGCCGATCGTGCGGTTGCCCTGCACGTTCGAGTGGCCGCGCACCGGGCACAGGCCCGCGCCCAGACGGCCGATATTGCCGCGCATCAACATCAGGTTCGACAGCATGTGAACCGTCGGCACGGAATGCTTGTGCTGCGTGATGCCCATGCCCCACGTCGAGATCACGCGCTTGCCATTCGCGTAGATGCGCGCGAGGTTCTCGATGTCTTCGCGCGACACGCCCGATTCTTCGACCAGCGCGTCCCAGCTTTGATCGCGCAGATCGGCGGCGAACGCTTCGAAGTTTGCCGTGTGCTCTTCGATGAACGCGACATCGAGCACGCGCTCGGCGTTCGGTTCGACAGCGAGGTCGTCGAGTTCCAGCACGCGCTTGGCCACGCCCTTGATCAGCGCGAAGTCGCCGCCGATCTTCGGCTGGATGAACGTCGACGCAATCTGCACGCCCGACGACAGCATGTCCGTCACGTGCTGCGGGCTCGCGAACCGTTCGAGGCCGCGCTCGCGCAACGGGTTGATCGACACAATGGTCGCGCCGCGTTTCGCGGCGTCACGCAGTTCGTTGAGCATGCGCGGATGGTTCGTCGCCGGATTCTGGCCGAAGATCAACAGCGTGTCGGCGTGCTCGAAGTCTTCGAGCAACACCGTGCCCTTGCCGATGCCGACCGTGGTCGGCAAGCCGCGGCTCGTCGCCTCGTGGCACATGTTCGAACAGTCGGGGAAGTTGTTCGTGCCGTACATGCGCACGAACAGCTGGTACAGGAACGCGGCTTCGTTGCTCGCACGGCCCGACGTGTAGAACGCGGCACGATGCGGGCTGTCGAGCCCTTTCAGATGCTTCGCGATCAGCTGATACGCTGCGTCCCACGAAATGGACTGGTACTTGTCCGTCAGCGGATCGAACACCATCGGATCAGTCAGGCGGCCATGCTGTTCGAGCGTGTAGTCGTCCTGCTTCATCAACTCGTCGACGGTGTGCTGTGCGAAGAACGCGGGCGTCACGCGCTTGCTCGTCGCTTCCGCAGCAACGGCCTTCACTCCGTTTTCGCAGAACTCGAAGGTCGACGCGTGCTCGCGGTCCGGCCATGCGCAGCCCGGGCAGTCGAAGCCGTCTGGCTGGTTCTGCTTGAAAAGCGTCTTGTACTTGCCCCCGGCGACCCTCTCCTTGACGAGATTGATCGCGACGTACTTCAATGCGCCCCATCCGGCGGCAGGCCCGATGTACGGTTCGATGCGGCCCGGCTTGGTGCTGGTCTTGTCCATGTGTTCTTTGCGTCCGGTGTGGCTTGATGATGTGGGTAGGGTAGTGGGGAATACCTGTACCCGGCGTGTACACAATGTGTGATAGAAAAAGAGTACAGTTGCGACTGTTATCGACCGAAAGGCTCAATTTCGGTGAACTGTGCTCAAAAATTGGGCGCAACGCCCGTCCGCTGTGCCTACGGCAGAGGCATCTCTTGAAGCTTTACGAAGAACTGGCGAAGGAAATCGAAGGGCAGATCCGGCGCGGCGTGTTCCGGCCGGGCGAGCGCGTGCCGTCCGTGCGGCAGACCAGCCAGCACCGGCAGATCTCCATCACGACGGTGCTACGCGCGTATCTGATGCTGGAGAGCAAGGGCGTGATCCAGAGCCGCCCGCAGTCCGGCTACTTCGTGCGGCTTGGCGCGAACGACGCGCCGCCCGTCCAGGAGCTGGACGTATCGAAGCCGATCGCCGTGTCCGCGCAGGTCGACGTGAGCCGTCTCGTGCTGTCGACGCTGCGCTCCATCGGCAGCGACGAGGCCGTGCCGCTCGGCTCGCCGTATCCCGATCCCAGTCTGTATCCGTTCCAGAAGATCAACCGCTATGCCCACGCGATCGGCCGGCGCAAGACGCAATGGGGCGTCACCGACGAACTGCCGCCCGGCAATCCCGACCTGATCCGGCAGATCGCGCGGCGCTATCTGGAGAACGGCATCGCGATCGATCCGAACGAGATCGTCGTGACGGTCGGCGCGACGGAGGCGATCAATCTGTGCCTGCAGGCCGTCGCGAAACCGGGCGATACGGTCGCCGTCGAATCGCCGACCTTCTACGCGATGCTGCACGCCATCGAGCGCATGGGCATGCGCGCGATCGAAGTGGCGACGCATCCGCGCGAAGGCATCGACCTCGGGGCGCTCGCGCAGATACTCGACAAGCGCAAGATCGCCGCGTGCATGGTGATGCCGAACTTCCAGAATCCGCTCGGCTTCCAGATGCCCGACGACAAGAAGCGCGAGCTCGTCAAGCTGCTGACGCGGCACGATGTGCCCGTCATCGAAAACGACGTTTATCACGAGCTGTACTTCGGCGACGTGCATCCCGGCGCGCTGAAGAACTACGACAAGAAAGGGCTGGTGCTGCATTGCGCGTCGTTCTCGAAGACGCTCACGTCGGCGTACCGGATCGGCTGGGCGATGCCGGGCCGCTACCGCGAGCAGGTTGAGAAGCTCAAGTTTCTTAACACGCTGACCACGCCGTCGCTTCCGCAACTCGCGATTGCCGAGTATCTGAAGCAGGATGGCTACGAGCATCATCTGCGCAAGCTGCGCAAGGGCCTCGCGCAGCGCGCGAAACTGATGACGACGATGGTCACGCGCTTCTTTCCCGAAGGCACGCGCGTGTCGCATCCGATGGGCGGCTACGTGCTGTGGGTCGAGCTGCCGCCGAGCGTCGATTCGATGCAGCTCTACAAGCTCGCGCTGGAGCACGGCATCACGGTGGGTCCCGGCTATATGTTCTCGACCACGAACGGGTATAGCCATTGCATCCGCTTGAATTACAGTTATGCATGGTCGCCGGAAATCGAGAGCGCGCTGGTGACGGTCGGCAAGCTGGCGGCCGCGAGCATGCGCGAATGAGATGACCGAATGAGATGACGATTAGTCGAGAGGAGAACCGACTTGAATCCGAATGATGCGGCACACGACAAGCATTGCGAAGACGATGACGACGACAACGAACTCGATCCCACCCTCGAGCAGTTGCTGATGCTGCTATGGGAAGCGTCGCGCGAATCGCCCGGTAAGCCGTGGTCGCTCGCGAAGATCGGCAAGCGCGCCGATCTCCCCATGAGCACGTTGCGGCGCTATTTCACGCAGTTGCAGTCGGCGGGCGTGATCGCCGTGCAGATGGACGAGGAAGGGCGCGGCTCGGCGTCGCTGACGGGCGAAGGGCTAGAGCTATGCGAGGCGCTGTTCGGCGAGCCTTGAATGGCGTCGAAGCGTACTGAAGTGCATTGAAGCTCCTGCGGCGCTTACGGCGTGGCTTCTTCCGAAACCGGCAAAAACGACAGGCGCGACGCGACCAGCATCACGCATGTGAGAATCGCAATGCCCGTCAGGATGCCCGCGAGCCGCAGCATCGCGGCGTGCGGATCGGCGGACCACGCGTGGTCCTGCACGAAAACCATGATGAAGGCGATCGTGAACTGCCGCCCGATATAGCTCGCGCCCTCTTTGCCCGTCTGCACGTGGCAGCCTGCCCAGATGCCCGCCGCCAGCGCGAGCAGGGACGGCACGACCTGGCCTTGCATCAGCGGCAATAGCGCAATCCCAACCGCGCCTGCGATCAGGCAGCCCACCATGCGTTGCACCATCTTGTCGGCGACGGGCTTCTGCGAGCGCACGACCACGGAAGTGGGCGGCAGGATCATCACCGCGATCGTCGTCACGAGCGCCTGCGCGAAGCCGGGCAGGTCGAGCGTGACGGTGAGCGCCGCGAGGATCGCAACGGCGATGCCCGCCTGCACGCCCAGCACCATGCGCGCATGGCGCAGGGTCTCGAAGGTGGGCGGCGGGGCGTTCGCGGTAGCGGCAGCCGCCGCGACGACTTTCGATGCGGGCCGGCGCCGCTCATACCAGCTGATGCCGACGTGAAACGCGCCCGACACGAGGAGGCACGCAAACGTGCCGACGCACACCTCGGCGACGCGCATCATCGCAAACGACGCCGTCGGGCCGAACGCGATCAGCTTGTGCGCCTCGAACGTGACCAGCACCCACGTGATGCCGCCCAGCACCCACGCGTACGACGCCGACGAGCCGTTTCCGCGATAGACGCAGATGGCGCCGATCACGCCCAGCACGGGCACGAATAGCCACGGTCGATCGCCGATGATCGGGCCCAGCAGCGTGCCGAGCAGGCCGCCGAGAATGGTGCCGAGCACGCGATGCAGCGCGCGTTGCGCGGAAGCCGAGAAGCGCGTCTGCATCACGGCAAAACCGCTGATCGCGGCCCACCACGTGTAGGGCAGATGCAGCAGATGCGCAAGCGCCACCGACAGCACGACCGAGATCACCGCTTCGACGCCGAACAGCGCGCGCTCGGGCGTCGGCTTCCAGGCGGCCAGTTCGCGGCCGAGCGCGGACACTGCCTCACGGCCGATCTGCGTGAACATGCGGGCGCGCATGCGAACCTCGTCGAGATGGTGTGTGTGAGTTCAGCGTGTGGCGATGGCGGCCGCGGCGCCTGCCATCATCGTCGCGCTGGTGCGGTTCGCGATCTTCACTGCGCGGCGGCTGGTCAGCAGCATGCGAGCCTTGACGGCGGCGAGCGCCCAGATGAAATCGACGGACATCAGCACGGCTAGCATCGTCAGCGTCAGTTCTAGCCACGCGAGCGTGCCGACACGCGACAGGTCGACGATCGTCGGCAGCAGCGCCAGATAGAAAACCATGATCTTGGGATTGCCGAGCGTGACCATCAGCCCCGCGACGAACATGCGCCACGGCGACTGGCCGCTCGGCAGCGCGCTTTCGTGGACGTCGGTGGGCGCGAACCACATCTTCCACGCAAGGAACAGCAGATACGCGACGCCCGCGAACTTCAGCGCGATGAACACGAATACGAAGGTATGCGCGACAACCGCGAGGCCGGCGACCGCGCAGGTGAGCCACAGCGCTTCGCCGATCCACATCGCGGCGAGAAACGGCAGCACGTCCCGGAAGCCGTTGGTGAGCACGCGGGCAACGAGTGCCGCGATGCTCGGACCGGGCGAGCCCGCGGCAACGATCAGCGCGAGCGCGAAAACGAAAAGACCGGAAAGCGCCATCGAACGACTCCTTTGCGAAAGGGTCTGTGGCTGGATTATATCGGCGTGGCGGGTTGAGTTGCGCGGGCAAGCAGTGTCAATATGTCCGCTGAGACTCTGCCAACCAACCCGATGCAACCGCCTGTCGTTCACTACCGGCCTGCCGTGCCTGAAGATGTCCCGTCGATTCGCGTCGTCGAATGCGAGGCGGCGCAGCGTTTCGTCAGTGTCGGGCTGACGGGAATCGCCGCTGCGCGCCCGATGGATGGGCCGTTCGTGCTGAAGAAGGTGGGGGCGTCGGAAGTGATCGTCGCGCAATGCGACGGCGAATGCGTCGGCTTCGTGATGTTCGCGATGCTGCGCGCGCGCATCTACGTCGAAGCGCTCGACGTCTTGCCCCAGCATGCGGGGCGGCGAATCGGCGCGGCCTTGCTCGATCAGGTCGACGCGAGGGCGCGAGAGACGGGCGCGACGTATATCGAGCTATCGACATTCCGGCATGTGCCGTGGAATGCGCCGTACTATCAGCGGCTCGGCTTTAGCGTGCTGGAAGACGATGAACTCGATGCCGCGCTGCTGCGCATTCGCAATCTGCGGATCGCGCGTGGAGTCGATGAAACGAAGCGCGTGTTCATGCGGCGCGTGGTGAAGCCCGCTGGGCATGAATGAAAAAACGCGGCGGGAATCGCTCCCGCCGCGTTCGTTGCACTACTGGCTGTTAGTTTCCAGCCCGTCGCGAGATCAGTTGACGGTTTCCAGTGCCGGATAGTCGGTGTAGCCCGCTTCGCCTTGCGCATAGAACGTTGCGGGAACCGGCTCGTTCAGCGGCGCATCCAGTTCGAAGCGGCGCACGAGATCCGGATTCGCGATATACAGCTTGCCCCACGCGACAGCGTCCGCTTCGCCCGCGTTCAGCAGCTTTTGCGCGCTTTCCTTCGTGAACTTTTCGTTGGCGATATACACGCCGCCGAATTCCTTCTTCAGCAGCGGGCCGATACGATCGTCGCCGAGCGCTTCGCGTGCCGCGATGAACGCGATCTTGCGCTTGCCGAGTTCACGCGCGACATAGCCAAACGTCGCGGCGGGATCGGTATCACCCATCGTGTGCGAATCGCCGCGCGGCGCCAGGTGCATGCCCACGCGATCCGCTCCCCACACGTCGATACACGCGTCCGTCACTTCGAGCATCAGGCGCGCGCGGTTTTCGATCGAGCCGCCGTATGCGTCGGTACGCTTGTTGGTGCTGTCCTGCAGGAACTGGTCGAGCAGATAGCCGTTCGCGCCGTGAACCTGAACACCATCGAAGCCCGCCTTCTTCGCGTTTTCCGCGCCCTTGCGATACGCGGCGACGATGCCCGGAATCTCCGAGATGTCAAGCGGGCGCGGCGTCACGAACGGACGCTGCGGACGCACGAGGCTCACGTGGCCTTCCGGCGCGATCGCGCTCGGCGCAACGGGCAGTTCGCCGTTCAGGAACACAGGGTCCGACACACGGCCGACGTGCCACAGTTGCAGGAAAATCTTGCCGCCTTCCTTATGGACGGCGTCCGTCACGAGCTTCCAGCCTTCCACCTGTTCATCCGACCAGATGCCCGGCGTGTCGGCGTAGCCGAGGCCTTGCGGCGTCACGGAGGTGGCTTCGGAGATGATCAGGCCGGCGCTGGCGCGTTCGGCGTAGTACTTCGCCATCAACGCGTTGGGCACGCGCACGTCACCGGCGCGTTGACGCGTGAGCGGCGCCATCACGATACGGTTCTTCAGCGTGAGATCGCCAATCTGGAGCGGGTCGAAAAGTGTCGGCATGTTGTGTCAATCCTTGCGGGCGCATGGCCCGATGTGTCGAGACTGCATTCGGGGAAAGCGAAGACGCCGGCGTGAATCAGAGATCCGCGTTCATGTGCGCGAGGAACGCCTCGATGACGGCCTCGTTGCGCTTGAAGAACACCCATTGACCGACGCGTTTCGACGTGATCAGCCCCGCGCGCTGCAACGCGGCGAGGTGCGCGGACACCGTGGACTGCGACAGACCGCAGCAGTCGTCGAACTGTCCGGCGCAGACCCCGTGCTCGTACGAAAGCTCCTGTTCCGGGAAATACTTTCCCGGCTCGCGCAGCTTCGCAAGAATCACGCGACGCGCCGGGTTGGCCAGCGCCTTGTGGATCGCGTCGATGTCGATATCGGTAATCTTCGGGTTGGGCTTCGTGCTCATGAAACAGCGGACAGACTCTCTGGCCGGAATGTCGGCGTCTGAATCGCTATGGACCGAATCTTATATCGGAATTTCACGATATGTGTGGATGGCCTTACTCGTAATGGGGGTGATAGGTCTGTCTCATGCCCGGAAAAGATCCGTGCGTCGGGATATTCCGGATCCTGTACGAATTTGCGCGCAGTATGATTGATGGGTCAGACGCCACGGCACACATTCCGCCAATCGTTAGCATGTCTCAGCACGTGTCGTGACCAGGGCGTTCGCGAATCGCGTAGCGTCAATCGCATCCGGAGAGTCTGTAGTCGCGCATCCAGGACAAGTGTTCGAGATCGTAGAGACGCTGCCTTGAGCATTCAATTTCCGAGTCGCGAAGCGTCACTTCACAAATCCAATAGCCTGAGGTCGTACGTCGAGATGGAGGGGGGGCTCAACGGCCTCAAAGCAAATGACACAGGTCATCAAAATTTTCTTGTCTTCTCCAGCCGATGTCATTGCCGAACAGCAGGCGGTGCTTGCACTGGCCGAAGAAATCAACGACGTCATCGCTTTTCTGTCCCCTGATCTCAACGTGCGGCTGGAAGTGTTGCGATATCAAGACAACGTGTACCCCGATGCGGGGCGTCCGCAAGACGTCGTCGACCGGCAAATGCCGAAGGACTTTGATATTTATCTCGGCATCATGTGGATGCGGTGCGGCACGCCCACCATGGACGATCCGAGCGGTACGATCCACGAATTCCGGCAGGCGATGAAGCGCCGGGAGGCGACGGGACGACCGATCGTCATGTTCTATTTCTCGGACGAGGCGCCTTCATCGCTGCCTCGCACGACAGAGGCAATCAGCCAGCTGGCCGGAGTGATGAAATTCCGCGACGAGCTTTCGCTAATCGGATTGACGATGTCCTACCCGGATCGGGCGAGCTTCAGGGAACGTGTGCGTGGCGGACTGCTGCGTGCCGTCGCCGACGTGCAGCATCGGCCATCGGCTGTGCGCGTCGACTCACCGGATACCGAAGCGTCGGCATTGGAAGTGCCGGCAAGTATCGCGGAACTGGCGCGAAGTTATGACGAAGTCCGCGACACGATGCGTCCGGGTGCGGAGCGAACAAGGAAAATGACGGCCATTTTCTCCGACATGATGTCGCAAGCGCCCGTCGCGATCAAAGCCCTTGAAAGACTGAAGACAAGCAGGTCGGCGGGCGAGCGACTTGCGGCTGTCGCGCTGCTCAGGGCGTTTCCCCAGGAGGCGGAGATCAACTGGTTGGCTGATCGTCTGGACCCGGATGTCGAAACACCATTCGTTGGCTATCAGGCGGCGGCTTCGCTCGCCCAGGCCGTCCGCAGCCTTCCTGGTGAGGCCGACGCGAACCTCGGACGCACCATCGACAAGGCGATGGCTTTGGCGAAACGCAATCCCAACGACCCGCCACGCATCCATATGCTCGAACAGGCTCGACAGGAACTGCTCGTGAAGAGACGAGTGTCGGACGCTTGAACAGTGTGACTGTCGATGCTTTGCCCCGCGCTATTTATCTTGCTGTCATTGCGCATGCAACAGACGGTATCGACTGATACGGCCGCAAAGCTGCACGTCGATTCTGCTGGATTTCGCAATCAAGATCGAATCGCTTGCAGAAATCGAAACAAAACGATGGGCGAAGCGTTTCAGGCACATGGTCTTTATGAACCTGCGCCTTCGGTATGGCCGTGGTTGACGGCCGAAACGTGAAGCTTCAGGTTCGTCGCCGACGGACCCATGACAAGGCCATCGAAGCAAGCCGCAAGCAGGTGGCGCGGTTCGTCGTTTAATGTGTATTCGACACGGCGGCAGATTCTTCGCTATCTGGAAGGGTGTAGTCCGATGGCGTACGATATGTTGACCTGAGGTTGCCCGGGTTCTGCGCCCTCGCGAAAGGGATGCCCGGCGAGTTGCAGATGGGCGAAGAGCCCGAATGGAACGACTGAACGAGGCGTACAGGCGACTGTCACATCGTGCGTGAAGCGAGGGGGCCGACAAGGATGACGGATGTGACCGACATATTTTTGCCGAAGCGGGTCTTCCTGTTCAGCGGGCACATGATAGACAGGCCCGACCGCCCGAAACCGCGCTTTCCGCCGGAACGGGAAGACGCAGTGACGAAGGACATTGCCGGCGTGCTCGACAGGCTGCAAGCAGGCGCCGTTGATCTTGCCGTCTGTAGCGGCGCATGTGGGAGCGATCTGATCTTCGCGGAACTCATGCTCGGGCGCGGCGCACATGTCAATCTTCACCTGCCGTTCGAGCCAGCGGTGTTCGTGAGGGATTCCGTCGACTTCGCGAACGCAAACTGGCGCGAACGCTTCGACGCAGTCCGCGCGGACCCGGGCGCGCGCACCATCGTGTTGCCCGAAGCCCAGACGGCAGACGAGCGGCAGCTATCGCCGTACGAGCGCACGAATCTCTGGATGCTCGAGCGCGCGTTGAGTTGTGGAGCGCAGAAGGTCCACTTCATCTGCGTATGGGACGGTGCAGCGGGCGACGGGCCGGGCGGCACGGGCCATATGGTCGAGGCCGTCGAGGCGGCGGGCGGCATCGCGGAGCCTCCCATTCATCCTCTTGGGTTCACACGGTGAGGCGAACATGCCACGACCTCTTTGCTTCGTCATCATGCCCTACGGCCGCAAGCCGACGCAGGCGGATCCCGCGCGCGGCCCCGGCGAGATCGATTTCAATGCGCTGTGGGACCGCGCGTATGTGCCCGTCATCGAGTCCCTGGGCTATGACGCCGTTCGCGCAGATCAGGACACGGGCGCAATGATCATCACGCAGATGCTCGAGCGCATCTACTACGCGGACCTCGTGCTCGCCGACATGACCATCGCGAACGGCAACGTCTACTACGAGGTCGGCATCCGCCACGCGGCGAAGCCCACCGGCTGCGTACTGCTCGCGGCGGATTGGTCGCAGCCGCTCTTCGACGTGGCGCAATTGCGCACGGTGCGCTATCCGCTTGCGAACGGCGACGTCGACGATGCGACCGCGCAGCGCATTCGTGACACGATCGTGTCCCGCATCAAGGTGCTCACGGATGGGCAGTCGCCGATGTTCGAAGCCATCAAGGGGTTTCCTTCGTCGCCGGAGCCGGCCCTCGCGTCCACAATGAAGCAACGCATGGCGGAACTCGCCGCCTTTCAGTCCACTGTGCGGGGCGTACGTCTGCTGCCCAAGCCGCAGCGCATGGCGCGAGCACAGGAACTCGTCAAGAAGCACGGCGTGCCGCCCTTGATGGCGAGCGTCGCGTTTGCGTTGCTGCTGCTTCTGCGTGATTCAGTTGAGGTTCCCGACGACTGGAACAAGCTGCTCGCCTTCATCGACGCACTGCCAGAGGAATTCCGTCAGCAGCCCGAGGTGCAGTCGCAGCGCGCATTCACCGTGTCGCAGGCGGGGGACGTGCGCGAAGCGATCGAGCAACTCGAGGTCGTGCTGGAGACGGCGGGTCCGTCGACCGAGCGCCTTGGGCTGCTGGGCGGCAGATACAAGCGGCTCTACCGCGATACAGTGGAGCCGTTCCAGAAGCGGCAATTTCTTGACCGGGCGATCGATTGCTACGAGCGTGGCATGGACCTCGATCTCAACGATTACTACTGCTCGTCGAATCTGCCGCGCTTGTATCGCGCGCGCAATGGCAAGGATGATCTGAAGCACGCGCATGTGATCTCGGCTGTCGTGAACGCCGCATGCGAGCGCGCACTACGGCGTGGCGTGACGGACGAATGGCTGCGCCCAACGTGGCTGGCGGCTGCCTTTGACGACGGCGATGCAGATCTCGCGGAGGATCTTGCGGAAAAGGTGGCGGCCGAAGGCGTGACGCGCTGGAAAATCGAAAGCGTATTGGCCGATCTTCGCGCGAGTGCTCAACTCGTACTGGACGAATCCCGGCGGGCACGGCTTATCGGCGTGGCCGACAAGCTGGCGGAGCAATCGGGCAGCGAGGGTAAGACGGGGTAAAAAGCGTGTGGCGTCAGCTACGGGTTCAGTTGCATTGAGTTCGTGCTTCGGTGCTTGCTGACCGTTCACACGGTGGAACCCGGCATGTCGATACTGACCGAAAAGCGCAGGTCATTCCATGACGTGTTTCTGTCCTGTCGGCACCACGATGCCTGGCCGATCGATCAACTCGAGAAGAGGATTGCGTCTTTTGGCTTTGAGTTGTTTCGCGACACGATTTCCCGAATGCTTATCACGAGAGCGCTACTCAAATGATGCGTTCGCGTCCCGTTTCAAGCTTCGAATGTGACCTTTGACGTGGTAAAGGGTGAGGTCAACATGGCCTGGCCAGCACCGGTTTTTTTGGCGCGCTAGTGGCGACCTGCCGTCATCGAGTTGAGATGCGCGAGTTGTCCGTCCACCTCCGCATGCACGGTTTGCTGATAAACCTGCGCGGGAGTCCTGGCCGGCGTCGGCCCGCTATATGGCGGGACCCATCGGCCGCCCGGCAGGCCGGCGGAATGGCTGATCGGCAACTGGAGCGAGTTGTTGGCGGGCTGCGCGATGGAAGCGACACCGCGGGTCGATTGCGCAAACGCCGTCGACGCTGTTGCAACCAGAACGATTGCGATAACTGTACGTTTCATTTTGATCCCCAGGCAGTTAGGGAACGATCCCAGTGACTGGGAGGTAGAGATAAGATAAGACCGCAGGTACGCCTTTTCGTTCAGGTCGGTCATCTCCGGGCGCTCGCTTTTAGCATCGATCAGCGAACGACGGCCTTTCGAGGAAGAAGGACGGAGGCGTTCGCCGAAGTCGCGGCCTTTCGCCCTTCCAAAAAACTACTGATCCATCGGCGCATTTTGCCGCGGTGAAATTTAGTCCGTCGGGCTCGCAGCCTTGACTGATCCGCGTGTCGCGTTGGATGACGTATTACGCTCCCTTTCCCGTGAGAGCAACTCCTGCTTCAACATGAGTGCCTCGCTATTATCGTGCTGCATTGAAAGCGCCCAAAAAATGCCCGAGCGCGCCATACGCAGGTCGTTTTTGTCGAGACCGCTGTGTGCTCGCGCAAGTGCGAGCGCCATCAGCCTTTGGTTCTTGTCGCTATCTCTCCCGCTGTTCGAAACCGAACTCTGCGAGGACATTGATTGTGGCGGGTGCGGCGTCGCGGTCGACGGCTGAGGCGGATCGGGTACGGCAACCGACGCGACCGGCGCAGGCGTTGTTTCTGCTGTCATGGTCGAACTTTGCGCCAACGCTGGATTTTGCGCCGAGCCTCGCGCCATTGTCGGCGCATCGACCGTCGCAGTCCGCGCTGCCTGGCTCGTGCCATTTGCCGTTACGCTACCTTGCGCAGTGTTTGATGCCGCTATTGGTTCTCCATCGACGGAACCATTATGGCGGGTCAACGATACCACTGCGCCGCAGAGCACCACTAATGCCACCAGAGTTAGCGCTGTCCCCGTTTTCATACGCCAACCACGGTAGCCGCCTGGCGATGGCGAAGGTGAACGCGTGCCGCCATTTGGGCCAGCGACAACCGGTCGGACGAAAGATGTCAGCCGGGACCGCCAGATCTGGCCCTTGGGCGCAACGTTTGGACGCGCCGCTGCAGCGCTTGCCGTTTTGGATGCGGTTGCGGCATGGGGCTTCTTCGTCGAGGTGCGTTCGCCGAACGCGAGCCTCGCGGGCGCTCCGCATTGTGGACAAAAATTGACTGGCTCGGATAACCTACCGCCGCACTGCGCGCACGTGGTCAAAGAATTCGGGCGACGAGCGGTTTGAGCGTCCATCAGCAAGTGTTCCCCCTATAAATGCAACTGCTCCATGATGCGAACCGATACCGCGATCGCTATAAGATAAGACGAATGGAAAACGGAGCGGGGCAAATTGCCAATATCGGTCAGCGGCGCACCAGCGTCAACCCGCTATGCCGAATTACGCAAGCACGCATCGGTCATATGTTAGCCCTTCGGCGCAAATCAGAAGGTTGATCTGTTAGTGGGGTCGATGTGTTTTTCTTTTGGATCTGCAGGGTTCATCGGTGGCTTTCGTCTCCCGATCACCACGTGGTCGACTCGATGTCTTGGACCTATTTTTCTCACGCAAAGAGAAGACTTCGACAAAATAGATAATGGGATGCGCGTTGCAAACTGACATACGTTTAGGAATCGATAGTAAATGGAATTGGTGCAGGCGGCAGCAAAAACTAACGGGGCGTAAGAAAGCCTGATTGCTCAAATTACAAACTTCGCGACGATTTCGCTTAAGAGAACGCGAACGACTCAAGCGCATGTCGTCTGATGCATAACGAGTACATTGTCTTCAGATTACAAATTGGACATCTCGCACAAATCCAACGTGATGGTCATCCGGTTTGAGGTACGCTCCTCGACTCATGTTGGCTCCCAATCAAGGGGCGACTTCATGGCTTTCAGCGGAGAAGGGATCGATGTTGGAAATGGCAAGGTTGTTCAATGCGAGCGTCCCGGACAGGAACGCATGGCGCACCAAAAAAGTCTCGTTTTGCGCGCGCATTCTGTTAGGCGGTGCGCGACTGGGTATGTTCCTGTCGTTAGGCACATTCGCGAGTGCGGGCTTCGCGCAAGACAATGCTATTGCTGTGGTTGGAACCACACCGACGCAGATTCCTTCAATCGCGACTTGCGTCGCGTGTCACGGTGCGTTGGGTGCCGGCGAAGCGTCCGGCGCGCCGCGACTCGCGGGAAAGAATCCGCAGTACCTTGCCCATGCTTTGTCGATGTTCAAGGCAGGCACGCGAATCAGTGTGCCGATGCAGGCGGTGGCGCAGAACCTCTCGGACAGCGATATGCATACGCTTGCCGTGTTCTTTTCCGGGCAGCACCCGCCGATCGTGAAGGCTTCTCCGCCGCCTTCGCAAACGCTAGTGATGGCGGGCCGGCAACTGGCGGAGACGGGCGCAGGCGCTAGTGTCCCTGCGTGTTTCAGTTGTCACGCGGCAGGCGGCAAAGGCAATGGCGCGCGATTCCCATCGATTGCGGGCGAGCCGTCCGCGTTCACGATTGCACGATTGCACGAATTCCAGGCGCGCGCGAAGTCCGCGCCGCCGAAGTCGGGCACGATGACGGCTGTTGCTGCTGCGCTCGACGAACAGCAGATCGAACAGGTCGCCGCCTATCTGTCTGTGACAGGGCCGTGACAGCCAGTAGAGCGCGTGCCGTTACGACGTATTGATCTCGCTCATCCATCGATCTTTACCGCGACACGCCCATCGATCCAATTACATGAAATAAGATTGGCCCCTCTCTTCGCGTAACGCTTTGTTCTATTTTTCGAGGCTCGCGGGTGGGCACGGCCGAAAGAGCGACCAGTAGAGCGTGACAAAGACCGCCGGATACGCCCCCGGCAGTCTTTGGGATTCGACTCAAATCTCGGCGTAGTCGATACCGGTCAGAACACCTAGATGTGCGACGGTGGTGAAATGCGAGGTGTGCTTCGTATCGATGTTCAGTTCGCGCACGTTGCCGCCCAGATCGGTCACGAAGGCGCGGCGCCCACGTGAGTCCAGAGACACGCCAATTCCCTCTTTCAGATCGTGCGCGAGCACCTGGCGATCAACCAGCCCGGACGCCGTAATTCTTGCGCGATTCAAAGTATTTCCGTCATGCGTATCGTCGCCACGATCCGTCCAGTAAAGCATGCTGTCGCGGTGATCGATATCGAGGTCGATCGGTTCGGGCAGATCGGCCAGCAAACATTCGATATCCGGGCGTCGATCGGGCGTCGCGGAAGGCGGCAACTCGATCCCCGCCCTGAAGATGCGGCCCTCTCCGCCATCCGGTGGTCCCTTTTGCGTCCAGTAGACGTGCCCGTTTGCTTTGTCCAATACGATGCCTACGCAATGGCGGGTCGCGTCGCGCGTATCCTCGGGGAAGTTCCCGGTGCGGACCAGTTCCGTCACCTCGCTGCCATCCAGCCGTGCGCGCATGACTCGCATGCCTTCGCGATCGCACCAGTACAGGTGGCCGCCTTCCTTGTCCAGCACGAGTTCCTTGGGCGTCCCTGCCTTACCGGGAGGCACCAGCACACGATGTTCGCTGCCGTCGAGCTTCGCGCATTCGATCGTGCCGTCGTTCGGAGGAACTTCGCCGGAAGCGGGATCACCATCGACCAGGTGGATGCCCGTTCCCATGTTGGTCCAGTAGACCAGCTGGTTTTCAGCATCGACCTTGATGCCGTCGGGTGTGCGCGTAAGGTTCGCGATAATCACTTCGTGTGAACCGTCCGGTGATAGAGCGATGATCGCCGGTGGACGTGCCTGCAGGATATACAGCGTACCGCCATTCTTCGTAGCCACAGTCAATACCCTCCATGAGGTCGCTATAACCATCGTCGTACTGGTGGAGTCGATCCGTCGACCCGCCGCTGCTGAACCGTTCCGGACAGACTACCTTAAATTGCTCGAGGACTCCCGGGTAGGGCGCGACTGTTGTCTCAAGCGGGTGTCCCTTGAGTTGAATGCGTTCATGTCGACGCCATTGTCCCTGGGTTGGCCGACGTGATGCGGCCATTCGCTTCAACGTTGCGCAGGGGTTCGATTACGTTCGATAGTCGTTTATGAAATCTTTGCGGGAAGACTGCAATTCTTTCGATAAACCGCAATGTCGATACCCATAGAATCGTGGCGCTGCGGATTCGCGGATGCAAAGTGGATCACATTCGATGGATGGCTAGCCAATACGGTGTCGGCAGATCCTTCGTTAATTCCTTGTCAACTGAGCGCGCGTTATCCGGAGCTTCTGGATGGACGGGGATCATGCACACATCATGATCTCTTTTTGTGACACGGCCTGGAGTACAAAGCAAGTGAAGAAGAAGATTATCGGTGCAGCTGTTCTTTCCGTTATTGCAGTGGGGGTTCATGCGCAAAGCAGCGTCACCTTTTATGGATTGATCGATACAGGTATCGTCTATACGAATAACCAGGGTGGCAGCAGCGTGGTGCAGGAACAAAGCAGCATGCTGTCGAACGAAGTGTGGGGCTTACGGGGAAGTGAAGATCTCGGCGGCGGTCTGCGTACGATCTTCCGTCTTGAGAATGGCTTCAATATCCAAAACGGCAAGACCACATACGCGGGCACGATGTTCGGCCGTCAGGCTTTCGTCGGTCTGCAAAACGATCTGTATGGAACGCTGACGTTTGGCCGCCAGTATGATTCCGTGGTCGATGACCTCGGCCCCATTGCATTGGCGAACAACGGCGATGGAAACAATCTGGCCGCGCATCCGTTCGACAACGACAACGTAGATGACTCGTTCTATATCAACAACTCGGTCAAGTACGTGAGTCCGACGTATCGGGGGCTGCAGGCCGAGGCGCTATACGGCTTCAGTAACGCGGCCGGTGGCTTTGCGAACAATCGCGCTTATAGCTTCGGTGTGACGTACAACGTTGGCCCTATCAATCTGGCGGCTGCTTACCTTCAACTGAATAACGGTTCGCTTTCGGGAACGGGAGCGGTGTCGAACAACGACTTCGTCAATTTCCCCGCTTCACGCCAGCGCGTGATGGGGGTTGGCGGCAACTACACGATCGGGCCGGCGTCTGTCGGCTTGTTGTGGACGCATACCCTGTTCGACAACACGCAGCCGGGCGCGAACTCTGTGATCGCCCAGTCGTTTGATTCGCTTCATTTCGACAACTATGAAGTCAATGTTCACTATGCCGTGACCCCGGCAATTTCGCTGGCAGGTGCCTATACGTTCACCCAAGGTGCGTTTGACGGAAGCACCGGTTCGGGTGACCCGAAGTGGCATCAAGTGACGCTGATGGCCGACTACGCCTTCAGCAAACGCACGGATGTCTATGTTGAAGGCGTCTATCAACACGCTTACGGTGCGACTGGTTCCGCGTTCGAAGGTGCGTTCATCAACGGCCTGGCGCAGGCTACGACGGGCAATCAGGTGGCGGCGACTGTTGGCTTGCGTACGCGCTTCTAACACGGTTGTTCAATCTGATCATGTGCCTGGCGCCCGCACATCGTGCGGGCGCATTGATCGAGCGGGTTCAGCCTGCTTGGGCAGAATCGCGCGGCGCACCCGTATCGATCTTCGATTTCGAAAGAAAGGTCACTTTCGATTGCGTGTCTTGAAAAAGACGATTATAGTTGAGCAAGTAATCAGTCATTTAAGGTAGTGCATGGCCCGTCCCTTGAGTCCCGAAAAACGTAGTGCCCTGTTGAAATCCGCGGCGCAGGCCGTCGCTGAGATGGGCGTGCAGGCCTCCACGGCGAGCATCGCGCGGGGCGCCGGCGTCGCGGAGGGCACGCTGTTTACGTACTTCGAGAGCAAGGAGGCATTGTTCCAGGAACTGTATCTGCACCTCAAGCGCGGCCTGGCCGACGCTGTGATGCCTGGCTATCCCACGGGAGCGGACTACATGCAGCGCATGCAGCACGTCTTCGAGCGTTATGTGAACTGGGGACTGGCCAATCCGTCTGCACGGTTCGCTGTTGCCCGGCTTGCGGGTTCGGGGCAGATATCGGACGACACACGATCACAGGGCATCGAGCGATTTCTGGCCGTCGCCCAGATGATGCAGGATGGCGTGCGCGACGGCGTCCTGGTCGATGCGCCAATCAGCTTTCTCTCGTCGTTGATCGAGCACATCGCCGACACGACGATTGAGCATATCGAACGGCATCCCAAGGACGCCGCAACTCAAAGGAAGCTCGGCTTTCGCGTCCTGTGGCGCGCAATCACGATGTAATTTTTTTACGCAATTAATGAGTGATTGGGCGCTCATTAATATGTGCTAACCTGGTTTGCAAATGGAGAAAGACATCATGTCCAGTCAGAAGTGGTTCATCACGGGAGCCTCCGGCGGTCTGGGGCTCGCACTCACGGAAAAAGCGCTGGCGCAAGGGCATCGAGTGGTCGCGGCGGTGCGTCGTATTGAAGGAATGCGGACACTTAAGCAGGCATATGCGGACCTGCTCGAAGTGGAGTCGGTGGACGTGACTGATCGCGAGCAGGTTCAGGCGGTCGCAGCACGTCATCCCGATGTCGACGTCGTGGTCAACAACGCGGGCGGCGCGGTTTTCGGTGCGATGGAGGAAATGAGTGACGCCGATATCGAGCAACAGATTGCGCTGAACCTGCTGGCGCCTATCCACGTCACGCGCGCGTTTCTCGGCGCATTGCGCGCGAAACAGTGCGGTACGTTCATCCATGTCAGCAGCGTCGGCGGACGTGCCGCGTTCCCCGGAGGCTCGATGTATCACGCCGCGAAGTTCGGTCTGGAGGGCTTCGCCGAAGCAGTCAGCCAGGAAGTCGCCGGGTTCGGCATCAAGACCATCATTATCGAACCGGGCTCCATCAAGACAGGCTTCGTGGCGAATATCCGCTGGACGCCGCAACTCGAGCACTACAAGGACAGCACGGTTGCCACGCTGCGTCGATGGATCGAGGAAAACGGTGAAGCAGATGCTTCGGGCGACCCGGTGAGAATGGCCGAAGCGATCTATACGATCAGCCAGATGCCGGAGCCGCCACTGCGCACCGTTCTAGGCGGCGATGCCTATGCTGTGCTGGAAGCGGGCTATACCCGGAGTCTGGCCGCGCTGCAGGCGCAAAAGGATCTCGCCGCGTCTGTGATGTTCGAAGGTAAGTCTGGCTTCATGCCAGAGTGACGAGCTTCCACGTCTTCAATGCCAACGCGTAGTCCCGGCGTATATCAAAGGATTAAACGATCATGTCCAAAGTCTGGTTGATTAGCGGTGCGTCCCGAGGTTTGGGCCGCATCATTCTCGAAGCCACGCTGGAAGCCCGTCACCGTCGCTGCCGATTTCGGCGCGGTATCGCCTGAGTTGCCCTCGGAGTAAGACGATGCGTATTGTTTTGATCGGCGCGACCGGCATGGTAGGCGAAGGCGTATTGCGAGCGTGCCTGAAAGCACGCGACGTCACCGAAATCATCGTGATCAGCCGGCGTGCGCTACAGGGTTACGAGGATCCGCGACTCAAGGTCGTCATCACGCCACATCTGGAGCGCTTTCAGGCCGAGGGCGACGTTTTCGCCAAGGTCGATGCGTGCTTTTTCTGCGTGGGTGTTTCGTCCTTCCGTATGTCCGAGGCGGCATACCGCGCGGTGACCTACGACCTCACGCTTCATGTCGCGCAAGAACTGCTTCGCGTGAGCCCTGCGATGACGATGGTGTACGTATCCGGCGCTGGCGCCGACAGCAGCGAGCAGGGCAAGACCATGTGGGCCCGCATCCGCGGAAAAACCGAGAATGCGTTGCAGCGGCTCCCATTTCGGCAAGTCGTGATTTTTCGGCCCGCCGCCATCATTCCCGAGGACGGCATCCAGTCGCGCACCGCCGTGTATCGATGGATGTATGTCGTGCTCAAGCCGGTTCTGATTCTGGCTCGCCGCATTTCGCCGGAGCATGTGTTGACGACGTCGGTTGTCGGCGACGCCATGCTCAGTGCCGTGCGTCACGGCGCACCACGGACCATCCTGAATCCGGCGGATATTTATCGACTGGCCATCATCTCGCAGGCTTGATCCGATTGTGGGCGCGGACGAGCCGCGCGCGTAGCAGCGTCGATGTACTGCCTGAATCGCGCCTAATCATATGAACGAACGGCGATAAATCGGCCATTGCCTTGAAATACGCATGGTGTAACGTATGCTGCCTTCGTGTGCGCTTATCTCCTTGGGTAGCGCTGCGAATGTGAGACTGCCCTCGGCTTCGGAGCGGTCGCGCAAAAACAGGAGGGCAAGACCATGGCTGCCGACATGAGCGCCAACACCAACTGCGGCGACTCCGCGCGTAGCGCGCTGGATCCCGACGCATTACGGCGCGGCGTGCTCGACAATCTCATCTGCCTGCAGGCTCGCCCGCCGGCGATTGCTACGCCGCATGACTGGTACATGGCGCTCGCCTACAGCGTGCGCGACCGCATGCTGGCGCGCTGGGCCGCCACGATCCAGACCTATGCTGCTCGCGAGCTGAGGGTTGCGTGTTACCTCTCTGCAGAGTTCCTGATCGGACCGCAACTCGGCAACAATCTCGTGAACCTGGGCATCGAGGCCGAAGCGCGTGCTGCCATGCAGTCGCTCGGCCAGGATCTCGACGCGCTCATCGCGCTCGAGGAAGAGCCGGGACTCGGCAATGGCGGACTCGGTAGGCTCGCTGCCTGCTATCTGGACTCGCTGGCAACGCTTCAGATACCGTCGGTCGGATACGGCATACGCTATGAGTTCGGCATCTTCGACCAGGTGATCCGCGATGGCCGGCAGGTCGAGGCCACCGACAAGTGGCTGCAGAAGGGCAACCCATGGGAGATCGTGCGCCCCAACGTGAACTACTATGTGCGCTTCGGCGGACACACGCAGAGCGAGAACGATGCGCAGGGCCATTACTGCGTGCGCTGGATACCGGCGCACATGGTCAAGGGTGTGGCTTGCGATACGCCGATGCTCGGATTCCGGGTCAACACCTGTAACACGCTGCGCCTATGGAAGAGCGAAGCTGTCGAGTCCTTCGATCTGGAGGACTTCAACGCCGGCGACTACTACCAGGCCGTGCAGGAAAAGGTGATTTCCGAAACGCTGTCCAAGGTGCTCTATCCCAACGATGAGCCCGAAGCCGGCAAGCGGCTGCGCCTCGCGCAGCAGTACTTCTTCGTTTCCTGCTCGTTGCAGGACATGCTGCGCCTGCTCGATATCAAGGGCGAACCCATCGCGCGCTTTGCCGACATGTTCACGGTACAGCTGAACGATACGCATCCTTCAATCGCAGTGGCAGAACTGATGCGCCTGCTCGTCGACGAGCGGCGGGTCCCGTGGGACGAAGCCTGGGATATCACCCGCAGCACGCTGGCCTATACCAACCATACATTGCTGCCCGAGGCGCTCGAAACCTGGGGGCTGCCGCTTTTTCGCAACCTGCTGCCGCGCCTGCTCGAAATCATCTATGAGATCAACGGGCGCTTTCTCGATGAGGTCCGGCAACGTTATCCCGGCGACGATGCACGCGTGGCGCGGATGTCGATGATCGACGAGGCCGGCGAAAAGAAGGTGCGCATGGCGCATCTGGCGACGGTTGGCTGCCATGCCGTGAACGGCGTGGCAGAGCTTCATTCTGCGCTGCTCAAACAAACGGTAATGCGCGACTTCGCGCAACTGTGGCCCGAGCGCTTCACAAACGTCACCAATGGCGTCACGCCACGTCGCTTTATGCTGCTCAGCAATCCCGGGCTTGCGCGGTTGCTGGACAAGACGGTGGGCGAGGGATGGGCGACCGACCTCACACGGCTTCGCGCCCTCGAATCGCATGCCGACGACCCGGACTTCCTCGACGAATGGCGCAACGTCAAGTATTCGAACAAGGCAATTCTCGCGCAGCACATTCGTAGCACGACAGGCATCGAAGTGGACCCTGCCGCGTTGTTCGACATTCAGGTCAAGCGCATTCACGAGTACAAGCGACAGCACCTGAACGCGCTGTACATCGTCACGCTGTATCAGCGTCTGCGCCGCGACCCGCAACTCGCTGTCGCGCCGCGCTGCTTCGTATTCGGCGGAAAGGCTGCGCCGGGGTACGCGATGGCCAAACTCATCATTCGCCTGATCAACGGGGTGGCGGAAGTCGTGAACAACGACCCGTCGATAAACGGACGGCTCAAAGTGGTGTTCTACCCGAACTTCAATGTGAAGAACGCACAGTTCATCTATCCCGCAGCGGACCTGTCCGAGCAGATATCGACCGCGGGCAAGGAGGCATCGGGTACGGGCAACATGAAATTCATGATGAACGGCGCGCTGACCATCGGAACACTCGACGGCGCGAACATCGAGATCCGGGAGGAGGTCGGCGAGGAGAACTTTTTCCTGTTCGGCATGACCGACTCTCAGGTCGAGCAACTCCGACGCGATGGTTATCGTCCGGCAGACTTCGCGGCTGGCAATGGCGAATTGCGCGACGCACTGGATCTGATTGTCAGTGGGTATTTCTCGCGCGGTGACCGGGATATGTTCCGGCCGCTCGTCGACAATCTGCTGCACGCCGACCCATTTTTCGTGCTGGCCGACTACGCGGATTATGTGGCGTGCCAGGAGCGTGTGAACAACGCATGGCAAGACGTGCGACGCTGGACCCGTATGTCCATCCTCAACACCGCACGTTCGGGCAAGTTCTCCTCCGATCGCGCGATCGGCGAGTACTGTCACGAGATCTGGAAGATCCGCCCCGTGAGTGTCGCCCTTGAGCGGCTCTGAGAAACGCGACGTCCTCGTACATCTCTCGCAAGCACCTCATGGCCGCCTCGCCGCGTTATGCAAGATAACGCGGACTCGCGACTCAACCAGGTGAACCCATGGCTGACTGCTGGTAGTTCTGGATTCCAACCTTGTCGATCAAGCTGATCTGTACCTCCAGCCAGTCGATATGATCTTCAGTGTCATCGAGGATCTCCGAAAAGATCATTCTCGACACGTAGTCTTTGACCGATTCACAGTAAGTGATCGCCTCTTTGCAATGGGCTTGGGCGGACTGTTCGAGTTTGAGATCGCATTGAAGGACCTCGAGCGTATCCTCGCCGACGAGAAGCTTGGCCAGATCCTGCAAATTGGGCAAGCCGTCCAGCATGAAGATTCGCTCGATCAGCTTGTCGGCATGCTTCATTTCCTCGATCGACTCGTCATATTCGTGTTTGCCGAGTCCTTCCATGCCCCAATGCTTGTAGAGACGTGCATGTAGAAAGTACTGATTGATGGCCGTCAGTTCGTACTTCAGTTCGGCGTTCAGATATTCAATGACTTTTGGATCGGCTTGCATGACAGCTCCCGTCATTCCGCAGAGTTTCATACAGCATAGGCGGCTGGCGTGAGCACGGCGGTAACGAGACAGGGAGCGCAAATGATTCTCTTTCTGCGGACCGTTCCTTATCGTCTGCGCAATAGTTGATTCCCTCGCCGCGCACCAGCGAAGTACCTTGCGCTGTAACGTCATCAAGAATGACGCATTTATCCAAACGAAAAACCTTGCATTCTTCGCTGGAAAAACTATTTTCAATTAACAAAAGGTGTCTTGGCTCGGCAACGGAGGAGACCCATGCCGGCTACTCGTATGATGATTGCGCGTCGCGCCGGCGTGAGCGTCGCCACGGTCGATCGTGTGCTGCGCGACGACCAGGGCGTGCGTCCGGAGACAGCCGAACGCGTTCATCTCGCGCTTGCGACATTGCGCGACGAGCGTGCAAGTCGTGGTCGTCCGGCAAAAGCCACGTCATTTCGGGTCGCATTCGTTCTGCCGCAAATCAATTCCCGCTTTCTCGATCAGGCCGAGCGCGATATCGCGCTCTCGGCGAGTTTCTTTCGTGAGCATCGCATCGTCCCGTCGTTTTATCGATGCGACCTGTCGAACCAGCGGGACGCCGCATCTTTCGCCCAACAGCTGACCGACTACGACGCGCTCGTGCTCGTACCGCTCGATTACCCATGGGTCGTTCGAATGATCCAGGACATGACCGACGCGAACATGCCCGTCGTCACGGTGTTCTCCGATTTACCGTCGAGTGGGCGCGCGGCTTATGTCGGCGTCGATAACCGCATCGCCGGACGAACGGCTGGGCTGCTGATGGGCCGCTTCGTCGGATCTCGCATTGGCACGGTCGCGGTGCTGTCCGCATCGTCACGGTTGCACGATCAACTGGAGCGCCGCACGGGTTTCTCACAGGTTCTCGAAGAAGATTTTCGCAACCTGCGCTGGGTCACCGAACCCGATTTCGCCGAAGACGACGACAGCGCCGGTCTCGCTGTTCAAGGCCTGATTGCAGGGCACCCGGATCTCGTCGGCGTGTATGTGACGGGCGGCGGCATTTCCGGCATTGCGTCCGCGTTGCAGGAATCGGGCGACAAGGCGCGAGTCGTTCTGATCGGCCACGAATGTACGGCCGAGACGCGCGCGCAATTGTCCGAGCGCGCCATCGACGTGATCCTCGATCAGGATGTGCGCGGCATCGTCCATTGGGCGGGCCTCGCGGCCATCAATTTTCTGAACGATGTACGGGGCGTGCTCAACATCCCGACGCCCGAAACCCGGATTTATCTTCGTGAGAATGCGCATGCCTGACGCTCGCGACACGCGGACAGCTTTCTGAATCCGCCAGAGCCCGTATACGGCGTCCGGCGCATGGACGCTGTCTGTCATCAGGTTGGAGACCCGAGAAAGACAAGGAGAAGACACATGTTACGTCTAACGTCAGCAAGGGTAGTCGCGGCGGTCCTCGCATCATTGGGACTTTGCCTGGGATCGGCGGCGCACGCCCAGGGCAAGCAATTGACATTGTGCTGGGCGGCATGGGACCCCGCCAATGCACTGGTCGAATTATCGAAAGACTTCACGGCCAAAACCGGCATTGCAATGAAGTTCGAGTTCGTGCCGTGGACGAGTTACGCGGACCGCTTCATCAACGAACTCAATTCTCACGGCAAACTGTGCGATCTGATCATCGGTGATAGCCAGTGGATCGGCGGAGCCGCCGTAAATGGTCACTACGTGAAGCTGAATGATTTCTTCGCGAAGAACAAGATATCCATGGATGACTTCGTGCCGGCAACCGTTGTCGGCTACGCGGAATGGCCGAAGAACACGCCGAACTACTGGGCGTTGCCTGCCATGGCGGACGCAGTTGGGTGGACCTATCGGAAAGACTGGTTTGCACGGCCTGAACTGCGCGCCGAGTTCAAGCAGAAATACAAACGCGAACTTGAACCGCCAACCACGATGGAAGAACTCAAGCAAACTGCCGAGTTTTTCCAGGGGCGGAAGATCGATGGAAAGACCGTGTACGGCGTGTATATCTTCACGGAGCGCGGTTCGGAAGGCATCACGATGGGCGTGACGAACATGCTCTACAACTTTGGCTTCGAATATCAGGATCCCAAGAAGCCATATCACCTCGAAGGCTATGTGAACTCACCCGGTGCAATCAAGGGGCTGGAGTTCTATAAGGCACTGTACAAATGCTGCACGGCGCCGGGCATGACGAACGCGTACATGCAGGAAGGGCTCGATGCGTTCAAGTCCGGTCAGGTTGCGATGCAGATGAACTGGTTCGCGTTCTTCCCGGGGCTGTACAAGGATCCGAATGTCGGCGGCGACAAGATCGGTTTCTTCGTCAATCCCAAGGAAACCAAGCAGTTCACGCAACTCGGCGGGCAAGGTATCTCCGTCGTGTCGTACTCGGATCACAAAGCGGACGCGCTCGAATACATCAAATGGTTCGCGCAAGCCGATGTGCAGAAGAAATGGTGGCAACTCGGCGGCTATTCGGCGGCGAAGTCGGTCGTGGATGCGCCGGACTTTCCGAAGAGCGCACCGTTCGCGCCTGCCTTCCTGAAATCGATGTCGATCGTCAAGGACTTCTGGGCGGAACCCGCCTACGCCGAGTTGCTGCTCGACATGCAGAAGCGCGTGCATGACTATGTGGTTGCCGATAAAGGCACGGCAAAAGAAGCACTCGATCTGCTGGTCAAGGACTGGAACAAGGTCTTCAAGGCGGAAGGGAAGTAGAGACGCATTAGCAATCAAAATATTTCGGCTCGCGGCTTGGCGGGCGGGTCATCCCCGCTAATCCGCGAAAAGGAGTCGGCATGTTGGCAAACAAGCCTTTTACTCCGGAAGGATTGCAGGCGAAACGGCTGCCGCGCGCGGCTGCGCGCCAGCGCGGGCTGTCCGACAGGATGATCGCGTGGCTGTTCATTCTTCCGACCATCGTATTGCTGCTCGCGATCAACATCTTTCCGTTGATCTGGGCATTGCGCCTGTCGTTTACGAACTTCAAGTCGAACATGCCCAGCGTGCCCGCGCGCAACGTCGGCATCGACAACTACACGGACATCCTGACCGACGAAGACATCTGGTACGCGATGCAGGTCACCGCGCGCTTCGTATTCTGGTCGGTCGGACTGGAAGTTCTGCTGGGGTTCGGGCTTGCGCTACTGATCAACCGGCAGTTCAGAGGCCATAGTTTCTGGACCACGCTGATCCTGCTGCCGATGATGTTGTCGCCCGCCGTGGTCGGCAATTTCTGGACCTTCCTGCTGCAGCCGCAAACCGGCCTCTTCAACGACATCGTCAGCTTCTTCACGGGCATTCCGCCCAGCTCGTTCCAGATGATCGGCGACGTGCCGCTCGCGCCATGGACCATCGTGATGGTCGATACATGGATGTGGACGCCGTACGTGATGCTGATCTGCCTTGCCGGGCTGCGCTCGATTCCCGACTACATCTACGAAGCGGCGGAAGTGGACCGTGCCTCGCCGTGGCGCCAGTTCTGGTCGATCACGCTGCCGATGACGCTGCCGTTCCTGATGCTCGCGATCCTGTTTCGCGGTATCGAGAACTTCAAGATGTTCGACATGGTGAATCTGCTGACGTCGGGCGGTCCTGGTTCGGTAACGGAAACCGTATCGATCACGCTCAAGCGCGCCGCGTTCGAGAAGTGGCAGACGGGCTATTCGTCTGCGCTGGCGATCATCCTGTTTGTCGTCGTGTTCGGCGCCGCGAATATCTATGTGAAGGCACTCAACAAGGTGAAACAGCGATGACAGACCTTGCCCTTCAACAATCGGTCGTAGCCGCCACGCCGCGCAGCAAGACGTTTGCCGCCGTCGTCGTGATCGCGTACGCACTCATTGCGACCTTGCCGATCGTATGGATCATTCTGACGAGCTTCAAGACGCAAGAGGATGCGATTGCCTATCCGCCCGTCGTGATGTTTCAGCCGTCGATGGAAGGCTATGTGAACCTCTTCACGATCCGCTCGCGGCAGACGCCGGAGTTCATCGCGAGCCTGCCGCCTGCAACGGCCTGGTATGACCGCGATGTGCGCAAGCGCAACATGGTGATTGCGGGACCGTCGAAGGTCTTGCCGCGCTTCGTGAATTCGCTGGTAATCGGCTTCGGCTCGACCTTTCTCGCGGTGTTTCTCGGCACGCTTGCCGCCTATGCGTTCTCGCGCTTCAAGGTGCCGCTCGCCGACGATCTGCTGTTCTTCATACTGTCGACGCGGATGATGCCGCCCATTGCCGTCGCGATCCCGATCTACCTGATGTACCGCGCGCTCGGACTCGCGGATACCTATCTGGGCATGATCGTGCTCTATACGGCCGTGAACGTGTCGCTGGCGGTATGGCTGCTCAAGGGTTTCATCGACGAGATCCCACGCGAATACGAAGAGGCCGCGCTCGTAGACGGCTACACCCGCATGCAGGCTTTCATCAAGGTCGTGCTTCCGCAAGCGATTACAGGCATTGCCGCCACGGCGATCTTTTGCCTGATCTTCGCGTGGAACGAGTACGCGTTCGCGCTATTGCTGACAAGCGGCGACGCGCAGACGATGCCGCCGTTCATTCCGTTCATCATCGGCGAGGGCGGGCAGGACTGGCCGGCCGTTGCGGCCGCGACCACCCTGTTCGTGCTGCCGATCCTGATCTTCACCGTTGTGCTGCGCAAGCATCTGTTGCGAGGCATCACTTTTGGAGCGGTGCGCAAATGAAAGCCCTACCTGCCACGCCGCGGCGGCGCTTCCTTCGCAGGCGCTACTGGGAAGGCGCATCGATGGCACTCATTGGTCTGGGCATTGCCATGCTCGTTCAGCCGTTCACCGTCGACCTCTATACGTGGTCGTTTCCCGTGATTCTGGTGGGCGCGCTGGCCTTTGTCGTGACAAGCCATTTCCCGGACTGAGCCATGTCGACGATCGTTCTCTCCAATCTCCACAAGCGCTTCGGCGAATTCACCGCCGTCCACGATACGAATCTCACGGTGGGCAACGGCCGTTTCGTGGTGCTGCTCGGACCGTCCGGTTGCGGAAAGACGACCACGTTGCGGATGATCGCCGGACTCGAGCTGCCGACGTCGGGCCAGATATTGATTGACGGCGAAGACGTGACGGCACTGCGAGCGGGTCAGCGCGACATCGCATTCGTGTTCCAGATGTTCGCGCTCTATCCGCATATGACGGTGCGCAACAACATCGCCTTTCCGCTGAAGAACGAGGGTATCTCGCGCCGCGAAATCGCGACGCGCGTCGACACGGCTGCGCGCATGCTTCGCATCGAACATCTGATGGATCGAAAGACGGGCGGATTGTCGGGCGGCGACCGTCAGCGCGTCGCATTGGGTCGCGCCATCGTGCGCCATCCGAAGGCCTTTCTGATGGACGAGCCACTTGGCACGCTCGACGCGGACTTCCGCGAACTGATGTGCCTCGAATTGCGCAAGCTGCATAACGCGCTCACGGCAACGACCGTCTATGTCACGCACGACCAGAGCGAAGCGATGGCCATGGCCGACGACATCGTCGTGATGAATCGCGGAGAAGTGCTGCAGTCCGCGTCGCCGCATGAGATCTATCACTTTCCTGCGACCGTGTTCGTCGGCAGCTTCATCGGCAGTCCGCCGATGAATTTTCTGGCGGTGGACGGCGGCGTTCCGGCGGGCGCGGAACAGGTCTCGCTCGGCGGCGCGGCGGTGCCCGTACCGCGTACGGACGCATCGGCCGCGAAAGCGCTGGTGGGAGTGCGGCCCGAGCACGTCATGATCGATGAACGCGGCGCGTTGCGCGGCCGTGTGATCGCCGACGAATATCTCGGCTCGCATCAGATTCTCGTCGTCGAGACGGCGCTTGGCATCATGCGCGTGCGGGTCGGGAAGGACGAGGGGCGGGTGGCGGGTTCGCAGGTCGGGCTGTCGTTTCGCAAGGAACGCACGCTGCTGTACGACGCAGACAGCGGCAAGCTGCTGCCCGGCGCCGCACGCCAGATGGCCTTTAACGGTAACGGAAACGGCAGCGGAGGCGCTTATGTCTGAGATTCGCCTGCACAATGTGACGAAGCGATTCGGCGATATCGTCGCGGTACACGACGTGTCGATCGACGTGAACGAGGGCGAGTTCGTCGTGTTGCTCGGACCGAGCGGCGCAGGCAAGACGACGACATTGCGGCTCATTGCGGGCCTTGAACGGCCCGACGAAGGCGAGATATTCATCGACGGCGAAGCGGCCACGGACATGCATCCTGCGGACCGTGACGTCGCCTTCATTTTTCAGCAGTATTCGCTCTATCCGCATCTGACGGTGTTCGGCAATCTGGCGTTTCCATTGCGTTCGCCGCGGCGGCGCTCGAGCGAGGCGGAAGTCAGCGCGCGCGTGCGGTCAGTTGCGCAGATGCTGCATATCGAGTCGAAACTCGCCAACATGGCGACGCATCTGTCAGGCGGCGAGATGCAGCGGGTTGCGATTGGCCGCGCACTCGTGCGCGAACCCAAAGTGTTTTTGATGGACGAGCCCTTGTCGTCGCTCGATGCAAAACTGCGCGAGGAATTGCGTATCGAGCTGAAGCGGCTGCATCGCTCCATCGGCGCAACGATCATCTACGTCACGCACGACCAGGTCGAGGCAACGACGCTTGCCGATCGCATCGGCATACTCGAGCACGGTCGCATCGTGCAGATGGGCACGCCGCGCGAAGTCTATGGCAACCCGGCGTCGCTCAGCGCGGCGCAACGGCTCGGCTCGCCGCCCATCAACCTGCTGCCGCCCGCGCTGTTCGATCCGGCGGCGATGCCGGCGGGTACGTCGACCGTCGCGATTCGCCCGGAAGACATCGTGCTGCACGGCGCCGAGGCACGCGACGCGCTCAACCTTCGCGTGCTCGAATATTCGCCGCTGCGGCATCTGCTGATTCTCGACCGCGAAGGCACGGCGATCGTCGCGACCACGATGACCGAACGCAACTTCACGCCAGGGCAAACGGTCGGCGTGTCACTGCCGCCGCGCAGCCTTCTTTATTTTCGTTCCGACGGCAGGAGGATTCCGGCATGAACGGCACAACGGTCATGGCGTGCATCGAGGCTGCGCATGCAACGCTAAAGGAACACACTGAGGAGATCGCCGCGCTCGATCAGCAGATCGGCGACGGTGATCACATCTTCAACCTGTTGCGCGGCGCCGATGCACTGCTCGGCCTGCGCGCCGATATCGAAGCCGAAGCATTCGCACCGGCGCTGGATCTCGCTGCGTCGAAATTGCTGTCGACGGTGGGCGGGTCGTCGGGGCCGCTGTTCTATTCGCTGTTGCACGGCATGGCGAAAGCATCGGCGGAAAGCGGCGACACTGCCAGCGTGCAGGACGCGGCGCGGATCTTCGCCGCGGGTGTCGATGCCGTTGCGCAGCGCGGCAAGGCGGGTATCGGCAGCAAGACGATGATGGACGTGCTGATTCCCGTGGCGTCGCGCCTGGCGGAACTGGCCGACAACGATGCGCCGCCGGAAGTCGTGCTCGACACCCTGCCGGAAGTCGCGGAGCAGAGCATGCTCGCGACGCGCGACATGCTCGCGACCAAGGGGCGCGCATCGTTTCTCGGCGAACGCTCGCGAGGTCACATCGATCCGGGCGCGCGGTCGAGCCAGTTGATGATCGACGCCGTATGTGCGCGGCTCGCGCAAGACAGAGCGTAGAAGGAGCGGAGACCATGAAGAAATTCATCAATCACGTCGACGACTTTCTGGTCGAGAGCCTGGCCGGATTCGGCGCCGCGCACAGCGATCTCGTCGTGCTCAATCAGGAACCGGTATTCGTGCGGCGCAAGACCCTGAAGCCGGGCAAAGTCGCGCTGATTTCGGGCGGCGGGTCGGGGCACGAGCCGCTGCATATTGGCTTCGTTGGCTACGGCATGCTGGACGCCGCGTGTCCGGGCCAGGTTTTCACGTCGCCAACGCCCGATCAGATGATGGCTGCGGCGCAAGCCGTCGATACGGGCGCGGGCACGCTGTTTATCGTCAAGAACTATTCGGGCGATCTGATGAACTTCGAAATGGCGTCGGAGATGTCGGAGTTGCCCAACGCGATGGTGCTGATCAACGACGACGTCGCCGTCGAAAATTCCAGTTACACGACGGGGCGGCGCGGCGTGGCGGGTGCCGTGATCGTCGAGAAGCTGGTGGGGAGTCTCGCCGAAAGCGGCGCGGATCTCGAACAATGCAAGGCGTTCGGCGACCGGATCAACAAGCATACGGCGTCGATGGGCGTTGCGTTCTCCAGTTGCACGGTGCCGGCGGCGGGCACGCTGACGTTCAAGATCGGCGATGACGAAATCGAAGTCGGCGTCGGGATACATGGCGAGCCGGGGCGGCGGCGCGCGCGTTTCGCCGCGGCCGACGCGATTGCGGGCGAACTGCTGACGGCTATCGTCGCCGATCTCAAGCCGCCAGCCGCTGCGGAACTGCTAGTGTTGATCAACGGGCTGGGCGGCACGCCGCTCGGCGAACTCTATCTGTTGTTCAATTCCACGCGCTTGTGGCTGCAACAGCGTGATCTGAAGATTGCACGCGTGAAAGTGGATTCGCTGACGACTTCGCTCGAAATGGCGGGCGCCTCGATTACGTTGTGCGTGATGAACGACGAAATGCTAAGACATTGGGATAGCGCAGTGTACACGCCGTCGCTGAGGTGGGGTATGTAGCGGATATTGAATGTCGCTCTCCTGCCTGAAGGACGACCGCCTGAACGTCTCGCTCGCCTGAGCGCGCATGAGTTTTTGACATGGTGCGCATGCGCAGATTTCGCTTGTTGCGTGATATTGGCAAACCTACAGTCGGTTGTCGCGCAAAGCCTTCGCACCGTGCCGCTGTGTCACGTGAGACAGGCAGTGGACATCGATCGTTCATCAGGAGACCGTCATGCAAGACATCAAACGGGGCAGAAGGCAGGCAATCAAGACGATCGGCGCGGCACTCGCGGCTTCGACGTTGCCAATGCCGTTCATCAACGTGCGCGCCCAGCAGCAACAGAATTTCTCCGGAAAGACCCTGCGTCTCCTCACCTGGTCCGACGATACGGGTACGGCCGCGCTGCGCAACATCGCCGCGACCTTCACCGCGAAGACGGGTGCGAAAGTGATCGCGGACCGCGCTGACGGGACATCCGGCATGGTCGCCAAGGTCAAGGCAGCAGGGGATCGTCCCACCTACGACGTGATCACGCTGGCGGGCGTCGGCGCGTCCGGGCTCGGCGATGCCGGCCTGCTCGTCAAGCCGGATCTGGACAAGCTGCCGAACCTGAAAGACGTGGCGGCGCAGTACCGCACGGGCGCGAACGGCTTCGGCGTCGGCTATCTGCTCTGGTCGGACGGCCTGATTTACAACACGTCGACGGTCAAGACGCCGCCCGACTCGTACGAAGCGCTGTGGGACCCGAAGTACGCTGGGCGCATTTTCCTGCCGCCGCCGGAGTGGGCCGAGGCGGTCGATCTTGCGATCATCGCTGCAAAGCTCGCAGGCGGTTCGCAGCAGAACATCGAGCCGGGTTTCAAGAAGCTTGCGCAACTGAAAGATCGTGTGATGACGCTCGGTGAAAACCCGAATCAGGTTGCCGATCTGTTTCGCACGGGGTCACTCGATATCGGCGGCATTTATTCACCCGCGTTTTTCCCCGCTCAGATCCGCAAGCCGGAGTACAAGATGGGCGTGACCTACGGGATGAAGGAAGGCTTCGCGACGCAACTGATGTTCACCGTCATTCCGAAGGCGCACCCGGGCGATGCCGACCTGATCCACGCATTCATCAACCATTCGCTCGATGCAGGCGTGCAGGGCCGGATGGCCGCCGATGTCCTGAATGGCCCGGTCAACTCAAAGGCCATGATTCCCGCCGAGAGCAGCGCCTATGTGCCGAGCCCGAAGCAGATCGCCGAAAAAGCGGTGTTGCATGACGACAAGGCGCTCGCGGCCGTACAGCCAGCGTGGATCAAGCGTTACACGGAGATCTTCTCGGCATGAACGGAATGCCCGCGCTCTTTTCGCGGCGCGGGCGCGCTGACGTCGCGCCGGCTGGGTCGACAGGCGTGCCCGACGGGCACGCCGCGAGCGGTGCCGACAGCGTGTCCGCGCGCGCGAGGCCGTGGCTGCTGCTTGCGCCAATTCTCGTGTTTCTCGCCGTGCTCGCCGCCGCCGCGCTGGTCGTGGTGCGAATGAGTTTCGGCGTCTCAGGGAACGAGTGGCACGCGTACACGCTGCATAACTATGTCGAACTCGCCGACAGTTACTTCGTGAAGTCGCTGTGGCTGACGCTGCGGCTCGCTTTTCAAAGCATGGTGTGCGCCGTACTGCTCGCTATTCCCGTTGCGCTTGCAATGGCGCGTACCGAGTCGCGCCTTGTGCGGCGCCTGCTGCTCGCGGGCGTGCTGCTGCCGCTGCTCGTCAATCTGCTGTTGCAGGGCTACGGGTGGCTCGTGATCCTCGGCCCCGCCGGCTTGCTCAACCATGCGTTGCTCGGCAGCGGTCTCGTGTCGCGTCCCGTCATGTGGCTCTATCGCGAACATGGCGTGTTGCTCGGTCTGATCCAGACGGCGTTTCCGCTGGCCGTGCTGCCGATATCGAGCGCGATGCGTGCGATTTCCGTTTCGTATGAAGAGGCTGCGGCGACGCTCGGCGCGACCCGTTGGCAAACCATGCGCGACATCGTGCTGCCGCTCGCGATGCCCGGCATCGTATCAGGCGCGCTGCTCGTGTTCGCGTACAACGCGAGTGCGTTCGCAGTGCCGCTGTTGCTCGGTGGACGACGCGTCCCCATGCTCGCGGTGCTGGTTCACGACCAGGTCTCGCCGCTGTTGAACTGGCCTGCGGCGTCGGCATCGGGCGTCGTGCTGATGGTCGCCACGCTTGCGCTGATGGCGCTGTCTCAATGGCTGCTGCGCCGCATGCAGCGTCTGGAGGGTTCTGCCTGATGAGTACGCAAGGTGTGTTGCCTCGCCGGCCGTTGGGCGCGCTGAGGCCATCCTCGACGATGCCGGGCCGGCTTGGCAAGGTGGCGGCCCTGTCGGCTGCGATCGTGCTGTTTCTCGCGGCGCTCCCCATTCTGACGATGATCACGATGTCGTTCAGCGCGGCGGATACGCTTGAATTTCCGCCGCATGCGTACAACCTTCGGTGGTATCGCGCGGCGTGGCACACGTTCGTTTCGCCTGACGCAAGCGATGCGCTGTCGATGGGCGCGGCGCTCGGAACGAGTCTGCTCGTCGCCGTGTCGACGATGATCATTGCGACGCTGGTTTCCGTGCCCGCCGCGTACGCGTTGAGCCGCTACCGTTTTCGCGGCAAGCGGCTCGTCGAGCAACTGGTCGCGCTGCCGCTCGTGTATCCGCTGGTCATGCTGGGACTGTCGCTGCTGCTGGTGTTCAACGTGCTACCCGTCGAACTCGGCGTGTTCCGGCTGATCATCGCCCACGT
The DNA here is from genome assembly GCF_002902925.1 of Paraburkholderia terrae. Lineage (GTDB taxonomy): Bacteria > Pseudomonadota > Gammaproteobacteria > Burkholderiales > Burkholderiaceae > Paraburkholderia > Paraburkholderia terrae. Next base: position 1,848,079 of record NZ_CP026112.1, on the reverse strand, counting down.
GATTCTCGCGTTGCCGTTCACGGTGAAGAATTGCGCGGCGTCGGTGGCGTCGATCGGGCCGGAGTTCGAAGAGGCTGCTTACGTGATGGGCGCGAGCCCGCGACGCGCGCTTGTCGATGTCGTGTTGCCGCTGATGCGGCCGGGCATTCTCGCGGGCATGCTGTTCGCGTTCATCATCTCGTTCAACGAATTCACGGTGACGTTCTTTCTGTATGGCATCGACACGATGACACTTCCCGTATGGCTGTATAGCCGCACGGTGTCTTCACTCGATCCAACCGTGTTTTCATTTGCGGTGTTCGTCGTCGCAATCGATTTTGCGCTGATCTGGCTGCTCGAAAAGCTGGTGGGCGACAAAGGGATCGCGCTGTGATCCCATTCATCGCGCCATGTCGCGAAACGGACTGGAAACTGTCATGACTCATCTCACGCTGCAGGCCGTCACGAAACGCTTCGGTGCCGCGCATGCGGTCGACAACGTCGACCTCGCGATTCCCGAAGGCAAGCTGGTGTGCTTTCTCGGACCGTCGGGCTGTGGCAAGACCACGCTGTTGCGGATGATCGCCGGGCTCGAACAGCCAACGTCGGGAGCGGTGATGTTCGCCGGTCGCGATATCACGCACCTGAGCGCGAACCGGCGTGATTTCGGCATGGTGTTTCAGTCGCTCGCGTTGTTCCCGCATATGACGGTGGCGGAGAACATTGCGTATCCGCTCAAGTTGCGCAAGACGGGCAAGAGCGAGCAGGCGAGGCGGGTCGCTGAACTGCTCGAACTGATCCAGTTGCCGCATATGGCCGGGCGGGCCGTTACCCAGCTTTCCGGCGGCCAGCGGCAGCGCGTGGCGATTGCTCGGGCGATTGCGACGTCCCCGAAGCTCCTGTTGCTCGACGAGCCGCTGTCTGCCCTCGATGCAAAGTTGCGCGAGGCGATGCAGATCGAAATTCGCCTGCTGCAACAGCGTCTGGGCATCACGACGATCATGGTCACGCACGATCAGCGCGAAGCGATGACCATGGCCGACCTCATCGTCGTGATGGAGAAAGGGCGTATCGCGCAGGTTGGCAAGCCACTCGATATTTACCGCGACCCTGTCAGTGAATTCGTGGCCGACTTCATTGGCCTTGGCAATATCCTGCCCGTAACAAATGACGAGAGCGGGAAAGTGCGTCTGCCGGGCGGGCAGCAGATCGTCGTTGCCAACACGGCGCCGATGTCGGTTGCGTCCGGCGATATTCGTCTTCTGATCCGGCCGGAAGACGTGCATCTTCAACTGGGCGCCGATCATGCCGCCCACGATACGAACTGTGTCCGGGGCACGGTGCGGTTCATTCGCGACGTCGGCGCGTCGCTCGAGGCAACGATCGAATGCGCGGGCTTCACGTTGACTGCCGCGACTACGCCGCGCGAAGTTCCGGGTCTTGCACCCGGCGTTCCGGTGCTTGCGGGGCTGCCGGCGCATGCGTGCAAGCTCATCTCTGCCCACGGAGTGCGTGCTTCGGCCTGACGCGTTCGCGCGTCAGGGTTGTTGCGGTGCATGCACACGTTTCCTTCAACCGCTCCTCTGTTACCCCACATCTAACGGTTCCTCATTGCGATGCAGTCGCCCCTCATGAGGCGCGGGGAACCGATTCAAATCCGCGACACGACCCCTTCGGGGGCACGCTGTTTGCGCACACTCTTCCCGCGATGCATCCACGCGCCGTCATCGCACGTATAACCTGTCGACAACGCAACTGCTGATTTACGTTAGAGGAGCTTTTGATGTCTCCTGCTGCCGCAGCGTCGATCGCGCTCGTGGTACTCGTCATGCTGTTCGCTGCGGTCTGGGCATGGCAGCTGAAAAGCGAAAACGCGGGGATGATCGATCCGATATGGGCTTTCTCGCTGGGCGCAATTTCGGTGTTCTACGGCATGGCAAGCGACGGCGATCCGTTTGTCCGTGCGCTCGTTGCGGCGGGCGGGGGTATCTGGGGCGCGCGGCTCGGCTGGCATTTGTGGCGGCGTAACGTGGGCAAACGCGAAGATCCGCGTTATCACCGTTTCCGCGAGCAATGGGGCGCGGCTGCGGGACGAAAGATGTTCTGGTTTCTCGAATTTCAGACGGTCATTTCGATGGTGCTGTCGCTGGCGTTCGCCGTGCCCGCATGGCGCGCAGACAAGCCTTCCGTTGCATGGGTCGCGACTTCGGTAGCGATCTGGCTGGCCTCGGTCAGCGGCGAAACAGTGGCGGACCGTCAACTCAGACGCTTCGTCGCCGATCCTGCGAATCAGGGCGAAGTGTGCCGGGTCGGCTTGTGGCGCTATTCGCGGCACCCGAATTATTTCTTCGAGTGTCTGCATTGGGTTGCTTATGTCGCGCTGTCGATCGGTTCACCCTGGGTGTGGTTGACGCTTTTCCCACCCGTGCTCATGGCGTGGCTACTGATGAAGCTCTCAGGCTTGCCGATGCTTGAGGCGCATCTCGTCCATTCGCGTCCGGGTTACGCCGAGTACATGCGCGAGACTAGCGCATTGATACCGTGGCCGCCGCGACGCGGCTGAGTCCCACTACGCTTCCGATACCCCGAACGGTGCTCGCCATGACAGTTACGGCAACTCAGCCTTCAATGGACAAGCCGCTTTTTGCCAGGGAAGACTGGCTCATCCATGCGTGCGAGCGCGGATGGGTGCCGGATCGCGTTATCCGCTTTGGCATGCGCCGCCTGATGCGGCAGCGTCTGATCGAAGAAGGCGCAGTGGACGGCGAGCTTCGTTCGCAACGCTTCAACGCGCTGCTCGACGAGTTGCGCGCGAGTCCCATCGCGATCGAAACCGATGCCGCAAACACGCAACACTACGAATTGCCGCCTTCATTCTTCGAGGCCCATCTCGGAGCGCACCTGAAGTATTCGTGCTGCCTGTATCCGCGTGGCGACGAGACGCTCGGGCAGGCGGAACAGGCGATGCTCGCACTCTACGCAGAGCGGGCAAGGATCGAAGACGGTCAGACCATTCTCGATCTCGGTTGCGGCTGGGGCGCGCTTGCATTGTGGCTGGCCGCGCGTTATCCGAATGCCCGAATCGTCGCTTTGTCGAATTCGCGCAGTCAGCGAGAATTCATCGAAGCGCGTGCAGCGACTGCGGGCATCACGAATCTGCGCGTCGTGACGGGCAACGTCGCCCAGATCGATTTCGCAGATGAGTTACGCGCCGGTTATTTCGACCGCGTGCTGTCGGTCGAGATGTTCGAGCATATGAAAAACTATGGCCTTCTGCTGGAGCGCGTTGCGCGCTGGATGCGCCCTGATGGGAAACTCTTCGTCCATATTTTCGCGCATCGAACACTCGCTTATCACTTTCAGAACCGGGACTCGACGGACTGGATGTCGAAGTACTTCTTTACCGGCGGCACGATGCCATCGGAAGCTCTATTGCTGCACTTTCAGAACGACCTCCGGATCGACAGGCAGTGGTGGATCGACGGCGCGCACTACGCGCGCACGGCGGAGCAATGGCTTGCGAATCTCGACGAGGCACGCGAGCGCGTGATGCCAGAACTGATCCTGACATATGGCGCGGAAAACGCGCGGCTCTGGCTTCAGCGCTGGCGCATGTTCTACATGTCTGTGGCCGAACTCTTTGGCTACGCGCAAGGCAATGAATGGGGTGTTGCGCACTACCTGTTCGACAAGCGGTGATGCGATGAAAGCTGCGCGTGTTGCTCTGGCACTGGCCGCCGTGGCCGCAACAGCCATTCTGATGTCGGCGTGCTCGCAGTCGCCGGCTAATCCCAATCCGCGCGCAGACATTCCGCTAAAGCCCGCAAGCGTCGATCTGCCGCGCTACATGGGCCGCTGGTACGTCATCGCGATCATTCCGTATTTCCTCGAAAACAAGTACGTCGGCAGCTATACGGACTGGTCGCTGCGCGAAGATGGAAAGATCGACGACCGGTACACCGCGCGCAAGAGAACATTCGACGCGTCGCCGTCGAAATTCCATTTCGTTGACAGCGTCGTGCCGGGCAGCGGAAACGGCGAATGGAAAGTACGCATTTTCTGGCCGGTTCATGTGACGCAGCTAACGCTTTATGTGGACGACGATTACCGCTACACGCTGCTTGGTCTCGGCGACAAGAGCCTCGGCTGGATTTTCTCGCGCGAGCCCGATATGAGCGACGACGTTTATCGCTCGCTGCTCGCGCGATTCGATGCAATGGGCTTCGACGCATCGCGCTTTCGCCGCGTGCCGCAGCATCCGCAGCAGATCGGCCAGCCAGGGTTTCTGCCGCAAGGCGAGTGACGGCTGATTCGCGCTGTGTGCCGGACGCGCGCGCACGTCACGGCTTGGCGGTGAGAACAAATTGCTTGACGTCCGTGCGCCGTTCGGCGAAGCCCGCTTCGCAATACGCGAAATAGAGCCGCCACGTGCGTATGAACAGATCGTCGAAACCGAGTGCCCGCACATCGCCGAGGTTCTCCTCGAAGCGTGCGTGCCAGCACTGCAATGTGCGTGCATAGTCGAGTCCGAACGATTGCGACTCGACGCATGCCATGCCCGCGCGTCTCGCCGCGGCGCGAAAGCGTTCGGCACCCGGCAGCATGCCGCCCGGGAAAATGTACTCGCGGATGAAATCACTCGAAGACCGGTACTCGGCAAAGCGCGAATCGTCCATCGTGATCGATTGGACGAGCGCGCGTGCGCCCGGCTTCAGCATGCGCCCGAGGACGGTGAAAAACGTGTGCCAGTAGCGCTCGCCCACGGCTTCGAACATCTCGACCGACACCGCTGCGTCATAGATGCCCCGTAAGTCACGATAGTCGCGCAATTCGATCGTCACGAGATCGCGGAGGCCGGCTTGCGCCACGCGCTCGCGTGCCCATTCGTACTGCGCGGGGGAGATTGTCACGCCATGCACGCGTATGCCTTGACGCGCCGCGTGTAGCGCGAAGCCACCCCAGCCGCAGCCGATTTCCAGTACACGCATGCCGGCGCGCAACTGCAACACATCGACGATGCGTTGATACTTGGCTGCTTGAGCGTCTTCGAGCGAACGGCTGGCATCGCCCTCGAACAGCGCGCTCGAATAGGTCATCGTCGGGTCGAGCCAGAGCGCGTAAAACGGATTGCCGAGATCATAGTGCGCATGCACGTTGCGCTGGCTGCGGCGCCGTGTGTTGGGACGCAGCCAGTGGCGCAATCCATAGAGCAGGCGCGCAGGGGCGCTCCCTGACACGGTGCGCGGCAACGCGGCTTCATTGCGGATGGCGAGTCGCGCCAGCGCTACGATGTCAGGCGTGTCGACCCATCTCGCACGATACGCTTCGGCAAATCCGATGTCGCCTGCCTGCAGGATCGCGCGGCACGCCCGCCAGTCGTGCAGGATGAGTTGCGCGCCGGGATGGGCGTGGGGATCGCCGTACACGCGTTGCTGGCCGCCGGGCGTCGTCAGAACCAGATGGCCAACGCGCAAACGGTCCAGCAGCGCGAGGAACAGGCGGGCGAACAGAGGTGTACCGCCGGCGGCATAGAAGGCGCGTGAAAACGTCATGGTCACGATTCCTCGTTGATCGTTGTTGGCCGTGAGTGAGGCGAGGCGGGCTGGCTCCCGTGGAACGGCACTTTCTTGAGCCACAGGCGCAGCGCCTGCCAGTGAATCCGTACGATGACGCCGACCGCGAGAAGCGGTTGCCGCATGAGTGCGCGCAGCGCGTGCCCGCGCGTGAGGGGGCGCTTCGCGAGCGAAATCGCGGTGCGGATCAGGAGCCCTTGCGCGTCGTGATAGTCGATGGAGATCGACGATCGGTGCTCGCTCTCGAGGATACGGAATGCGTAGTGTCCTTCGACGCCGCAAAACGGCGATACATGTAGCTTCTTTATGCAGTGGAGATGGGTGTGCGCGTCGATGGGGCCGTTGTCGACCGCTTTGAGCAGATACGAGTGACGTTGTCCGAACGTGTTGCGCACTTCAGCGAGCAATGCGCGCAGATTGCCGTCGCGGTCATGACAGAACCAGAAGCTGACGGGATTGAACGCATAGCCGAATACGCGCGGGCAGGTCTGCAGCCAGATGGCGCCGCCGTCTAGGTCGATGCCCGCGTTTGCGATCTGCCCGCGTATCCACGCGAGCAGATCGGTTCCGTCGCAAGCGCCGTAGTCGCGTGTTCTCAGGCTCAATGGCCGCAGCCGGTCGATGCCCAGCCACCAGCCATCCAATTCATGAAGCCTCGCCAGATCGCAACGGATGCAGAACACGGGATAGACGAAGCGATGATGCACGGGGCGCAGCCGCTCGTGCATCACGCGCCCGGACATCAGCCATCCAGCGCGATCGGAAGAATGGCCGTTCATCGTACGGACCATGACGGTTCGACGCCGAAGTCGCGAGCAATGCGTAGCGCCGATTTCAGTCCGTCTTCATGAAAGCCATATCCTGTCCACGCGCCCGCGAACCATGTGCGTCTTGCGCGCTGAATCGAAGGAAGGCGGCTTTGCGCGGCCACGGCCGCGCTATCGAGCAGTGGATGATCGTAGTCGAAGCGTTTCAGTACCGTTTCGGGCGACGGCGGTCGCGACGGATTGAGTGTCACGATCACAGGCATTTTGAAGGGCAACGGTTGCAGGCGGTTGATCAGATAGCTCACACAGACCGGGCGCATGTCGTCTATGCCATGCGTCGACAGGTAGTTCCAAGCGGACCATATCCGCTCGCGGCGCGGAAGCAAGGCCAGATCGGTATGCAGCCACGCGACATTGGGCTGATAGCGGATCGCGCCGAGCACATGGCGTTCATTGGGATCGGGGTCTGCGAGCATGCGCAGACTGTCGGGCGCGTGCGTGGCGAGAATCGCTGCGTCGAAGCACTCGCAGCTGGATTCGCTCGCTACCTGGACGCCGCCTCGCTCGCGGCGCACCGCGACGACCCGTTCGTTCGTGCGCACGTCGTCCAGTGTGGCGACGATCCGGCGGACATACTCGCGAGCACCGCCTGCGACGGTTTTCCAACGCGGGCGGCGATTCACCTGCAGCAGCGCATGGTTGAGGCAGAAGCGAAGAAAGGTCGCGGCGGGGAAGCGCAGCACGTCGGAGCTCGCGCACGACCAGATAGCGGCCGCCATCGGTAAGAGGTAGTTTTGCCGGAAGGCAGCGCCGTAGCGGCCCGCCGTCAACAGGTCACCAACGGAGTATCCGTTGGCGGATGCCGCTTCGAGATGCATTTCAGCCGTTGAATTGAAACGCACGATATCGCGCAACATGCCGAGAAAGCTCGGCGAAAGCAGATTGTGCCGCTGGGCGAAAACGGTGTTCAGGTTGGTGCCTGCCCATTCGAGTCGTCCGTGATCGAGCGAGACGGAGAATGTCATGTCGCTTTCGTATGACGCGACATCGAGTTCGTCGAACAGCGCGATCAGGTTGGGATAAGTGCGATCGTTGAAGACGAGAAAGCCTGTATCGACGGGATGCGTGAGGCCTTCCAGTTCGACGTCGACGGTATTGGTATGGCCGCCAGCGTAGGCGGCGGCTTCGTAAAGCGTCACGCGATGGCGGCGGGCCAGCAGATACGCACTCGCAAGTCCAGCGATGCCGGAGCCGATGACAGCAACGCGGCTGCCCGGCGGAACGGGATGAGTTTCCGTCTGCAGATCCATTGCGTGTTCTCCATCGCCGGCGCGTCATTCCTCTTTTACGCACGGCAACAGCAGACGGATGCAGCCATGCGGCAGGGTCCTCCCTGATCTGCCGGCGAACCGTTGCACGCGAACGTCCGGATTGTTTGACCCGTGAAAAATATAGCTGGATATGGCGGGCCGAAATGGAACAGGAATGGGACGCCGACAGAGAGTCGGGCTCGAGTGACCGCATTCGCTTAATAAAGTGGCATCGCAAACTTTTCGTAGATCGTGCGAAATAAGTGCTTGACAGCCCCCTGGGGGTTCCGCATAATTCGGCCTCTCCAAACGACGGAGACGCAAGAAAGCAGCAGAAAACAGCGGCTTTTTAGCGAATGTTCTTTAACAATCAACAGCCGATAAGTGTGGGTGCTCGATGGCGGCGCGCGGTGATCTTCGGGTCACTGAACAAGCGAAAGTAATCGAGTCTCACACAGAAGTAATTGAGGAAGGTTCGAGTAATCGAAACTTTCGTCAGTGATTTTGAGTGAGCGACCGGTTCTTAACGGAACCGAAAAACAGTAACAGGTTTGAACTGAAGAGTTTGATCCTGGCTCAGATTGAACGCTGGCGGCATGCCTTACACATGCAAGTCGAACGGCAGCGCGGGGGCAACCCTGGCGGCGAGTGGCGAACGGGTGAGTAATACATCGGAACGTGTCCTGGAGTGGGGGATAGCCCGGCGAAAGCCGGATTAATACCGCATACGATCCTGGGATGAAAGCGGGGGACCGAAAGGCCTCGCGCTCAAGGGGCGGCCGATGGCAGATTAGCTAGTTGGTGGGGTAAAGGCCTACCAAGGCGACGATCTGTAGCTGGTCTGAGAGGACGACCAGCCACACTGGGACTGAGACACGGCCCAGACTCCTACGGGAGGCAGCAGTGGGGAATTTTGGACAATGGGGGCAACCCTGATCCAGCAATGCCGCGTGTGTGAAGAAGGCCTTCGGGTTGTAAAGCACTTTTGTCCGGAAAGAAAACCTCCGTCCTAATACGGTGGGGGGATGACGGTACCGGAAGAATAAGCACCGGCTAACTACGTGCCAGCAGCCGCGGTAATACGTAGGGTGCAAGCGTTAATCGGAATTACTGGGCGTAAAGCGTGCGCAGGCGGTTCGCTAAGACCGATGTGAAATCCCCGGGCTTAACCTGGGAACTGCATTGGTGACTGGCGGGCTAGAGTATGGCAGAGGGGGGTAGAATTCCACGTGTAGCAGTGAAATGCGTAGAGATGTGGAGGAATACCGATGGCGAAGGCAGCCCCCTGGGCCAATACTGACGCTCATGCACGAAAGCGTGGGGAGCAAACAGGATTAGATACCCTGGTAGTCCACGCCCTAAACGATGTCAACTAGTTGTCGGGTCTTCATTGACTTGGTAACGAAGCTAACGCGTGAAGTTGACCGCCTGGGGAGTACGGTCGCAAGATTAAAACTCAAAGGAATTGACGGGGACCCGCACAAGCGGTGGATGATGTGGATTAATTCGATGCAACGCGAAAAACCTTACCTACCCTTGACATGTACGGAACCCTGCTGAGAGGTGGGGGTGCCCGAAAGGGAGCCGTAACACAGGTGCTGCATGGCTGTCGTCAGCTCGTGTCGTGAGATGTTGGGTTAAGTCCCGCAACGAGCGCAACCCTTGTCCCTAGTTGCTACGCAAGAGCACTCTAGGGAGACTGCCGGTGACAAACCGGAGGAAGGTGGGGATGACGTCAAGTCCTCATGGCCCTTATGGGTAGGGCTTCACACGTCATACAATGGTCGGAACAGAGGGTTGCCAAGCCGCGAGGTGGAGCCAATCCCAGAAAACCGATCGTAGTCCGGATCGCAGTCTGCAACTCGACTGCGTGAAGCTGGAATCGCTAGTAATCGCGGATCAGCATGCCGCGGTGAATACGTTCCCGGGTCTTGTACACACCGCCCGTCACACCATGGGAGTGGGTTTTACCAGAAGTGGCTAGTCTAACCGCAAGGAGGACGGTCACCACGGTAGGATTCATGACTGGGGTGAAGTCGTAACAAGGTAGCCGTATCGGAAGGTGCGGCTGGATCACCTCCTTTCCAGAGCTTCGCGCTTCAAAGTTGAGCGCTCACACTTGTCGGCTGTTAATTGAAGACAGGCTCAGGGGTCTGTAGCTCAGTCGGTTAGAGCACCGTCTTGATAAGGCGGGGGTCGATGGTTCGAATCCATCCAGACCCACCAGCGTCTTGTCTGCGGTGGCTGATCGCAAACCCCCCTGTGTACTGTATGACTGGGGGATTAGCTCAGCTGGGAGAGCACCTGCTTTGCAAGCAGGGGGTCGTCGGTTCGATCCCGTCATCCTCCACCAATTCCCAATGCCTAGCGTTCAGTGTGAACTGAGCCTTAAGCATTGGCAATTGAGCCAGTCAGATGCGGTATTGCAGTTCGATATCGGCTGTCGTTCTTTAACAATCAGGAAGAAGTAGTAAAGAGATTCACGAAAGCATACTTAGAGATGGGTGTGCGAGTAGGTGAATCAGGGTTGTGATTGTATCAATGTATTTTTTGAGTTCATCGAAAGACGAACCTGGAATACGGCACAACGCGAATACTCAACCTGTAGCGAGTGAGTCTGGCGTGGCAACACGAAGAGACACACCCGTTATAGGGTCAAGCGAACAAGTGCATGTGGTGGATGCCTTGGCGATCACAGGCGATGAAGGACGCGGTAGCCTGCGAAAAGCGGTGGGGAGCTGGCAAACGAGCTTTGATCCACCGATATCCGAATGGGGAAACCCGGCCCGTATGGGTCATCCATGGCTGAATACATAGGCCATGCGAAGCGAACGCGGTGAACTGAAACATCTAAGTAACCGCAGGAACAGAAATCAACCGAGATTCCCAAAGTAGTGGCGAGCGAAATGGGACCAGCCTGTACTCTTTATCTTTGTTGTTAGCCAAACGCTCTGGAAAGTGCGGCCATAGTGGGTGATAGCCCCGTAGGCGAAAACAGCGAGGAAGAACTAGGTGTACGACAAGTAGGGCGGGACACGTGAAATCCTGTCTGAAGATGGGGGGACCATCCTCCAAGGCTAAATACTCGTGATCGACCGATAGTGAACCAGTACCGTGAGGGAAAGGCGAAAAGAACCCCGGGAGGGGAGTGAAACAGATCCTGAAACCGCATGCATACAAACAGTCGGAGCCTCGCAAGGGGTGACGGCGTACCTTTTGTATAATGGGTCAGCGACTTACATTCAGTGGCGAGCTTAACCGATTAGGGCAGGCGTAGCGAAAGCGAGTCCGAACAGGGCGATTCAGTCGCTGGGTGTAGACCCGAAACCAGGTGATCTATCCATGGCCAGGATGAAGGTGCGGTAACACGTACTGGAGGTCCGAACCCACTAACGTTGAAAAGTTAGGGGATGAGCTGTGGATAGGGGTGAAAGGCTAAACAAACCTGGAAATAGCTGGTTCTCTCCGAAAACTATTTAGGTAGTGCCTCGTGTATCACCTTCGGGGGTAGAGCACTGTCATGGTTGAAGGGTCCATTGCGGATTACTTCGCCATAGCAAACTCCGAATACCGAAGAGTGCAATCACGGGAGACAGACATCGGGTGCTAACGTCCGGTGTCAAGAGGGAAACAACCCAGACCGCCAGCTAAGGTCCCCAAATATGACTAAGTGGGAAACGAAGTGGGAAGGCTAAAACAGTCAGGAGGTTGGCTTAGAAGCAGCCATCCTTTAAAGAAAGCGTAATAGCTCACTGATCGAGTCGTCCTGCGCGGAAGATGTAACGGGGCTAAGTCATATACCGAAGCTGCGGATGCACATTTATGTGCATGGTAGGAGAGCGTTCCGTAAGCCTGCGAAGGTGCGTTGAAAAGCGTGCTGGAGGTATCGGAAGTGCGAATGCTGACATGAGTAGCGATAAAGGGGGTGAAAGGCCCCCTCGCCGTAAGCCCAAGGTTTCCTACGCAACGTTCATCGGCGTAGGGTGAGTCGGCCCCTAAGGCGAGGCAGAAATGCGTAGCTGATGGGAAGCAGGTCAATATTCCTGCACCAGTGTGAAATGCGATGGGGGGACGGATCGCGGAAGGTTGTCCGGGTGTTGGAAGTCCCGGTCGCTGCGTTGGAGAAGGTGCTCTGGCAAATCCGGGCACGGAATTCAAGGGCGTGGCGCGAGCTTCTTCGGGGGCGAAGCAATCGGAAGGGGTTCCAGGAAAAGCCTCTAAGCTTCAGTTTCACATTGACCGTACCGCAAACCGACACAGGTGGGCGAGATGAGTATTCTAAGGCGCTTGAGAGAACTCGGGAGAAGGAACTCGGCAAATTGGTACCGTAACTTCGGGATAAGGTACGCCCCTGTAGCTTGATGCCCCTGCGGGCAAAGGGTGAAGGGGTTGCAATAAACTGGTGGCTGCGACTGTTTAATAAAAACACAGCACTCTGCAAACACGAAAGTGGACGTATAGGGTGTGACGCCTGCCCGGTGCCGGAAGATTAAATGATGGGGTGCAAGCTCTTGATTGAAGTCCCGGTAAACGGCGGCCGTAACTATAACGGTCCTAAGGTAGCGAAATTCCTTGTCGGGTAAGTTCCGACCTGCACGAATGGCGTAACGATGGCCACACTGTCTCCTCCCGAGACTCAGCGAAGTTGAAGTGTTTGTGATGATGCAATCTCCCCGCGGCTAGACGGAAAGACCCCATGAACCTTTACTGTAGCTTTGCATTGGACTTTGAACCGATCTGTGTAGGATAGGTGGGAGGCTATGAAGCGTGAACGCCAGTTTGCGTGGAGCCGTCCTTGAAATACCACCCTGGTTTGTTTGAGGTTCTAACCTTGGCCCGTGATCCGGGTCGGGGACAGTGCATGGTGGGCAGTTTGACTGGGGCGGTCTCCTCCCAAAGTGTAACGGAGGAGTACGAAGGTACGCTAGGTACGGTCGGAAATCGTGCTGATAGTGCAATGGCATAAGCGTGCTTAACTGCGAGACCGACAAGTCGAGCAGGTGCGAAAGCAGGTCATAGTGATCCGGTGGTTCTGTATGGAAGGGCCATCGCTCAACGGATAAAAGGTACTCTGGGGATAACAGGCTGATACCGCCCAAGAGTTCATATCGACGGCGGTGTTTGGCACCTCGATGTCGGCTCATCTCATCCTGGGGCTGTAGCCGGTCCCAAGGGTATGGCTGTTCGCCATTTAAAGAGGTACGTGAGCTGGGTTTAAAACGTCGTGAGACAGTTTGGTCCCTATCTGCCGTGGGCGCTGGATATTTGAAGGGGGCTGCTCCTAGTACGAGAGGACCGGAGTGGACGAACCTCTGGTGTACCGGTTGTCACGCCAGTGGCATCGCCGGGTAGCTATGTTCGGAAGAGATAACCGCTGAAAGCATCTAAGCGGGAAACTCGCCTTGAGATGAGATATCCCCGGGGCTTCGAGCCCCTTGAAGGGTCGTTCAAGACCAGGACGTTGATAGGTCAGGTGTGGAAGCGCAGTAATGCGTTAAGCTAACTGATACTAATTGCCCGTAAGGCTTGATCCTATAACAGGTGTGTCTCGTGTCGATGATCGTTAGTGCTTCAGCACTTACGGGCATCCCACTCCCGAAGGGAGTACGGACACGCACACGGTTGAGAGATCAGTGTTGTGCCAGAAACAACACAACCCAACACACTCTTTACGCTTCTTCCAGATTGGCTGTGGCGCACCACAAATGCGACGCAGCAACCCGTCATGCCTGATGACCATAGCGAGTCGGTACCACCCCTTCCCATCCCGAACAGGACCGTGAAACGACTCCACGCCGATGATAGTGCGGATTGCCCGTGTGAAAGTAGGTAATCGTCAGGCTCCTTACCCAAGACAAGACCCCGCCCTCAAAAGCGGGGTCTTGGCGTTTGTGGGCACACGTTTTAACGTCGCGCCCGACGGCGTGGCCGGGCCGCAATGGCCGACGTCGCGACATCCCCTCAGCTTCCCTCTACCAAACCCGAAATCGTCGCTGCCGACGAACGATGGTGACGTCTTCATTCACTTCGAGGACCTCACCAGATCCTCTTCAACGAAGCGCAGAATCGCCTCTGTCAGCGCCTCACGCGGATAGGCATTTTGCGTGACGAACAACGAGCCGATGGTGGGATGCGTCCGGGCAATGGGCACGGCGAGCGCCCAGTGATCGGCGTTCACATATCCAAGAAGGGTACTTCCGGGTATTACCTGATCGTAGAAGATGACCTGGCTATCGTTGCGTGAATCGACACGTGCGAGCTTGTCATAGCTCGATTTCAGAATCGACGAGATGCGTTCTGGCTGCGGGAACGTGACTAGTGAGTAGTAGCGCATCTCGCCCGGAAGCGGATGCTGCGCGAGCCACGCCTTGCGCGCGGCGGGCCGCAGACTCTGTACTGCGCCTCCATCGCCCGCCGTGCATGTCGCCCCAGGGAAGTGCCTCATCAGATCGGCCTGATACTGCTCCGCGTCGTTAGCAAGCGGCGACCCGCCTATCGCGCCCGCTGCGCTGACGACAGCCGCCACGCGGCCGCGAATCTCCGGATAGGCCACGACCGCTTCAAGAATATCGGGCGCACCCTTCGAATAGCCGATCAGCACGACGCGTGGCGCGCCTTCAGGCGGCGGCATGGCCATGATGGCATCACGGATCTGCCGCGCGTTATTCGCCGAACCCGACAGCGCATCGACATCGATCAGCATTCCGTCATAGCCGGACTGGCGCAGGTTCGCGACGACCGTTCCTTGCGTATTCAGCCAGGGTCTGAAGCAGTCGTACCCGATCCCTGATACGACAGCAGCGAGGAGGTGCCGTTGCGACGGCTTCAGATCGACCGGCTTACCGGTACCGGGCGGCTCAGCACCTACGCGCGTCAGAGCATCGTCACAAGGCCGGTAGTCAGGCAGTGCGGAGCCGTGCGCTTCGAGTACGGCGCAATAGATCTCGCGGAAGTGCCCACGCTCGTCTCGCACGCCGGCCTGCGATGCCGGAACGAGTATCAGCGGAGGTGTATCGGCCGAGTACGGGAGGAGCGGCTTCGTCGCGCATGCACCGAGCAGGAAAGCGGCGCACACAACCACAATTGCCGCTGCATGGCGAGCGAAGGTCAGGTCATTTGGATGCATCGCCCGTTTCCTTGCGTTGGATCGCCTCGCGCTGCTCAAGATACGGCACCCAGTCGATAAGCTGCACATCCGAGAAGCTGAGCGGCCGCGTCGCAAAGAACATCACTGCGCGCAAACCATCCGTATAGTAGGTTGCATTGTCGAGCGTTGCTCGCGGCTGCGTCTTCGTCGCTTCGCCGACACCGTACACGAAACCGAGCTTGTCGAGACCACCCGAGTACATCAGATCCTGGATCAGGAAGTTGCGCGCTTCGTCGACATTGCCGTGCAGGATGAGGTGTGCGTCGCCGCGCGGTACAAAGCGTCCGCCAACGGGGCGGCCGACTTGCACGACATAGACCGGTTGTCCCTGAAAGCGGATCGGCGCGAGCCATGCGCGTATCCATGTGGCGGGCGCGCCTCCCTGCGCCTGCTTGCGCGCGACGGCGTCAGCTTCCCGCCCGAAGACTCTCTGCGCGGTGTCGGACCCGCGCAAGTCGCGTCGATAGTTGCGTCGAACCATCGCCGCCCCGATGTCGGTAAGCTTGCCGACCAGGACCGCGTTCAGCGGATCGGCATTGACAGTGCCATCCGCGTTGGTGGCGCAGCATGGCAGCCGTTCCAGTGCGGCCCGCAGCGACGCGAGATCCGGGCAGTCGGTGATCTCAGTCTCGGGATACGCGAAGGAAAGCTGATCGTATTGCGGGACTGACGTGCCGCCTGGTACGGGCGCAAAGAGCGTGAACGGGATCAGTGTTTGACTACCGAACAGATCGATATTGACGAGCTTGGTCCGGCGATCCGGGTTCGTGAACAGAATGCCGCTGCGCGTCTCTCCTGGCGGTATTGGGTTTTTGAAGCCGAGGTTGCTGAAGTAGTCGTCGATCTGCGTATTCGTTGCGCCGCCGAGCAGTGTATGAAACGGCCACGCGACTTCATGCGGCGAGAAGTAGTCCGGATCCGTACCCGAGCGCAGCAGCCATAGCGCCTGCGACGTGCCATTCTGCACTTCGACCCAGACAGACTGCACATGCGTTTTCTCGATATCGACACCGAACATGCGCACGCTGTCTTCACTGCCCAGCACGGCCGCGCTCACGCGCACATCACGATTGGTGGCGCTCACGGCGCGCGCGCGCAATGGCCCGTCGTCGGCATGCGGCGGGGCCTGCCATGTCGAACAGCCCGCGATTGCAAGCACGAGGCTCGCCGTGAACACCACGCGCTTCAACGCACGACGTAAGGGGCGCACGACGCTCATCGCTTCTCTCCGGCCGTTGTCCCTCTGAACGCGTCATCGGTGACCCAGGGGAATAGCTCGATCTCCGCAAGCGATCTCGGCGCATGGTCGAATACGAGCACCTGGCGATAGCCGTCCGTGTAGTACGGATCAGTTGTCAGGTTTTCGCGCGGCGCGTTCTGCGGCGCCGCGCCCACACCCGCGACGAGTCCAAGCTTCACGAGGCTCTGCGAATAGGCCATGTCTTCCGTCAGGGCGGTGCGCGCCTCATCCACGTCAGGGTCGATCTTGTGGGTCGTGAGCGTCGGCGAATGAAAGGTGAGGCGCACGCCAATGTCGCGGCTGATCTGACCCACCCACACGGGTTTGCCGCGGTAGCGCATCGCGGCGAGCCAGAGCCGCAAATGGTTGCGCTGGTGGATGGTGTCACGCGCTTTCTGCAGCGCGAGATCCTGTGCGCGGCCGAACAGATAGAGATCGCTCACGGGCGCGTTGACGTAGGGTTCGCCGGAGAGCGCGGACGTCACCATCTTCCAGATCGCCCCCGACCACTTCTGCTCGGTCGGACTCCAGCCGCGCCGCACCAGCGCGGGAAAGGCGTCGTCCAGACCGCCCACGATCACCAGGTTGATGGGGTCGCCATTCTTCGAACCGTCCTTGTTGGTCACGCAGCATGGCAAGGCTTCGAGCGCCGAGCGGAAGGCCTCGTCATCCGTATAGTCGACGACAGCAACGTCCGGGTCAGCCGCGCGCTTGAAAACGTTGCTTGTCTTGTAGTCGGCCTGGAACCCGGGCACGACGGTGAGGATCGAGAACGTCTGCGCCCGCCCGCTCGCGACGAGGTCCACTTCGACCAGTTTTGCGCCCTCGCTGAGGTTGGTCAGCACGAAGCCGGATGCCGTCTGCCCGGGCAGAACCGGATTACGGAAAGCGAGCGCGGTAAAGCGCTGGTCACGTGCGCTGCGCTGTTGCTGCGTCGCGTCACGGTCGAACGCTTCTGCTGCTTCTGACGGCGGAAAGAAGTTTGGATCGAGTCCAGGACTCATCAGGAAATAGCTGCGACGGTCGTTATTCTCGACTTCAATCCAGACGGGCTGAATTTTCCTTTTGGCGAGTTCAGCGTCGTACAGAGCCCTGCTTTCATCCGATGAAAGTACCGCTGTCGACACACGCAGGTCGCCGTCGGCGCGTGAGACCGCGCGGTTCTGGTAATGGGGTTCAGCGGTCGTGGAAGGGGTTTCGGCGCAGCCAGGTATCAGGCAGGCCGCGAAAACCATCGTCGGCACTTGCAGCACGATGCGCTTCATTGGAGCACCTCACCACTGCGCGTCAGCGTAGATTTGAATTACCGTCCTTGGGGGTTTCGGACCTGCCTTCCGAAACGCAAGAAAATTATAGTGCGTTGCATGGACTGCCAGCCACATAGGTGACAGGACTGCAACTTTGCCGCAAAGCAATACTCAGTGATCCAGTCCCTCACCGGCGGCAGTCACCATCGTATTGAACAGTCTGAGGCTATGATGCGTTTTTATTCCCCATCCCCGCTCACCGGACATGTCGTCAACCCACGAAAGTCGCCTCGATGCCGGACTGCATGACTTGCGTGTCACGCGTTATGGGTTTCTGCTGCTGGACAACTTCTCGTTGATCGCCTTGGGCACCGCTGTGGATCCGCTGCGAATCGCGAACATGCTGATCGAACGGAAAGTCTACGAATACCAGCTTATCGGTGCGAGCAACGAATACGTGTGCTCTAGCGACGGGATTCGCGTGATGCCCGATACGTCGATGGCGGAAGCCGGCAAGTTCGACGCCGTCTTCGTCGTCGGGCCCAATCCGATTCCACGCAAGGGGATAGGCGCCGTGCTGGATTGGCTGCGCTTACACGCGCGCAGTGGGACCGCGCTGGGCGGTCTCGACACGGGCAGCTATTTTCTGGCGCGAGCGGGTCTGCTCAATGGGTATCGATGCACGATTCACTGGGAAGATCAGGACGTGCTACTTGAGCAATTCCCAAAACTCACGGTGTCGAACCGCCTGTATGAGGTAGACCGCGACCGCTATACGTGCAGCGGCGGCGTTGCGCCGCTCGATCTGATGATTCATCTGCTCGGCCTGCCGCCCGGAAGCCATTCGCTTGCCGCGCGCGTGCTCGAACTGTTGATCGCCGAGCGGCGCAGTCATGAACAACGTCAGGTCACGTCGTTGCGGCAGTACATCGGTGCCGAGCATGCGAAACTGGACGAGGCGCTGCAGGTCATGGAGAGCAATGTCGAGGAAACGCTTTCGGTGGCGGAGATTGCGACGTTTCTGGAAGTCTCGCAGCGACAACTCGAACGCTGGTTTCAGGAGCGGCTAGGCAAGACGCCCGCGCAGGCTTACCTGGAAATCCGCTTGTTGCGCGCGAGGCAGTTGCTCTACCGGACGGCAAAGTCCCTCGAAGAAGTGTGCGCACGCACGGGGTTTACCTCGCTGACGCATTTTGCGACCCGCTACAAGGCGCAGTTCCACATCACGCCGATGGCGGACCGCAGGCGTTATCAAAAGGCGCTATAAGCCTCGAAATCCACCCGCGACGCGCGCTCCGAGCCCCGTTGTGGTTAACCCTCTATGTCGAAAATAGAGAGTCTGACGTCGTATCGGGAAATATTCTGAATCACCACACTCCTAACATTCGCTCACTTCCACTGCATTTTCACCGAGGAGTCGAGCGCATGAAACTGGAGAACCTGATCCGGATCGAGAACGGCGAGAAAGTGAAGCACACTTTCTCCGATGCCGAATACGCAGGCCGTCAAGGCAAGCTGCGTGAGCTGATGGCGCGCGAGAACATCGACGCCGTATTGTTCACCTCGTATCACAACATCAACTATTACGCGGATTTTCTTTACTGCTCGTTCGGCCGCAAGTACGGGCTGGTCGTGACGGACAGGAAGGTCGTATCGATCTCGGCGAATATCGACGGCGGACAACCGTGGCGTCGTACCGTCGGCGATTACAACGTGGTGTATACCGACTGGCAGCGCGACAACTTCTTTCGTGCCGTGCAGGGCGAGATCGAGAACAAGGGGCGTGTGGGCGTCGAGTTCGATCAGATGCCCGTCGAAGTACTCGGCAAACTGAAGGCCGCGCTTCCGTCCGTCGAGTTCGTCGACATCAGCGCGCAGACCATGCGGATGCGCATGCTCAAGTCGGCGGAAGAAATCGAAGTGATCAAGCATGGCGCGAATGTGTGCGACGTGGGTGGCGCGGCGCTCGCGGCCGCCGTGCATGAAGGCGTGCCAGAGCACGAAGTGGCGCTGGCGTCGACGCAGGCCATGGTGCGCGAAATCGCGCGCCGCTTTCCCGATTCGGAACTGATGGATACGTGGACGTGGTTTCAGTCCGGCATCAATACCGACGGCGCACACAATCCGGTGACGACGCGCAAGGTGCAGAAGGGCGACATCCTCAGCCTGAACTGCTTTTCGATGATCGCCGGTTACTACACGGCACTCGAACGCACGATGTTCTTCGATCATTGCCCGGACGAGCATCTGCGGCTCTGGAAGGTCAATGTCGAGGTGCATGAAGCCGGGCTCAAGCTCATCAAGCCGGGCGCGCGCTGCTGCGATATCGCGAATGAACTGAACAAGATCTACGCCGAATACGGCCTGCTCAAGTACCGCACGTTCGGCTACGGCCATTCGTTCGGCGTGTTGTCCCACTACTACGGCCGCGAAGCCGGCCTTGAATTGCGCGAAGACATCGAGACGGTGCTGGAGCCGAACATGGTTGTGTCGATGGAGCCGATGATCATGCTGCCGGAAGGCCTGCCGGGCGCGGGCGGGTACCGCGAGCACGACATTCTCGTGATCGGAGAGAAGGGCGCGACCAACATCACCCATTTTCCGTATGGGCCGGACCACAACATCATCGGGGCTTAAGGGCCGACAGCACGAAGGCCTGCGGCATACGCCGCAGGCGATCAAACATGGCAGGAGGCTTTACCGATGTTTTCAAAAGAACAGACGATCGCAGGCTTCGATCCCGAACTGTCGAATGCGATGCTGCTCGAGCGGCAACGGCAGGAAGATCATATCGAACTGATCGCGTCGGAAAACTACACGAGCCCGCGCGTGCTCGAAGCACAGGGTTCGGTGCTGACCAACAAGTACGCAGAAGGCTATCCCGGCAAGCGTTATTACGGCGGATGCGAGCATGTTGACGTGGTCGAGTCGCTCGCGATCGAACGGGCCCGACAGCTTTTCGGTGCAGCGTATGCGAACGTTCAGCCGCATAGCGGCTCGCAGGCCAACGCAGCCGTGTATCTGGCCTTGCTCGCACCGGGCGACACCATTCTCGGCATGAGCCTCGCGCACGGCGGTCATCTGACGCACGGTGCGAAGGTGTCGTTTTCGGGCAAGGTGTTCAATGCGGTGCAATACGGCGTCGATGCATCGACCGGGTTGATCGATTACGACGAAGTCGAACGGCTCGCGCTTGAACATCGGCCGAAGATGATCGTTGCGGGTTTTTCTGCGTACTCGCGTGTGCTCGACTTTGCACGCTTTCGTGAGATTGCCGATCGTGTCGAAGCGTATCTTTTCGTCGATATGGCGCATGTGGCGGGCCTCGTTGCCGCAAGTCTTTATCCGAATCCCATTCCGTTCGCGGATGTCGTGACGACGACCACGCACAAGACGTTGCGCGGTCCGCGCGGCGGCCTGATTCTCGCGCGCGCAAATGAAGCGATCGAAAAGAAGCTCAACTCGATGGTCTTTCCGGGCACGCAAGGCGGCCCGCTGATGCACGTGATCGCGGCGAAAGCGGTCGCCTTCCGCGAAGCGCTCGGCGCGGAGTTCGTTGCGTATCAGAAGCAGACATTGGACAATGCGCGCGCGATGGTGGCCGTTTTCATCGAACGTGGCTATAAGATCGTATCGGGCGGCACCGACGATCACCTGTTCCTGGTGGACCTGATCGACAAAGGCATCACGGGCAAGGACGCGGACGCCGCGCTCGGCCGCGCGCATATCACCGTGAACAAGAACGCGGTGCCGAACGATCCGCAATCGCCATTCGTGACGAGCGGCATCCGCATCGGCACGCCTGCACTAACCACGCGTGGCTTCGATGAGAACGATGCGAAGCTCACGGCATCGCTCGTATGCGATGTGCTCGATCATCTGGGTGACGCCCAGACGGAAGCCCGCGTACGCGAGCAGGTTGCGCAGCTTTGCGCGCGATTGCCGGTGTATGACCGTTGACGGTTTGACTGCGACGCGCATGCATCTATGTCAGCCCGTTGATGCGCGATTTTCTTGGCTGGGGCGACCTGAGTTTCGAGTTCTCCCTGCTGACGGGCGGTATCGCGTACTTCCTGCTCGCGCGTAGACACCCGCTCTTTCACATGTCGTCCTCTGGTGATCGTCTGCAAGGCGACGTGCATTCCAGCTCGATCTGATAGTTAGCGGACAAGGTTGCCCGCTGTATTCGCCGACGTTGAAAAACGTTAGCGGATACAGCGGGCTTTTTTCATTTGCGCTGCTCAATGCGTTCATCGATACCGCAATGAAAACGGCTCGCTAACGTATACCCTCGATGTCGAAAACAGAAAGTACTGCGTCGAGACCGGAAATGTTCGTTGATATTGGACTCCTACCATGCAGTCAAGCAGGCTCGTTCGATCGAGGTTCGATTGGAAGAGCCGAAGCACTGCGTGAGCGCACGTTGCCGCCCGCGTACCGTCATCGCATCATCAGGTCTGGAGAGAGTCAATGAACACGAGAAGATCCTTGTCGGGCGATCCCGCGAACAGCGTCATCGCGCCTTCAGGAGCAGGTGACAGTTCCATGAACGAATCGGTCGATCCCAAACTGCTCAGACGCGCGGCATGCGCGAGCTTTATCGGCAACTTCGTCGAATGGTTCGACTACGCGTCGTACGGCTATCTGGCGACGATCATTGCCGTCGTGTTCTTTCCGAAGACGGACGGCAGCACGGGACTGCTGGCGGCATATGGCGTGTTCGCCATTTCGTTCATCGTGCGGCCGATCGGCGGCATTGTCTGGGGCCACTTCGGCGACAAGATCGGCCGGCGGACATCGTTGTCGCTGTCCATTCTGATCATGTCGTGCTCGACTTTCCTCATTGCGCTATTGCCGACCTACGCGCAGGTCGGAATGCTCGCGCCCATCCTGCTTCTGCTGGTACGCGTGATTCAGGGCTTTTCGGCCTCGGGCGAATACGCGGGCGCTTCGGCGTTCCTCGCCGAATACGCGCCGGCTAACCGGCGTGGCGTCTATACGAGCATCGTACCGGCGAGCACGGCGGCAGGTCTGTTGTTCGGCTCGATTCTCATCGCTGTGTTGCATGCCGTGTTGAGCAGCGAGCAGCTGCATTCGTTCGGATGGCGTCTACCGTTTCTGCTGGCGGCACCGTTTGGCCTGATCGGCCGGTACATCCGCGTGAAACTGGAGGACACGCCGCGTTTCAAGGCGCTGGAGCAAGACCATCACGTTGCGCGCGCACCGATTGCCGAACTGCTGGGCAAGCACCGGATGAAGATGTTGATCGCGTTCGGCGTGACGTGCCTGAATGCCGTCGCGTTCTATCTGGTGCTGAGCTATATGCCGACCTATCTGTCGACGGAATTGGGCATGGACGAGACGGCATCGTTCATCGCCGCGACGATCTCGCTGACGGCATACATCGGCCTGGTGTTTGTGATGGGGGCGCTGTCGGACCGCGTCGGCCGCAAGTCGATGCTGATCGGCGCGTCGATCCTGTTCGCGGTGTTGACCGTGCCGCTCTTCAAGGGGCTGGCAGGCGCGAGCTTCATGATGATCGTCGCGATCCAGATCGCCTTCGGCGCATTGCTGACGATGAACGATGGCACGCTGCCGTGCTTCCTGTCGGAGATCTTTCCGACGCGGGTGCGCTATAGCGGCTTCGCTTTCTGCTTCAACGCGGCGAATGCGCTCTTCGGCGGCACGGCCCCGCTTGTCGCGACATGGCTGATCGGCGCGACGGGCAACAAGCTTGCGCCAGCGTGGTATCTGGTCGGCGCGGCGGGTGTCGCGCTGATCGCGATGATTTTCAGCCGCGAGACTTCGCAGGCACCGTTGGCGGATGAGTGAACCGACCATGGGCGCGACAGCCGATTCATTCGAGGTCGAGGCGCGAACAAAGGTGTCCCGAACGGATCTTGCGTTCCGGGACAGAAGGCCGCCCGTGCAGTTCGGAATCGTCCTTCTGCCGAATTTCACGCTGACAGCATTCTCCGGCTTTGTGGATCTCTTGCGTCTTGCCAGCGACGACGCCGATTTCAGCAAGCCGGTGCGGTGTGCATGGACGATAGTCGGCGAAACGCTGACGCCAGTGAGGGCGAGTTGCGGTATTCAGATCCAGCCGTGGCAAACCTTCGACGAAGCAGGGCGCTTCGATTATGTGGTCGTGATCGGCGGGTTGCTGCATTCGGGACCGGGCGTCGGCGATGCCGCGCTTCGCTTCATTCGCCGTGCCGCCGATGCGTTGTCCACGCTCGTGGGCATTTGCACCGGCGTGTTCGCGCTGTCGAGCGCTGGTGTGATGGATGGACATCGCGTGTGTGTCAGCTGGTTTCACTACTGGGACTACATTGAACGCTTTCCGCACGTCGACGAAAGCCTGCTTGTCGCCGACCGGCTCTTTGCGATCGATGGGCGCCGCATCACGTGCTCGGGTGGTCGCGCTTCGATCGATGTGGCCGCAGCCATCCTGCAGCGGCATATCGATGTTGCGACCGTCCAGAAAGCGCTGCGTATCCTTCTCGTAGAAGATGCGCAGCGCCCGAGCGCGCCGCAACCGCACCCGCCTGGCACCGAGCCCGTGACGCATCCCCGCGTGAAGCGGGTCGTTCATCTGATGGAGCAGCACATTGGGCGACCGTTGAGCATGGAGGAACTCGCTGATCGGGTCGAGGTGTCCGTGCGCCAACTCCAACGGCTGTTCAAGACACAGACGGGTGAATCGCCCTTGGCGTACGCGCGTCGAATGCGGCTGAAGACGGCTGCATGGCTGCTGACGGACTCGGAGCGGACGGTGGCCGATATAGCGGCAACTTGTGGGTTTTCGGATGCGTCTCACATGGGGAGGGAGTTTCGGCGGGAGTATGGGGTTGCGCCCAATGTGTATCGGGCCGCTAGGGGGAGCTTGCCGACAGGCGTATGCGGAGAATGGCAAACTCAAACGGCTCGCCGTAACCCGGTCAATTGTTCTGCGCTGTAGACGTTCGGGATGAGTGGCCGGCGCAGCGGGTGCAGTCATTGCCCGCCGACGGCCACGGCTTCTCTATCCAGCTACGCGTCCTTGGAACTGGACTTCAGCTACGGTTATTGCTTGACTTCGCCTGTCTTTCCGGCGGCGGAGGCGCCTTGCGGAGATAGCGCTTTCGATCGTTTGTTCATCAGCGTTCCTTCCGCGTTTCCCGGCTCGCCTTGTTGCGCCTTCTCGGTGAGGCTCTTCCCAGCGTCGCCCGACTGAACCTTCACCGCGTTGCTGGACGACGCATTTTCCGGTTTCGTCTGAGCACCGGCACCCGCCGAGGCGGCCAACAATACGACCGCTGCAATTGTCAAAACTCTGCTCATTTCTGCCTCCGCTAATTTCCAGGTGTGACAAATACAGCGCACACCTCGTGCCTGGCGACATCGGCTCGAACGCGTGGGGTTGATAGCAATATCGCAGATGGCTTTTGTCAAACGTGACCTTAAAGTTTTTCAGACCGGTGCCGAGATAGCAGAATGTCGACAGGAAGCACAACGCATCTCACCTGTCTCCTTTCTCAGCGCCACGGGTCAAAAGATGAACACGAATAATTGTCGCGAGACGGCTGTTACAAGGATGGTGAAAAATATATCGAGCCAACGCCAGAGGAATATCGGCGACCGGGACGGGTATTCATCGTCAGTCGCGGAATGGATTGAAGAAACTGCCGGCGTTTGGCTGGCGGCAGTGTTCATGGTTATTGCGGGGGCTGGAACGATTCTCCAGGTCGTCGCATTCTTTCGCTAGTTCTAATCTGAATTTGGCCTATTCGAACGTTACACTCAACGACAGCTGCACTGCGTTTCCGCTGGGTCTTGCATGGGCGGCAAATTCGTTGACCCATCGGAGATTCGCGGAAACGGGCGTGTTGCCGATCTTGCCAGCCCAGCCAACCATCGGGCCCATGCCGACGGAATAGCCCTTCGCGCCATCGAGCAAATCAGCAGTGGGACCGGCATCGTTGCCGAGCTGCTGAATCCACCCGCCGACGACGCCTACGCTCCACCCGCTACTGAAGCGCTTGAGCGCCAGCACGTCGAGTACGCTGACGGCGGCATTGTGATAGTTCGTATCGCGATTCGTTGTATAGAACTCGACACCGAAGTTGACGGTCAGCTCGACGTTGTTCTTCGGAAATAGCTTCGTATAGGCAATAGTGGGCGTAAATGTCCAGGTGTTCTGACCGGCATTGGCGAGACGATTGGGATTGTAAGCGCCCGTCGGTGCGTAGATTTGCAGGCTCAGCGCGGTGTAGTCGGTTGGCGAGAGACGATATCCGGCAATGACGGGTGCGAAGAAGACATCGGCGAACTGGGTACCGTGATCGGGACGCAGAAGACCGTTGAACGACGACGCATTGGAATATTGAACAGGTACACCCATGGATGAAGCAAAATTCCATCCAGCCAGGTTGACACCCCATGTCTTCACCAGGTTGGCGATCGTGTAGACAACCTGATAATCCAGGCCACCCGTTATCTGATTCCCTGTAGACACATTCTTGCTGGCGCTGAGCGATCCGTCGTAATAGATGGTCGCCCACGAAACGATCCACTCGCTGGTGGGTGGAACGATTCCGCCGTATGGCGTGACCTGTTGACCGGTTATGGGCCGACCGACCCCCGTTTCAGTCGCCGACGAATTTTGGGGTATGCCGGCTACACAAAAGATCGCCAGCAGACTATTGGTCACATGTCGAATCAAGCGACGCTTATGCATGGTGTTGTTTCACGATTCAGCTTAGGTTCTGCGAATGGCAAAAAGGCGCAGGCAGGTGGCGAGTGGACCAGCGTGGGCTTGCGCGTAAAGGCCGCGAGCATGGGCCGACCCCGGACGGTTCCGGAGATCGGCACATCACTCAGGTTCGGTGAGGCAATCAGCTTCTTGCTGGATCTTTCAGATGCACGCGAACCGGGCCGCCTACGCTATTGAAGATGAGGTCACCGTTCGGCGCGTACTGGATGATGGCGTAAGCGCCGTTGCCGAGATTGTCTTTGCCGAACTCGACGCGCTGTACGGTTTTGCCTGTATTCCAGTCAAGACCAGTCAACTCCCAGCCAGTCTTTTTGTAATAGCCATTCACAAAGACGATACCCGACGCCGAACTGACGCTCGGTACCATGCTGATCGAAATTACGTCGCTTCTCGACCAGACCGAATGCCAACGATGTGTCTTCGGGTCCCACTCGAAACGCTCTGTACCGTGGCCCGGCTGGTTGACGGGGCCCAGCGCCAGTACGTCGACTAGCTTGTCCTTCGCGCCGGATTCCGAAATGTTGTTGACCACAAAGGCGCCATAGCCATTCACGACGACGGACTGTTCGGTCTGAATGAAATTCGGCAGCGGCGTCAATCCGGCCGTCACGGCGATTTGGCCTGCTATGCGGTTCGATTTCGCTCCAGTTGGTGCTTTCCAGCCGGTCGGGATTTCATTGCGCCAGAACGCGACCAGATGCATGCGATTCGCGCCGTCGGTGATCACGACGAGCTGGTCCTGATCCCGTCCGAATCCCATCAGCGTTGGCGTGGACCCTGTGCCATTGCCAAGCTTGATGGTTGGGGGCTGATCGCCGGTGTCGTACGGCGACGTCCAGGCGCCATCCGCAGGATCATCGGAGAGTTTCGTGCCCGTCCAGACCAGCTTATGCATGATCTTGTTCGAGGCGATATAGATGCCATTCTGATCGTCGATCGCAAATGAGTTAGTCACGACCTCACCCGGTGCGAGACGCATCGTTTGGGCTTTGCCTTCAAGTGAGCGGTCAAGAACACTCACAGTGAAATTGGACGCGACGACGAGCTTTCCGTCATAGGTGATGCCCGTGCCCACGAGGTACGCGTCCGGACCGATAATCGAACGCATGTTGATGGTCTTGATGACCTTTATCCCTGCGGATGGGTTCTTTTCGTCGATCAGGCCGAATTTCGTTAAGAAGCCGTCGGCAGTGTTGTAGTACACGTCGTTATTCTTATCGACTACCGAATAGACACCATTGACCGCGCGCGTCCAGTCGAGGCCATAGATGTCAGTGACCGCTTTTTGCACTTGTGCAACATTGGCGAAATGCTGACCCAGAACCTTGTCGTGTAACTGCGCAGAGATGATCTTCTGGCCTGGAGCCGCCATGCGGGCGACCTCCTTGAATCCGCCATTCGACACGTCGATGTAGGTGACACCTTCACTGGAGACACCCCACATATAGGACGGAGACGTCGATGCGAGCGTCATGATGTTGACGGGGCCCGCAACAATCCGTTTTTCCTTTCGAAGATCGACTTCGAACGTGCCGCGCGGAACGGCATACGGAAAGGAATCGCTCTGGGACGAATCGAAATGGGTAATGGCGTATTTTTCTGCCGCCAGATAAGGATTGGGTTTCGGGTTGGCGGCGAGGTCTTGCGCAAGGAGCGCGAATGCAGGAATGAGGGTAGCGATACCTGCCAACAAACGAAAACGTTTCGACATTAATTATCCTTTATCGCGGAATTGCGATCATCCATTTAAATGTGGGAGCGGTGGTTGTCTAAATTCTCAAAAAGAAAATGCTCCAGATAGTGACAGGGATTCTCGATGCGCGAAGTGACGCGGATCACACGCCAGGTTCCGGGTAGATCGACAGTCGTCGAGAAGCCAGATCTCGCTCAGTCGCCAGCCGTTCTCCGAGATGGAAGCCGTACGAAGCCGTGCATAGCGTGGCGTGATGATGAAACCCTCTCCAGCCACGGCCTGAATAGTGGTCAAGTCCGAAATCCTGCCGAAGTTCCTCGTGGTCCCGATCGGTGCGCCAGTGGTAATGTGCGGCCGCGACGAGTTCATTGATGGACGTGTCTTCCGGCAGCGTCGAAAGCCAGTATCTGATGGGCTCCGGTTCGCCCAGCGGCCACTTCAATAGCAGCCATTGCAATGGCTGCAGTCGCGTCCAGCATGCGTAGCTGTCGGCATACTGCACTCGCGCCACGCCAAAGCGGCTGCTTCTCAGATTGCCGTTCCCTTCGCGCCAGCTGATCGTATGCAACGCGTGCGCCGGTAATTCCATGGCCAACGCTCTGACGCTGATGGGGTAATGCCCGGCCGTACGCCACGTCTGCGACTGGAGGCGTCCCGCCGTCGACGTTAGCGATTCGGCTTGCGGGCGCCAGACGCGTGCTTGCGACGTGACACCCAATACGTACGGCAGTCCGAGGTCGATCAACCCTTGCCTGAAGTCGGGATCCATTCCGTAGCTGACATCGGCGAGCACGGGGCGTGATGGCGCTCCCGTGGCAAGCAGCCTTTCGATCTGTTCAAGCGCAAGTTTCGGCCTGGTCGCAAACTGCACATCGGCGGGGACGCCTGCCTTCCTGCGCCGGATCGGATCGTCGGCCCATGCTCGCGGCAGATACAGCCGCCAGCCGACAGGCAGACTGGCACTTTCGCAGGCTAGCGAAACACTCACGGCAATTTGACATTTGTCATATCTGGCCGATGCTCCGTGATTTTGTCTCGCGACCCCCACTGGTTGGCTGCCACGCTTCGGAAATGTGTTACAGCCGACGATCCACCAGCCGCTCCGGGACAGACCCGCCATTTGCGGGGTCACCCAGCGGGCAACCTGTCTCAGCAGTTCCTCATCGCACCACGGCGCTCTGGCCACGAAATGATGTAGCGCCTGACGCATTGCTTCCGCGCGTGCGGGCTGAAGATCTTCCGCAATGGCGTTTGTGCTCTTTCGCTCCAACGGTCGCATCAGTCCCGTGCAATAGTCGCGCAGGCCGACAATATGATGCTTGTGTCGGAATCCTTGAGAAAGATGTTCCAGGTATTCGTCAAACCGTTGAGATGTACTCATTGCATTGAAATAACTTCATTGGACGCCAGCTAGACTCGGGAAGCTTGACGTTTGAGTGCTGCGTCTGCATGAGGCGAACATGACATTCCTGTCATGTTTGACGTGGCGTAAGTCATCTGCAAAACGGCAAAGCGCGGACAGACTTCCAGGGAAACCGTCGCTTTGATATCGTTGTGCGCCTGCCGGAGGATCTTCGGACCGCAAGTGATTCAAACGAGGTAACAGGTAATGCGAATTCTGATTGTCGAAGATGAGGGCAAAACGGGTTTATATCTACGGAAGGGTTTGACGGAAGCGGGATATGTTGCCGACTGGGTGGAGGACGGCATTTCCGGGCAGCATCAGGCTGAAACGGAGGACTACGACCTGCTCATCGTGGATGTGATGCTGCCAGGGCAAGACGGCTGGACACTATTGCAGAATCTCAGACGCAGCAAGTCGACGCCGGTTCTCTTTCTCACCGCGAGAGACGACGTGGGAGACCGCATCCGGGGGCTGGAACTCGGTGCTGACGACTATCTCGCCAAGCCCTTTGATTTTGTCGAACTGACTGCACGCGTAAAGTCGATCCTTCGTCGCGCGCGGCCGCAGGATTCGAACACGCTCCGTGTGTCCGACCTCGAACTCGACCTCACACGTCGTAAGGCCACGAGGCAGGGAAAGGTCATTCTGTTGACGGCAAAAGAGTTTGCGCTGCTGTGGCTTTTGATGAGACGCGAAGGGGAGATTCTCCCGCGCGCGATCATCGCGTCACAAGTGTGGGACATGAATTTCAGCAGCGACACGAACGTGGTGGATTCGGCCATCCGCCGCTTGCGTTCCAAACTGGACGACCCTTTCGAATCCAGGCTGATTCATACCGTCAGGGGCATGGGCTACGTTCTGGAAGTCCGAAACCAGGTGACACCGTGATTTGCTCATGAACCACGCATTGGAGATCTCAATAGAGGCGTTGTGCGGACAAGCGCGTGCCTGATATGTATCGCGAATTTTTTGTGCTTTCTCAAAGTTGCCCCTGTTGTCGGCGTGCTTAATCACATCGCCGCAGCAGGCGCAGTACTATTCTCTCGTCGAGAGCGCGAATGGCGCGGCGATGCCGGATGGCAAGGTGAGAGACTGAACCGGGTACCTGTCTGCCGCTGGAAAGGGAATTTCAAATGTGTCGCGGATGCGGAATTCTGAGGTGGACAGCATGTGCGTCCTGCGGGAAAGACGCGGGCGTAATATCGGTGGCCTGTCGCGTCACGGCTTGCAATTCGTGGCAATAGCCGGTGGCAGCTAATCATGCTTCGTTATTTGCCGGCTAGCCTGCGTGTACGGCTCACCGTGCTGATCGTTTTCTATGCATCGGTTGCGTTCGCGATCAGCGGATTCGCGGTCTATGAAGCGATGATGAGCCGTGTCGAAGCGAATGCCGCGGACCAGATGAAAGACTTGATGTCGGCTCTCGAGGTTCACCTCTCCGAGTTGAAGTCGACGGCCGGGATTACCGGCGATCCCGATACCTGGAAGGAGCACGTGCATGGGCGCGAGTACCTGGCGTTCGCTATCTTTGACATGGCAGGTAGGGATCTCCTGACGACGCGAGGCTTTCGCAACTACTCGCCAGTTCTGGATGTACAGACGCCTCACAATCCTGTCACGCTTTCCACACCCACTACCGCGTTACGATATCTCGTGACCATCGTGCCGCTCGACGGGCGTGACAGTTCAGCTGTCCGTGTCGTCGTACAGTACGACGACAGCGAAGAGCGCGAATTGGTAAGGTCGAACACAGAGATCATCTTTATCACGGAGACGGTCGGCATTCTGCTTGCGGCAATCTCGGCTTACGGCGTGACAACGCTCGGGCTGAGCCCTCTGCGCCGCATTGTCACGCGAGCCGACGAGATGTCGATTAGCCGGCTCGGGCAACCGTTGCCGAAGCTCGCCAGCTCGGATGAGTTGTCGGAACTGGGGCAGGCATTCAACGGCATGCTGGCGCGTCTGGACGACTCGTTCACACGCTTGAGCGAGTTCTCTTCCAATCTCGCACACGATTTGCGCACCCCGCTCACGAATCTGCGAGCAGCGGCTCAGGTCGCACTCGCGCAGTCGCGTGCTGCGCCTGAATACCGCGAAGTGATTGAATCGAGCTTAGACGAATACGAGCGCTTGTCCCGAATGATCGACGATATGCTGTTTCTCGCGCGCGCAGAGCGAGCTGACCTGTCGCTATCGATCTGCGAGTTCGACGCGGCGGCGGAAGCGCGACGCGTCACCGGCTTTTACGAATCGTTGGCGCAAGCGGCGGATCTCACCATCGACGTCCGTGGGCAGGGGATCATCCATGCCGATTTGCTGTTGTATCAGCGAGCGGTCAGCAACCTGCTCGCTAATGCGATCGCGTACGCGCCACGCAATTCGACTATCGACATTGAATGTTGGGAGCAGCGGGGCGCGGTAGTGGTTCTGTTCTCCGATCGTGGTCCCGGGATTGCTCCGCCGCATGTGGACCGGATCTTCGAACGCTTCTACCGCGTCGACCCGACCCGGGACAACGCTATTTCCAGCAATGTAGGACTCGGGCTTGCCATCGTCAAATCGATCATGGATTTGCACCACGGATCGTGCGGTGTGAGAAGTGATCCTGCTGTCGGCACGACATTCTGGTTACGGTTTGTACCAGGGGGAAAGACAGTGGGTTCACCCACATGACAAACCTGATTGATGCGCGGCATGGCACGTGCGGTTGCTTTGATGCTAGAGGGAAAACCTCAGACACAGCGCGTCGGACAGGTGAGTTTTGACATTATTGAGCCGTGCATGAATCATCCAGACGTGGTTTCTGCAAGACAAAAATAATGGAGAACACCCGAAATAGAAGAACACTCTGATCTTTTATTTTATTGAAAACAATCTTCTATGCGTTTTGGTCACGTAGCAGTTCTATTTCTGGAATGTACTGAGGTGCCACACTAAAACGAAAGTGCTTCAAATCGATGGAATACTCTTCAATCTGACTCGTCAGATTACCGATTGCCTATGTTGTATCAGCAATCGGGAGATTTCCATGTACTTAGGAGTTTGAAGCATGAAACAACATATCATTCTCGCCTGCGCGGTGGGTACCTTTGCGGTGAGTGCGCATGCACAAAGCAGCGTTACCCTGTATGGCTCGATCGACGCGGGCATCACCTATGCGAACAACGTCGGCGGGAAGAGTGTCTGGCAGCAGGGTAGCGGCAACCTGTCGAACAACTACTTTGGCTTGCGCGGTGCCGAGGATCTCGGCGGCGGGCTGAAGGCGATCTTTACGATGGAAAGCGGCTTCGATCTGAACAACGGAGGCTTTCATAACAGCGACGATTTGTTCAACCGTCAAGCCTTCGTCGGCCTGAAGAGTGACGCGTATGGCGCTGTGACGTTGGGACGTCAATACGAGTCGACCTCGGAGTATCTCGGGCCGCTGTCGGCCGCAGGTGCTGGCTTGGGCAACAATCTCGCTGGCCATCCGTTCGACAACGACAACCTGGCGCGGACGTATTCGACCAAAAATGCGGTCAAGTACACCAGCCCGAACTATGCGGGCATCCAGTTCGGCGGCATGTATGGCTTCAGCAACGACGCGAACGGCTTCGCGAACGGCCGCACGTGGAGCCTGGGCGCCAGGTACGGCACAGGTCCGCTGAAAGTCGCGGCGGGTTACACACAGTCGGATAACTCGGGCGGGCTGGGCGGCGCAAACAGCGCAGCGTCGGCAAGCCAGAACATTTCGGCGACGCTTCAGCGTACTTACGGCTTGGGCGCCACCTACGCATTCGGCCCGGCACAGGTCGGTCTCGTGTGGACGCACTCGCAGATCGACGGTCTCGCGAGCCTGTCGAGTGGCGGCGCTGCACTGCCCGGTCTTACGGGGATGAACCTGCATCTCGACAATTACGAAATCAACGGCCAGTACAGGCTTACGCCAGCGCTGGCCGTCGTCAGCTCTTACACGTTCACTGACGGCACGGTGACAGGCAGCAACAGCAGCAATTCGCCAACGTGGCACACATTCGTTTTGGGTACGGACTATTCGCTCAGCAAGCGTACGGACGTGTATTTGGCCGGCGTGTACCAGCATGCTTCCGGCTCGCTCGGTTATGACGCGAACGGTAACGGCATCGCGAACGTGGCATCCATCAACATGCTGTCGCCGTCGTCAACCAACAATCAGGTTGCAGCAACGATCGGACTGCGCCACCGCTTCTGATCGAAGGGAAATCGGGCAGATAGCGCAATCGGTTGTCTGCCCGCTGGTAAGCGAGGGGAGCACGAAGTCGAAATCCACTCGCATGGCTCATGGGCTTTCGTCAGGTAGAACGACGGCGAGGGCCCGCCTCGTAATGCAGGCAAAGTACTGTTCGAAGCCGTTCACGAACCTCTAAGGTTCTGGTCGATGCGTTACGGGCCGAACCTGCGCAGCGGGACGATGCGCGGGTAAGCGTCTTTCAGGAAGGTGAATCGAAACTGGCCGCCCGAGTACGGGGCTGCGCGCCATGACTGTCCGGATGCATGTGCGGGCACATGCATACCGCAGCGACGGAATCAGAACCGGTACGCCAAACCTACCGATCCGAAGATAGCAGCCTTGTGTTCGACGACAGGGCTGTCGGCTGCGTCACCCACCAGACTGGACACACCCAGTACGGCAGCCGTGCTCCAATGCGGGTTGAGCTGGTGCTTCCACGTGACGCTGGCGTCGACACCCTTGATGCCCGCTGAGGGCGAATATCGGGCGAGCCTCGACTGGCTCGCAAGCGACTCCTGTTCGGTAACGCCGAAATAGGTATTCATATAGTCCCCATTGCCGAAAGTCGCACCCACTGTCAGATTCACAGTGTTTTTCGGCGTCGCCAAAGCGGTGAAGCCACCCGCGAGACGGACTTTCAGACCATATCCACTGTGCGTCGCCTGCAGCGCGTTGAGCGACGCGTGCCACTTGCCGTGACGCCAATCCACGAACGCGCCAACGCGGGCCGTGTTGGAAATGTCGTTGGTGCCCGTAAGGCGATCTGAATCGTCGGCGTCCCGACCAAAGTCGAACTGCGCAATCAAACCCGTCGTAATGCCGGCTCCGATCGGATAGCGTATTCCGGCTGAGAGCCCGGAAACGAAAAAGAGTCCATTGTCATAGGCGAACAAAGGCAATGGCAGTGTACGGTACGATGCCGCGCCGTCGTATTGGGGCATGACATTGACTTGCGCGCCGAGCGATGCTTCGGCCGGGTAAGCAGGGCTGGATGGGGTTGCCATGACCACGCCAATGGTTAGCGCGGCTGCGAAGTAGAGATATCGCATGAATAATTCCTTGAATAATCGGGAGGAAGGTCAGAACTGACGATGGCGGTCGAACATCTGGACATCCATCTGGGGGTACGGCATCTGTGCGTCGCGACTCGCCAGGTGGGTGACAACTGCGGTTATGGCAACCGCTTGAAAGGAGAGTCGGTGCGCCGTTGCGGGTAGCTACGGTGACGGCGAGCAGTCTTGATGGCCAGGGATTAGATCAAACGGCGGTATTCGTTTAGTTGTTGTTCATGAAGTAGTCTCCGGGTGAGATGATGAAATGTGACCAGAGTGAATAGGCATGCTTATTAAATAAAACGGGTTGGAAAGATTGAAAAGACATGAATCTATTTGCCAGGGGCGCTTTTCATCACGCATTGAGTTGTGATGCGATCAGCGTTGCTGAAGCGGAAAGGCGAGAAGATGCAATTCGCTCACGGTTTTGGTGTTCAGGGGTTTTTAATCTACCTTTGTTTTAAAGAATGAGCCGTCCGTATTGGTCATCTTTCGATATGGAGTTTTATTCGAATAGTGAGATTTACGTTTAATCAAAGATTTCACTGTTACTTGAAGTTGAAGCTGTGGATCGTGATAAAACAACCCTCCAGGCTTCGTTGCAGACCCCATGAAACGATGCGGAAACTCAGACACCGTGTCGTTACGTTTCCTATAGGCGAGCCGACCGTGAACACGTGAAGAGAACCCAAGGAACTGCCAATGAGTTATTGCCATGTGTTGATCCATACGGCCAGGGCGATCCCGATCCTTCTGGTCGACCGCAGTCTTTGGCGCTCGATTCGCACACACATCGTGGGGTTGACTATCGATACCTGCGAGCTCGCCGGTCGCGTCGGTGCAGTTCTTCTTTTTCCCGTTGCCGTGCCAATTGTCGCGATTCTGATTGTG
The DNA here is from genome assembly GCF_002902925.1 of Paraburkholderia terrae. Classification (GTDB taxonomy): domain Bacteria; phylum Pseudomonadota; class Gammaproteobacteria; order Burkholderiales; family Burkholderiaceae; genus Paraburkholderia; species Paraburkholderia terrae. The sequence continues at coordinate 1,812,771 of NZ_CP026112.1, read as the reverse complement.
GCGTCCATGCGCCGGGAAGGATGGAAACAGGAGTGCCCTGCGAGTTCTGTCGACACAGCGTGGACGCAAGATGTGCAACGCAGCCTCTGGGCCAGGTCAAGCCGATGCGATAGCGCTCATGCTGTCAGGCGAGAAGGGAAGGTTGTCTGGCGCGTGCCGCGTGAACCGATGTCTGAGTAAACCGGGGTGATTTCCCTCGACAAAAGAATCCCTTTAACACAGGAAAATGCGGATGAGTAAAGCAACCAGGTTGGCAGTGGCAGTTATCGTTAGCATTGGGGTTGTACCGTTGGCGAGCGCGCAGACCGCTCAACCTGCTTCGGGTGCGCAAGAGCAATCTGCACTCGCCGGGCGGGTGCAGGCGCTTCTCGCCACGGCGCCCCCCGTTGAGATCAAGGCCCGGATCTCCGATATCGACCGTGCTTCGCACATCATTACGCTGCATGGTCCGAAGGGACGCGACATCGATGTCGCAATCGGTCCGCAAGTCGAAAATTTCGATCGGCTCCGCGTGGGCGATAACGTCGAAGTGCTCTACAAAAACGCCTTGCTCGTGTCCGCTGACAAGATCGCAGGCGCGGACGAGGGGATTCGCAAACGTGTCGATTCCAGCGTGTATCAGCCGACACCGTCGGGATACAGCGCCGCGCGCCAGGTCGAGGTTCAGGCCACAGTGCTTGATATGGATGCCGGCAAGCGCGCGATGCGGCTGCGAGACGCCTATCAGACAGTCACGCTCACAGTCGGTCCGGATATCGATTTCAATACCTTGAAGGTGGGCGATACCGTCCATGCCGTGTTTGTATCGGCTTATGCGACGCGGGTGACACCCATTGACGCGCGTTAGCACACACTAGCGCGAGCCTGTAAGCACAATGGCGTTCGCGGCACGGATGACACTCGAGAAGAACGAAGCAATTGCGAAACCGATGAACAATCGCTTTTTGCCGCGAACGTTGGGGGCGAGATTAACCGCTCTGATCTTTCTTTCTACATCGGTCATTCTGGCACTCAGTGGCGCCGCGCTTTACGAGGCTCTGCGCAGCCGTATGTCGATGGCGGCAGGCGGTCATATGCAGGCCACGCTAGAGGCGCTACAGGCCGATCTTGCGAGCGTGCGTGCGACAAGCCACATTTCGAACCATCCCCATGTCTGGACCGATCAGATGGATGGCCATCAGAACATGGATATGGCCATCTACGATATGACCGGAAACCGTCTTGTCAGCACGAACGGTTTTCAGCCATTTGCACCGCTCCGCGACCTGCCGCCAGGTCGCCGGAACGCTGCGTTCGATACCAGAGGCTCGAGGTTTCGCTATATCACGGCGCTGACGCGGCTCGCGGGATCAGACTGTGTTTCTGTGCGCGTCGTGGTGCAGTACGACAAATCGGACAACCTTGCCTCGTTGCGCGCGCACGCATGGACGATCGCGCTGATCGAAGTAGTGGGCGTCGGGATCGCAGCGGCATTCGCCTATGCCATCGCCGTGTTCGGACTCAGCCCGCTTCGACGCTTTGTCTCTTACGCAGAGGAGATGTCGTCATGTCGGCTCGCACAACCCTTGTCGGGATTCGATACATCGCAGGAACTGAAGGAACTGGAGCACGCTTTTAATGGCATGCTGGAAAGGCTGAACGATTCGTTTACGCGCCTCGGCCAGTTCTCCTCGAATCTCGCACACGACATGCGTACGCCGTTGACGAATCTGCAGGCAGCCGCGCAGGTGGCACTGTCGCTGCCGCGCAGCACTGAGGAATATCGTGACGTCATTGAGTCGAGTGTAGAGGAGTACCAGCGTCTGTCGGGAATGATCGAAGACATGCTCTTCCTTGCACGCTCGGAAAAGGCGCACACGCTAGTCAAGGTCTGCCGGCTTGACGCCGTAGTGGAGGCCGAACGCGTCGCGGGCTACTACGAGCCCATCGCATCCGATGCGGGAGTCACCATCGAGTTGAGCGGGCGTGCCGAAGTTCGCGCGGACCTGCTGCTTTTCCAGCGTGCGTTGAGCAATCTGCTTTCCAACGCGCTCGCTCATGCGCCTCGCGGATCGACTATTTTCGTCAAGTGCCGCGAGGTGGGCGGTACAGCGGAAATCGCTGTCACGGATACGGGGCAGGGCATTGGGAGAGAGCACGTTGATCGCATCTTCGAACGGTTCTACCGCGTCGATCCGTCGCGGCACAATCTCGGCTCGGGAACCGGCCTTGGCCTGGCGATCGTGAAATCGATCATGGAAAGCCACGGTGGCCAATGTGGTGTGGAGAGCTGTCCGGGTGTGCGCACTACGTTCTGGCTCCGCTTTCCTTGCGCTGACGTACACCTGGGCGACGGTGCCGCGAACGCTTGAACCGTGACCGGTGTTTTCGTAGCGCTTGTTCACACGGTTTGCCAATTGATTCTGCAGCGCCGGATTGCCGGACATGACGCGTTTATCATCTCCGCGTCATGGAAGAGCAGCGACTGGACGGCATGCTGTGTACTCTGCCTGTCAATCGCACGATTTTATGATTTCCGAACTCGCGTTACCCGAGCAGCTAAGGCTGGCCATCACCCGTCAAACACTGGAGGTGTCTTATCAGCCTGTAATCAGGCTCGCCGACAACAAATGCGTCGGTGTCGAATCACTACTCAGATGGCGGCTGCATGGACAGGACATCTCGCCGGAGATCTTTATCGGCGTGGCCGAACAGCATCGGCTGATGGGACCATTGACCGATCTCGTGCTCCACAAGAGCCTTGATGACCTGGCCTGCGTACTGAGCGCGGACCGGTCGTTTCGCGTTTCGATCAATGTGGGCAGCGACGATCTTCGCAGCGTCCGCTTTCTGGATGTTCTCGCGCAAGCGCTGAAATGGACGGGCGTCCGCGCTGCGCAAGTGGGCATCGAAGCCACTGAAAGAGGCTTCATGCATCCGGACGCGACGCGCAGCGTCATTGCTGCACTCAGGTGGGCGGGGCATCCTGTTTATATCGACAACTTCGGGACTGGCTATTCCTGTCTTTCTTATCTGGGAGCATTCCACGTCAACGCGCTGAAGCTCGACAAGGCATTCGTCAATCCCGTCGAGAATGCTCACGCCAACTGCGTGGTGGCGCCGCACATCATCGCGATGGCACATGATCTGGGAATGGAAATCGTCGCCGAGGGCATCGAATCGGCGGCGCAGGCAGAATATCTGCTGCGCAAAGGCGTGCAGTACGGACAGGGCTGGCACTTCGCGAAAGCGATGCCTGTTGCCGAACTGATATCGTGGCTGGAGCAACATGTACAGTCGGAGAAGCGGGCTGAACGCAAGCGTTACGCCAGTTCGCCACGGTTGCAACTGCTGCGCGCGCAATAAACAAAGAGCGAAGCCCGCAAAGGCTTCGCTCTTTTACAACTAATGTACTAAAGCGTACTCAATTCATCACCCACAAGCAGGCGCTGCCTTCTTGCACGCATCAGCCAGTTGCGGCGGCGGATCTTTCTTGAACACCGTCTTGTACGATTCGAGCACGTTCGACTGCACGACGGGCAGCGATTGCACGCCGATCCACGCCGGCGGCGTCTGACCGATCAACGCCTTCATCATCGCCATCGCTTCGGCCACGCCCTGATCATACGGACGTTGCGAACCCGTCGCCTTGAGCGGCCCGCCCTTTGCAATTTCAATTGCCGATTCGAGTCCGAGGTCGACTGTCGTCATGGGCGTATTGATGCCTTGCGCGCGCATCGACGTGAGCGTATCGAGCGCGGGCTGGTCCTATACCGCAAACACGCCCTTCACGTCGGGATTCGCGGTGAGGAAGTCGCCCGCAATCTGGCCGACCTTCGACGGGTCCGTGAACGCGACCTGCTTGATCTTGATGTCGGGGCGATTCTTCTTCAGCCATTCGTTGACGGCCTTCGTGCGCTCCGTCGTGCTGAAGTAATCGACGCCGAAGTTCACGAGACCGACCGTGCCGCCTTTCGGCACACACGATGCAAGCACCTTCGCCGCGATCTGCCCGTTGCCCTCGCTATCCGCCGAAATCATTGCCGAGTATTGCTCGGGATGCTTGAGGCCAGTCGGCACGTTGTCCATGAACACGAGCTTGATGCCCGCCTGCGAGACTTTCTTATAGGTCGCAGCCGTTGCCGTGCCGTCGACGGGAATCGAAATGATGCCGTCGGGGTGGCGCTGAATCGTGTTTTCGATGTCGGCGATCTGCTTGTCGACCTGATACTCAGCCGATGCCGTGCCGATCACTTCGACGCCGTATTTCTTCAGCGTATCGGTGATGCCCGCGACCTGCAGTTGCGACCAGTCGAGGTTCATCGTCTGCATCGAAATGCCGACCTTGAACTTGCCGGCCTTGACCTTTGCGGCCTCGGCATCTGTCAGCTTGACGGCATCGGCGGATGCCGCTTTCTCGCCATTCGGTCCCTGCCCGACGATGCCCGCCGGGCCAATCGATTTCGCAGGCAGGCTCGTGCAAGCCTGCGCAAACGCCTGCGAACAGCAGATGGCAAGCGCAGTCGCCGCCACCACACTCGCCAGCCTCGCTCCTGATACACGACGATCGTTCATGTTTTCCTCCGTTGGTCGTGATGTACTGCGTCTCCTGCCGTTTTTGGAATTGCACTTTGTGGCCTCGCGCGCAACGCCGCATGCGCAAAAGGCCGATTGACTCTCACCGCTCGATGCTCATTTGCGGGTGAACGCGACAGCCGCGACGATGATGACGCCCTTGATGACGAGTTGCAGCGACGAACTGACGCCGAGCAGCACGAGGCCGTTGTTCAGCGTGCCGATGATGAGACTGCCGAGCAGCGTGCCGAGAATGAAGCCGCGTCCGCCGAACAGACTGCAGCCGCCCAGCGTGACGGATGCGATCACATCGAGTTCCATGCCCTGCACGACATCCGGCCGCGCCGCATGTGAACGCGCGGACAGTACGAGCGCGGCGAGACCGGCGAGCACGCCCGTCAGCACGAAAGCGAGGGTGGTGACGCGCCGGATGTTGATGCCCGAATAGAGCGCCGCTGTCGGGTTGCCGCCCGCCGCGTAGATCTGCCGGCCGAACACGCTGTAGTGCAGCAGCAGGATGCCGCCGATCACGGCGAGCAGCGTCCACAGGATCGGCACGGGAATGCCTGCAATATCGCCTTCGCCGAAGATCGCGATGAAGTGGTCGTTGGTGATGATCTCGGGGCGTGTGGTCGTGACCATCAACGCGAGCCCGCGCGCCGCGCTCAACGTGCCGAGCGTGACGAGAAACGAAGGAATGTTCAGACGCGTCGTGACGAAGCCGTTGATCGCGCCGACGATCGCACCTGTGCCGATGCCCGCAATCGCGCCGACGATCCAGCTATCGCTGATGTGCGACATCGCGAGCGCGGCCGACATGCCCGACAGCGCGAGCGCCGAGCCCACGGACAGATCGATCTGCCGCGCAATGATGACGAACGTCATGCCGATCGCGATGATCGACACGAGGGCCGTTTGCCGCCCGATATTGAGGAAGTTGTCGATCGACAGGAACCACGGCGACGCGAAGCTGAACACCACCAGCAGAATCGCAAACGCGATGTACAGCATGTACGGGCGATCGCCCTGTAGCAGACGCCGCGCAATGCGCCGCGCGCGGCCGTGACGCTGAATGGCCTGTTGTTCTGCGGGCATCGGCGAAACTGACTCGTTCATGTTGCAAGCTCTTCGGTAGGCCGGGGAAGTTGAATGAGATGGTGCAGTTCTTCGGCGGTGCGTAGCTGCGCGCGCTCGACGGTTCGCACGATCGAGCCGTCCACCACGATGGAGATGCGGTCGCACAGCCGCAACAGCTCATCCAGATCCGACGACACCACGACGACGCCCGTGCCCGCGCGCGCCGCGTCGCGCACCACGCCGTAGATTTCCTCGCGCGCGCCGACATCGACGCCGACGGTCGGCTCGTCGAGCAGCAACACCTTCGGCCGCGGATGATTCCATTTGGCGAATACGACTTTCTGCTGGTTGCCGCCGGAGAGAAATTTCACCTGCGTCGACGCATCGGGCGCCTTCACTGAAAGTTGCTTCATCGCCGTGCGTGCCTGTTGCGCGGCTGCTTGTGCGCGCAACCAGCCGCCGCGCGAAAACTGCGGCAGGCGCGGCAAGGTCAGATTGCGTTCGATCGAATGATCGAGCACGAGTCCTTGCAGATGCCGGTCTTCCGGCACGAGCGCGATGCCGCGCTGGATTGCGTCGCCAGGGCGGCGCGCGGCGAGCGGCTGGCCGTCGAGCTCGATCGCGCCGGCGTCGATCGGCAGCAGGCCGAAGATGGTCTGCAATATCTCGGTGCGGCCGCTGCCGATCAGTCCGGCAAGGCCATGCACTTCGCCCTTGCGCAAGGCGAAATTCACGTTACGCAAACGCGCGTTGCTCACGTTCGACAGGCTCAGCACGGGAGTATCAAGTGTGCTCTGCGGTGCGGTTTGTTCTGCTGCGCTTTGCGCCGACGCGCCCGTCGTCGTTTCCTGTCTGGCCTGCATCGCAGCATGACGCGGGCCGACGATCGCCGCGACGAGTTGTTTCATGTCGGTGTCGGCTGTGGCGAAATGGCCGGCGTTCGCACCATCGCGGAACACGGTCACGCGTTGCGAAATGCGAAACACCTCGTTCAGCCGGTGTGTCACGTAGATCACACCGACGCCGCGCGCCGTCACGGTGCGGATCGCGTCAAAGAGAATCTGTTCTTCGCCGCCCGTGAGCGCGGATGTCGGTTCGTCGAGGATGAGCACGCGCACGTCGCCCATCAGCGCTTTGCAGATTTCCGTCATTTGCCGGTACGCGAACGGCAGCGAATCGACGTGTACACGCGGATCGAGCGGGATATTGTGTTCGCGCAGAAAGGCGCCGACTTGCGCCATCAGTTCGCGCTGCTTGACGAAGCCGAGTCTTGTGCGCGGCTCGCGCCCGAGCATCAGATTGGCGCCGACGGACAGCGATTCGACGAGACTGAGGTCCTGATAGACGACGGCAACGCCTGCCTCGCGGGATTTCGCTGGCGATTCGAACGCGACTTTCTGGCCGGCGATTTCGATCGAGCCTTCGTCGTATGTGTGGACGCCGCTCAGTATCTTGATGAGAGTGGATTTGCCTGCGCCGTTTTCGCCGAGCAGCGCGTGGACTTCGCCCGGCAGGACTTCCAGGTTGACGCCGCGCAGCGCCTGCACGCCACCGAATTTCTTGGTGACGCCTGCAACGCGGATCAATGGCACACGGGGCGATGAAGCGGCCGCGACCGCAACCGGCTCACTCATCCTGGAGTCTCCTTCGTCGGTATGACGAATTCTTATGTTTCGCGATTGAATCGCGGTGTGTGTGTTGTGATCTTCGCATCATGGGTATGGTGCGTCAATAACATTTGGTCTCTGTATTATTAGGGATTTCTTGGAGGGTTGAGATAATCGTATCGGATGTTGTTATGATTGTATCGTTTTGGGCCTTCGGGGCGGGCTTTTGCCGTTAGGGTTTTGGTGGTTTTGAGTTTGTGGCGGACGGGGTGGTTTGGTCTGGTCTTTCGCTGGCATCCGCGTTATGCCTTCGCGCTTCACGCGTCGCCCCTGTGCGGGGCGGCACCTACTTTTCTTTGCCGCCGCAAAGAAAAGTAGGCAAAAGAAAGCGGCTCACACCGCCAGTTCTAGTGTTTGCCTGAGGGCCCCCACAGGGTCTTACGCTTCACACGGCAGCCTTTCTGTTTGCGTGCGTTGCCAACGCTTCGAATGAACGCCTCACCCGCTTCGAATTCCCGTACACGTGCTAGCGTCAGCGAATGGTTAATGCCGCCCAGGTGGCAAACTGTGTGTAGGTTGTCGCGTCGAATAGCCTGGCGCTCTTACAGAGTGGAACCCGTGGGCTATCGGTCCGGAGTGAGGCGTGTGAGGTGCTACGGCCTACACACAGTTTGCCACCTGGGCGGCCGTGGAATATCTGGCATGACATGCGGCGACGCGGGGGCATGAAGCGGGTGATGCGCAGTGCAAGAGCGCTGGCAACGAATGTGGGTCACGTGATTGCCGTGTGAAGCGTAAGACCCTGTGGGGGCCCTCAGGCAAACACAAAAGCTGGCGGTGTGAGCCGCTTTCTTTTGCCTACTTTTCTTTGCGGCGGCAAAGAAAAGTAGGTGCCGCCCCGCACAGGGGCGACGCTTGAAGCACGCTAACGAATTGCGGATGCCCGCGCAAAGGGCGGAACAACCAAACCGTTCGCCCCGCCCAAACCGTTCGCCCCGCCCAAACCGTTCGTCCCGCCCAGGCGCACCGAATGAGTCACAAAGACAAACCGCGAACAACAGCCGCAAACGCGTAACGAGAGCACGCCCCGCCCAGGGGCAAACGGCCACCACGAAAAGGCCCGTCACGCCTCGCCAACCACCTCAACCCCCGCCGCAGGCTTCACCGCAGTGGCATCACCAGCGCCACTCACACGCCCAATCCACACACACGCGAGCACGGCGGCAGCCGCCGCCAGCCATCCAACCGTGCCATAACCGGCAATCTGCCCCTGCGCAGTCGTCGACAGCAACAAACCGCCGAACCAGGCACCGCATCCCGTGCCCATCGCCTGCACCGCGCTGTTCGCGCTAAGAAACGCACCACGCGTCTGCGGTGCCGGAACAGTCGTGAGCAGCGCCTGCATCGGCACCATCCGCGACGACAACGCGACCATGAACACAGGAAAGAACAACACCAACGCATAAAACGGCAGGTCAGGCAGATGCGTGACGAACAGCACAGGCAACACCGACAGCAACGCAGCGACGCGGAACACGCGCTTCTTGCCAAAGCGATCCGAGAGCGCGCCAACCCGGCGCGACGTGAAGAAGGTAGCGGCGCCGCCCGCCATATACAGCCACGACAGATTCGCAGGCGCGACACCATGATTGGCGACAAGCGTAGGCGCGATGAACGGAATCACCAGCATGTGCCCGACCATCACGACGAACGTCAGCGCAAATGCATTCAGATGCCGCGGATTCGCAAACAGCTGCCACAGATCAGGCAACACCTGCGCGAGCGGCACGCGCTGTCTCTGCAGATGCTCGGTCAACGACGGCACCATGCGCCATCCGCCCATCCAGATCACGCAGGACAGCACAACGAGCAGCACGAACGGCGATGCCCAGCCGAAATGCGCGCCAAGCATCACGCCCGCCGGCACGCCCGCGATCGCCGCCAGCGAGAAGGCCGTCATGATCGTGCCCGTCGCTGCGCCACGCCGCGCGACGGGAATCACGTCGCCGACGATCGCCATCACCACGGAAGCAAGCACGCCCCCGGTAATGCCAGCGAACGCGCGCGCCACGAGCAGCAGCGGAAAGTTCGGCGCGAGCGCGCAGCCGAGGTTCGACAGCGCGAACAGCGCGTAGATGGCAAGCAACAGACGCCGCCGGTCGAAACGGTCGATATACGTGGCGGCCAGCAGGCCCGACAGTCCGGAACACCACGAATACGCCGAGACGGCCGTCGCGAACCGGGCAGGCGAGATCTGGAACGCATGCATGATCTGCGGGCCGAGCGGCATCATCACCATGAAGTCCATGATGATCGTGAACTGAGTAAGCGCGAGCAGCCACAGCAGGCGCCGCTCGTGTGATTCGTTCAATGAGAGCAATGCATGGCTCCGTTTGATTGAGGCGTCAGTCGTCGAGATTTTCGTGGACGGCCTGCTCGCCCTGTTTCCAGTAGGCGGACGCGCGGATGCGCGATTTGTCGATGCCGCGTTCATTGACGAGCAGCGAGCGCACCGCGCGCATCGTTGCCGCTTCACCCGCTGCCCACACGTAGCCGTCGCCGTCTGGGAGGAACGTCTCGCGCACCGCTTTCAGCAACTCCGCACCGCGATACGCACCTTCGCTGCGATAACGCCACTCGATATACAGATCGGTCTGCGTATCGAACTCGATGCGCGCGGAAGGATCGGCGACTTCGATCACGGCCGCGACGCGCGCGCCTTGCGGCAGTTCCGCGAGACGCCGGCCGATGGCGGGCAGGGCGGTATCGTCGCCAATCAGCAGATGCCAGTCGAAGCCCATCGGCACCACGAACGAACCGCGCGGCCCGCCGATGCCGAGGTATTGCCCGGCCTTCGCCTGCGCCGCCCATTCGGCGGCGGGACCGGCTTCGTGCATCGCGAACTCCAGCTCGAGTTCGCGCGCGTCGCGGTCGAAACGCTTCGGCGTGAAATCGCGCGCGACGGGGCGCGGGCGGTCGGCGGGAAACACGGGGCCGTCGGGGCCCGCTGCCGGCAGCGTCGGTTTGTCTTCGCCGGGCGCGGGGAAGAATACTTTCAGGTGATCGTCGAAGGATGCCGATACGAAGTCGTGCAGATCGTCGCCCGTCAGCGTCACGCGGATCAGATGCGGCGTGACGGCCTCGACGGTCTTCACTTGCAGCAGACGGAATTTCAGCGGATGACGCACGCGCGTCACGGTCAGATCGGTTCGGGTTGCTTGCATAAGGGGTTCTCTCAATGTCGTTGGATCGACCGCGTCAAGCGGGTTCGCCCGACGGTTTGCCGCCGTTTTCGCGCGGCTTGCTTTCGATTTCGGCCGTGGCGCGCGCGAGGATCGCCGCGATGCGCCGCTGCTCGTCCGGCGATGCGTTGTCGCGCAACAGCAGTGCATGTTTCAGCGCGCGACGCGCCTGCACGAACTCCGGCAGCCAGCCGCCGTATTCGCTCGCGTCGTCGCCTGCTTCGCCTTGTTGGCCTTCGCCTGCGAACGCGCGGCGCACCGAGTCCATCTTGCGGGCGATATGCGAGAGCTTGGCGAGCATCAGGTCGGCGCGCTCGCGGTTGGCGGCGAGGTATTCGCGGCCTGCGTCAGCGAGCGAGTAGCGCTTGCGGTTGCCTTCGAGCTGCACGGTCACATAGCTGAGTTCTTCCAGATACGTGAGCGCCGGGTAGACCATGCCGGGACTCGGCGTGTAGAAGCCGTTCGAGCGCGCTTCGAGCGCCTTGATCAGCTCGTAGCCGTGACGCGGCTGTTCGTCGATCAGCGCGAGCAGCAGCAGTTGCAGATCGTCGGACGTGAACTTGCGGCCGCGCGGGAAGCCGTCGCCTTCGCCGCCGAATCCTCCGCCGAAGCCGCCTCCGAACGGACCGCCAGCGCCGCCGCCGAACGGGCCGCCGTGCCGGCCGCCGCCGCGCTGATGGCGGCCGATCGCGTCTCTGAACATCCGGAAGCGTTCGTAAAAGCCAAAGAACGCGGGATCGCGGGCGAAGTCGGCGTCGCGGGTGAAGTCACGGGAAAAACGATGATGGTGATGGCGCATGTCGGCATCTCCGAATGTCTTAAGATGTATCGTAAGATATATATCTAAAGATAGTTCGTCAAGCCAAATCTCGAATTTGTTCGACCGATCGCGACGTTGCACTGCGATGAAGCATGCAA